>DASTYU010000071.1:0-59529 GCA_035764655.1 Candidatus Limnocylindrales bacterium
TTCACCCGCCACAGGAAGTCGCCGCCCTTCCCCGGGCCTTCGCCCTCGCGCAGCGGGGTGAACGTCCCGTCGAGGGGGAGGATGTCGAGGCCGTGCCTGGGGAGCTCCAGGTCGCGGATGATCTCGGGCCGCAGCAGCGAGACGACGTACGAGAAGACGCTGAAGCGGAAGCCGGGGATGAGCTCCTCGGTGACGGCCGCGCCGCCCAGCACCTCGCGCTGTTCGAGAACGAGGGTCTTCAGTCCGGCGCGCGCGAGATATGCCGCGCTGACGAGACCGTTGTGGCCGCCGCCGATGATGACCGCGTCGTAGCGCTGCGCCACCCGCTCCCTCTCTTATCCAGTCTGCATACGTTTCATGCAGCGTACCCGAGCGCCGGGTGCCCGTGCTCGGTCATACTCCGTCGCGATGAGCGTCGGGACCGCCTTCCATCCGCGCACCGCCGACCTGAACCGCAAGATGCAGTGGCGCGAGTGGTCGGGCTACTTCGCATCGTCGGTGTACGCGGACTTCCACGACATCGAATACAACGCGATCCGCGAGGCCGCGGCGCTGATCGACGTCTCGCCGCTGTTCAAGTACCGCGTGAGCGGTCCGGACGCGGGCCGCCTCGTCGACCGGGTCATCACCCGCGACGCGACGAAGCTCGTCCCGGGCACCGTCTTCTACACGCCGTGGTGCGATGAGCACGGCAAGGTCATCGACGACGGGACGGTCCACCACCTCGATGACGGCACGTTCCGCTGGACGGCCGCGGATCCCCAGCTCCGCTGGCTCCGCATGAACGCGGCCGGGCTCGACGTCGAGATCACCGACGAGACCGAGCGGGTTGCCGCCCTGGCCCTGCAGGGCCCCCTGTCGCGCGCAGTCCTCGAGGCCGCCACTAGCGCGGAGTTCGGCGACCTGCGCTACTTCCGGCGGCGCTCCGCGAAGGTCGGGTCGGGTCGGGCCGCTGTGGCCGTCGACGTGTCGCGGACCGGGTACACGGGCGATCTCGGCTACGAGCTGTGGATCCCGGCCGACAAGGCAGTCGCCGTGTGGGATGCCCTCATGACCGCCGGGCAGGCGTACGGCATCCGGCCGGCCGGCATGCTCGCCCTCGACGTGGCCCGGCTCGAGGCGGGGCTCATCCTGATCGAGGTGGACTACATGTCGGCGCGCCACGCGCTCAATCCCGAGCAGAACTACTCCCCCTACGAGATCGGCCTGGGCCGCCTGGTCAGCTTCGACAAGGGTGACTTCGTCGGACGGCTGGCACTCGAACGAGAGCAGCAGGCCGGGGGTCCCGGGCGACGGCTGGCCGGCCTCCAACTGGACTGGTACGACATCGAAGCGTTGTACACGGCGCAGGACCTGCCGCCGGCGATCTCGCCGATCGTCGACCGCTCGCCGGTGCCGGTGTTCGCCGGTGGCCGCCAGGTCGGCAAGGCGACCAGCCACGGCTGGAGCCCGATCCTCAAGCAGGCCATCGCGCTCGCATCCGTCCCGCCTCGGTACGACGCGGCGGGCACGAAGCTCGACGTGGAATGGACCGTGGAAGGCCGCCGCGGGCACGTCGCCGCGACCGTCGTCGGCTTGCCGTTTCTCGACCTGGATCGAAAGCGCGCGTGAGGCGCGCTGCCGCGCATTGCGGCGGCCTTGCGAGCTCGGCCGGAAAGGCGACCTGAAACCCCCCTGCAAGCCTGCCTTCGCGCAGTAAAGGGTTTCCTGCCACCCTGACCGGGCGAACCTGCGCGGCATGCCTACGTTTCGACAGTCGCGTCCCGACGGTCCTGCCGTCGCGGGCGTGACGGCTTGACCGCCCGACGAGCGGTTGCGATGGCCATGCTGGCTGCGTTCACGACACTCTCCGTCGCGACGGCGGCGACCGCTCGTCCCCCAGCCCCACCGTCCACCCTGGACGCCGCCGCGTTCCGACCCGTCGTGATTGCCGGATCAGAAGCCGGCAACGCCGCGCCGCTCCCGTCGATCGACGACGGCGCACCGGCGTCGCCGGCGCGGATCGGCGACTTCACGCAGCAGGACCGCTCGTTCGATCCGCGACCCAACCCCAACCAGCCGGAGCGGCCCGAGGCGTTGGTCAAAACGACGCCCCGGCCGAAGCCGGTTGCGGGCACCGCCGGTGGTGGGAGCCACAGCGTGCGCGGTACCGCGAGCTGGTACTGCAAGGCCGGCGTGAGCTCCTGCCATTACGCCTACCCGGGCGGCCTGTATGCGGCCGCCGGACCGGCGCTGCGGGTGGGCGACTGGCGCGGTCGAACGGTGACGGTGTGCGGATCCGGGAACTGCGTGAACGTCAAGCTGATCGACTGGTGCGCCTGTGGCAGCGGTCGCGTCATCGATCTCTACAGCGACGCGTTCAGCCGCCTGGCGCCCCTCTCCAGCGGCACCCTGTCCGTTCGCGTTTCCTGGTAGCGCGCGCCCGCCCTCGCCTCGCCCCGTCGCCGGGACGCTGGCTCCCCCGTGTATACTCGTGCGGCTGGCAGGACCCCAGGGGACCGCGCTCACCGCGGTACCACCTGCCCCAATCCCATTCGCGACACCGACCGCGAGCGTCCATGCTCGCGGGGCGGACCTTGTCGTCGCGGGTGGGGAGGCCGCACCGAGGAAGAACCGATCGACGCACCACACCTACCCCCGACGACCGAGCGTCAGCCGACCCGTCACGGAAGGCTGACCGTCCGAAAGGCGGTCCCGCTCGCGGTTCTCGCGACGATCAGCACCCTGCTGGTCGCGACGGGATCGATCGCCCGTCCCCCATCTTCGGCCTCGTCCCCGGATCCGGGCGCGTTCACCGCCATCGTGATGGCCGGCGGTCTGACCGAGGCCACCGTACCGCCCCCGGTCATCGGGGGCGGCGCGACGCCCAACGGGGATCCAATCGGCGACTTCCAGGTGGAGGAGGCCCGATCCTTCGAGCCACGGGCCAACCCCGATCAGCCGGCCAGGGCCGAGTCGCTCGTCAAGGCGACGCCGCGGCCCACGCCGCCGCCGAACCCCACGCACAGCGTCAACGGGCGTGCGGCCTGGTACTGCAACAACGGCAGCGGCTGTCCGGCCGGCTACTCGGGCGGCCTGTACGCTGCGGCCGGTCCCGCGCTCCGCGTCGGCAACTGGCGGGGCCGGACCGTGAGCGTGTGCGGGTCCGGGAACTGCATCGCCGTGAAGCTGGTCGACTGGTGCGCGTGCGGCGGCGCCCGCGAGATCGACCTCTTCGCCGACGCGTTCCGCCGTCTCGCGCCCCTCTCGACCGGCACCGTCGCTGTTCGCGTCTCCTGGTAGCGGCCTGACGCCGGGCCCGTTGGGGCCCGAAGACCGGCTCGCAGCGGGTCGAAGTACCCTGTCTGTGGCCCCACCGCCGCCGCGACACTGACCGCGGCGTGGCACGCACGAGGTTCGAACCAGGTGCCGAGCATCATTGAGGCATCCAGCCTCACCAAGTCGTACGGCAGCCGGCGGGGCATCAGCGACGTCACGTTCAGCGTCGACGAGGCCGAGGTCTTCGGCTTTCTCGGGCCGAACGGCGCGGGCAAGACGACGACGATCCGGACGCTCCTCGGACTGCTCCGGCCGACCGCCGGACGGGCCACGATCTTCGGCCTGGACGTGTGGACCGACGCACCCCGCATCCACGAGCGGCTGTCCTACGTGGGCAGCGACCCGGCGTACCTCGGCGAGCTGACCGCGGGCGAGCAGCTCGATTACGTCGGCCGGCTGCGGCGCCTCCCGAAGGGTTCGTGGCGTGCGGTGGCCGAACGACTCGAGCTGGATCCGTCAGTCCAGATCCGCAAACTGTCGCGCGGGAACCGGCAGAAGGTCGGCGTCGTGCAGGCGTTCATGGGCGACGCGCCGCTGATCGTGCTCGACGAGCCGTCGAGCGGCCTCGATCCACTCATGCAGCGCGAATTCCTCGCCCTCGTTTCGGAGGTTCGGGCGGCCGGCCGGACCGTCTTCCTCTCGTCACACAACCTCCCGGAGGTCGAGCGGAGCTGCGACCGGGTCGGGATCATCCGGGAAGGACAGTTGATCGAGATCTCCCCGGTCCAGGCACTCCTGGCCGGCCACTGGCGCTCGGTCAACCTCGTGTTCGGTGCGCCGCCACCGACGGGCGCCTTCGACCTCCCGAACGTGCAGGTCGTCTCGGCAACGGCGCGGGACGTCCATCTCATGGTCCGCGGCGACCTGAACCCGTTCCTGCGCAGGCTCGCCGAGCTGGAGATCCACGACATGTCGATCACGACGCCGGACATCGAGGACATCTTTCTCCGCTTCTACGACCGAGACGCGCCGATGCAGGTCGACGACGCGCCCGGGGATGCCGCGAAGGTGGCGCGGTGACCGGAGCCGCGTTCGGGCTCGACCTGCGCCGGAGCCGGACGCTCATCCTCGGACTGGTCGTCGTCACGGCCCTGTACGCCGGCTTCATCTCGATCTTCTACACGAACGTCGTCGAGAACGCGGAACAGTTCGAGTCGCTGCTCGACGCGTACCCCAGGGAGCTGCTCGTCGCCTTTGGGCTTGGCGAGGGCAGCTTCGCGGATCCCGGGATCTTCCTGTCGGGCTACGTGTTCAGCTTCCTGTGGCCGCTCGTCGCGTCGATCGCCGCCATCGCGCTCGGGACGCGGGTGGCGGCGGACGCGAACCGGGGCTTTCTCGACGTCGTCCTGTCGACGCCGCTGCGCAGGGTCAACCACCTCCTTGGCTCGATCGGCACCCAGGTCGTGGCGATCGCCATCGTCGCGCTGGCGATGGTCTTGGGCGTGTTCGTCGGCGACCTGCTGATCGTGCCGAACTTCCCGGAGGACCGGGTTGCGCTGTCGGCGCTCCATTCGCTCGCGTTCGGGGCCGCGATTGCGGGACCGACGACGCTCCTTGCGGTGGTCCTCCTCGATCGCGGGAGGGCGGCGGGGATCGCTGCGGGCGTCCTCGTGGTCATGTACCTGTTCAACGTCGTGGCGGCCCTCGCGCCGGACGTCGACTGGCTCTCGTCCCTGTCGGCCTTCCGGTACTTCAACTTGCAGGGCCTGATCGGTCGCGGCGAGTACCCGATCTCTGACTCGCTGCTGCTCGGCGCGCTTGCGGTGGCCGGCTGGACGATGGCGATCATCGCGTTCCGGCGGCGCGACCTCTCGGCCTGAGCCGGCTCCTCAGGAGTCCACCTGGACGAGGTCGGCGGCGATCCGGCGCGCAGCCGCCTCGCTGACGCCGGTGAGGGTCAGCAACCAGCTCGGCTGCTCTCCGCGGTCCGCCACGATCGCCCAGCCGTCGGCGGTCTCGATGAGCGTGCCGTCGCGGTCGCCGAAGGCCGTCGGACCGAGCTCGTCGCCCGGCGGCACGCATTCCCCGTCGCCGGGGCAGTAGGCGCCCTGCTGGAGCAGCAGCCCGGCGCCCGCGGGTCCGCGGTACGAGATCTCGAGCCGGGGACCATCGGCCTGCCGCCACTGGCCGGTGCCGACGAACCAACCGGACGGCAGGGCCGGGCAGTACACCGGCCAGTCGACGGCCTCCGCGAACTGCGCGAAGAACTCTCGGTTCTCGTCGGTCCCGGTGCACTCCGCGGTGACCGGACCCCCGTCGTCGGTCGGTTCCGGTTCAAGCGTCGGGGACGGCTCCTCGCTGGAGGGCGGCTGGGGTGTCGACGGTTCGTCGGTCGCGGGATCCGCGGTGGGCGCTGCCGACCCGGGGAGAGCTGTCGGCCCGACTGGTGCAGGAGACGCGGAAGGCGCGACCGTCGTCGGGGTATTGCCGCACGCCGCGGCCAGGACGGCCACGAGGACGAGGGGGATGAGCACGTTGAATGCGCGGGCAGCAGGCATACCCGGCGCACTCGATCGACGCCGAGTCACGCGCGGCAGGGTACCACGGGCCGGCGGTCAGGCCGGCAGACGCACCAGGGCTGGGTCGACCCCGAACACATCGCGGACCCGGTCGGGGGTCAGCACGTCATCAGCGGGTCCGTCGGCCACCACCCGGCCGCGATCGAGCAGTACGAGTCGGGGGAAGAAGTGCGCAGCCATGGCCAGGTCGTGGAGCACGGCAAGGACGGTCGTGCCATCGCGCTCGTTGAGGTCGACGAGGAGCTCCATCGCACCAACCTGGTGACGCAGGTCCAGGTGGACCGTCGGCTCGTCGAGGACGAGCAGGGCCGTGGATTGCGCGACGGCCAGCGCGATCAGCACGAGCTGGCGCTCGCCGAGCGACAGCTCGCGCACGTCCCGCCCGAGCAGGTGGCCGACCCCGACCCGCTCGATCGCGCCGGCGATCGCTGCGCGATCCGAGGGACGGGCGCCGCGCAGCGGATGCTCGTACGGCAGCCGACCGAGCGCGACGACCTCCTCGACGCGCGTCGCGAACGGCAGCGTGGCCTGCTGCGGGACGACCGCGAGGCGGCGAGCCACCTCCATGCGGTCGAGGTCCGTCACCAACGCGCCACCGAGCTCCGCGCGGCCCACCGCGGGCCGGAGCAGCCCGCCGGCGACGCGCAGCAGCGTCGACTTTCCGGCGCCGTTCGGACCGATGAGCGCAACCCGCTCGCCGGGTTCGATGGCGAGGTCGACGGCATCGAGGACGTTCCGCCCGCGGTACGCGACCGTGACTCCCGCCAGGCGGACGAGCGGTTCGCTCACAGCTCGTACCCCGCCCGAGCGCGGCGCAGGATCAGCAGGAAGAACGGCGCCCCGAGCACCGCCGTCACGACGCCGACCGGGATCTCGCCGAGCAACCGCGCCACCAGGTCCGCGTAGGCAAGGAGCGCGGCGCCGGCGATGGCCGACAACGGCAGGACGAGCCGCGCGGACGGCCCGACGATCAACCGGACGACGTGGGGGACGACCAGCCCAACGAAGCCGATGAGGCCACTGATCGCGACCGCGGCCGCCGTGGCCAACGAGGCGAGGCCCAGCAGGATGCCGCGCTCCCGCGCGACGTTCACGCCGAGGTTGGCCGCGGTCTCCTCGCCGAGCAGCAGGCCGTTCAGCGAGCGGGCCCTGAGCAGGATCGCGGCGGTTGCCACGGCCACGATCGGCAAGGCGCCGGCGAGGCGGGTCCAGCTCGCGGCGTCGAAGCTGCCAAGCAGGTACGTGAAGATCTGGCGTAACGCGGCGCCCGAGAGATACATCGCCATCGCGAGGCCCGCCGCGAGGAGCGAGCCGACCGCGTACCCCGTGAGCAGCAGGCTGGTCAGCGGCGCGAGGCCGCTCGTCCGCGACAGGCGGTAGACCGTGTACACCGAGACGAGGGCGCCGACGAACGCGAGCCCGTGGAGCAGGCCAAACTCCAGGATCACGAAGCGCACCGGGATGAGCACCGCGATTGCCGCGCCGAGCGCGGCCCCGGACGCGGTGCCAAGCACATACGGGTCGGCGAGGGGGTTGCGCAGCAATGCCTGGAACGTGACGCCGGCGACGGCCAGCGCGAGCCCCACGAGCATCGCCGTCAGGACGCGCGGCAGCCGCAGGTCCATCACGATCGTCTCCGCGGCCGGCGCCCAGTCGCGGCCCAGGTCGAGCCCGAGGAGCCGGTGCGCCAGGATCGCCACGGTGTCGGCAGGATCGATCGATACCGACCCGAAGCCGACACCGAGCATGAGCGCCACCGCGAGCGCCGCGATCCCCCCGGAAGCCAGCAGGACGGGCCGACCCCGGATACCGGCCGCCCGGCCAAGAGCCAGGTGAGTAGCTGTCAGCGACTCGCCGCGCGTCGCCACGGCGCTCAGAAAACGAGGGGTCGGAAATCGCGGAACCCCTCGCCTCGCGCGTCGAGGGAGGGGTTCGATCTCGTCGGTCGCATCGGTCTGCCTAACCCTTTCTCTCGAAGGTTCGAGCATCGACCGCGGGGCCGGCGACCGGACTTGCGCCCTCGGAGGGCGACCACCGTAGCGGGACTGTGCCGGATTCGCACCGGCTTCGCGACCACGCGGTGTCGTTCTGTTGCCGGCGGACTCTAGCACACGCCCCCGTGGCACACTGCGGGCGCCATGGCACCCGTGAATCGCCGCATGCTCGTTGCCGCCATCCTCGCCCTGACCGTTATGGCGGTCGCGGCCGGCTGCGAGCAACCGGCCGAAGACGCGGCCATGACCGACGGCCTGCTGGTCCTGTCGGGCGACGTGGGCTCGGTCACGTTGCGCGTGCGCGAGGGCGGCCGAGGTCGTCGCATCGAGCTGCCCGATCCGGCCACGTCCTGGGTCGCGGCCGGCCGTACGAACGTGCTCCTCGCCACGCTCGTCGACGGGCGAACGTACGTCAGCGGGCCGCTCGGCGACGAGGACCTCGAATGGCGGCTGGTGGAACCGGTCACGCTGACCGATCTGCCGCCGCAACCGCCGCTGTTCTTCGGCACCTGGGATCCGCCGGGAGCGGCGTACGCGCAGCTCGGGGCGGATTTCTCCGATGGCGGCGGGATGCGCGCAGTGGTGGTCGATCCGGCCCTCGAGCAGGCCGTCGAGGTGGCGGTGGAAGACGGCCAGGCGGCGCCCGCACCGGCGGCATGGATCGACGACGACCGCGTCGTGATCGTTGCGGCGACCGGCGATGACGGCGACGCGGTGATCGTGGACTCGGCCACCCAGGAGACGCAGTCGGGACCGGCTGGCGTGCGCCTCGTGGCAACATCGGCCGATGCGTCGACGGCCGCCGTGTGGCGTGGCTCGGGCGAGCCCGTCGAGATCCAGTCGACGGAGAGCTGGCTCGCCCAACAACCAGCCAGCATCCGCATCGACGTGCCGGACAACGCCGCGGGGCCGGCCGTCATGGCCCTGGACGCGGAAGGCGAGCGGCTGGCAGTCGTCTGGACCGACGGAGACGGGACGCCCCTCGGCATCGCGGTCTACGCGGCCTCGAGCAACTGGGGCCGAGTCGCCTCGCTCGAGCTGGGCGAGGCTGCAGCGGCGACCGTGGCCTGGCTGCGCTGAGGCGACTGGCGGTTGCGGACCGAACACGCCGAGGCCCGGCGCTCGGCCGGGCCTGCGGGCTGACGGTCAGCGGGGTCGGGCGACCCCCCTGGCTCAGGCGGTAACGGGCTGTCCTGCGGTGAAGATCGACACCTGCGACTCCTCGGGGAGCATGACCCCGAAGACCTTCTGGAGCGTCAGCAGGTGGACGCATGAACCCCAACTCTCGAAGTAATGGCAGGTGCAATGCCACTGGCCGGCGTCGAGGCTGACGTGGTGGGTGTCGTTGTCACCGCGGAACGTCAGGCTGAGGCGGTCGATCGTCATCCGATCGAGCTCCCGCGCGTAGCGGTTCGCCTTCTCGACCTTGCCGATCAGTGAGCTGTGCATCGACAGGTACCTCCGTCGCCCTCTCGGGCGCTCCCAGGGCCGCCGTCCGGTCTCTGCACCAAGCGACCGGTGGTGGCGGTCGTGGGTGAATTGTAGCCCGCCAGTGGAGGCGCGGTCATCCCGGAAAATGGTCGGGGGCGGGCTGCGCGGGATTCCACCTCTCCCGGCGATGCGACTTCCCGGCATTCTTGATGCGACTTCCCGGCATTCGGGGGAGTCGCGCTCGCGGGAGGTGCCGGGTGTCGGGTTCGCGCACCGATGCCTGGAACGTCCACGCGGAGAGAGCCGCGCTGTCTCACTCTGGCCGGGCCGGCCCGTGCCGCCCTGGCGCACCGCGTATCGCCCACATCATGCTGCGTGCAGCAACACAGCACTCAAGCCTGCACGACGTCGCCGGCAGCGGTGCTTGTCGACCACTCGATCGTGCCCGTTCGTGCCAGGGCGCCCGGTGATCGATTACGGGCCGACGCGTCCCGACCCGGGAGTGCTTGACGCGTCGCTCTGTGCTCCCAGCACGAATGGATGCGCTTCGGGCGCGGGCAAGCCGTCCCCTCATGGCCACGCGCGGGACGAGCCCGGCCTGATGCCGGGAAGTTGCATCGCGGACGGGGGTGCTGTTCGCCGCCGAGCGTGCCGACGATCTCAGGCCTCGGAAGTTCCCTCGCGGCCGTAGTCGTCCTCGAGCCGGACGACGTCGTCCAGCTCGGGCGTCGACACCTCCATCAGCTCGACCCGCTCGAGCGCCTCGTAGCGGTGGATCCGTCCCGTGGCCACGCGCCGGTGGTCACCGGGACCGAGCTCCTCGGTCTGCACCACACCGTCATCGTCCTCGAGGGACAGCCGCAGCCGCCCCGACAGCACGTAGATCGCCTCGTCCTTGATCTCGTGCCGCTGCAGTGACAGCCGCTTCCCGGTTTCGATGAGCAGCACTTTCCCAACGTAGCGGTCGGTATGCGCCCAGATGAGCTCGTGGCCCCACGGCTTCGGGACGTGGCGGGCGCCCGTCACCGTCACGAGCCGCGTACCAGTCGCTCGCCCGCCACCAGCAGCTCTTCGCGCAGGTCCGCGGATGTCGCCTCGGTATAGACGCGGACGAGGGGCTCGGTGCCGCTGGCGCGCACCAGCAGCCACGACCCGTCGTCGAGGAAGAACTTGAAGCCATCGGCCGTGCTCAGGGCATCGGTCCGGGCGACCGGGTGGCCGGCCAGGGCAGATGGCTGCGATTCGGCCAGATCGACCAGCAGGCGCCGCTTGGTCTCGGGGTACGCGGAGCGCTCCACGTGCACGTCGGTCCGCCGGTAAAACGACGGTCCGGCGAGCTGATGGAAGTGTTCCAGCGCCTTGGACACGGGCCGGCGACCGGCGGCCTTCTCGCGCAGGAACAGGTCGAGCAGGAGGAGGTCGGCGTAGATGCCGTCGCGCTCGGGGAGGTGCATCCCGAACCCGAAGCCGCCCGACTCCTCGGCGCCCATCATCGCGCCCGTCTCGATCATCTTCGGACCGATGAACTTGAAGCCGACCGGGACCTCGTGCGTGGCGATCCCGTAGTGCTCGCCGAGCCGGGTGCCCATCGACGTGTTGTTGACGCTGATGACCACGGGATCGCGCCAGCCCCGGTGCTCGGCCAGGTAGTACATGAGCAGGCCGGTGACCTGCAGCTGGTGGATGAACGTGCCCTGCTCGTCGGCTGCGCCGGCGCGGTCCGCGTCGCCGTCGAGGAACAGCCCCAGGTCGTAGCCGCCCCCGGCGATGATCCCGAGTGCCTCATCGATGTGCGGCCGGATCGGTTCGGGGTTGACGCCGCCGAAGTACGGGTTGCGCTCCTGGTGCAGCTCGGTGACGCGGATGCGGCCGCCGGCGAGCAGCCGGCTCAACCAGCCCGCCCCCGAGCCCCACAGGGGCTCGACGAGCACGGACATGTCGGCGGCGCGCAGTGCATCGAGGTCGACGGTGCGGCGTACGAACGCCTCGTACCCGTCATACGGATCGAACCGCTCGACCAGTCCGGCCGCCTCGGCGTCGCTGAACGGCCGCCGTTCGATCGGCACCCCGCCGTTGCGTGCGATCTGTGCTTCGAGCGCGGTGAGGATCTCGGGGCCCGCCGCGGCGCCGGACGGCGCCTTGACCTTGAACCCGTTGTCGGTCCACGGGTTGTGGCTCGCCGTGATGACGATTCCGGCAGCAGCGCCGCGCGAGACCACCTCGTACGAGCTCATCTGGGTCGGCACCGCGCGAGACGCGAATACGACCGGGATGTCGCGGGCAAGGAGGATTTCCGCGGCGGCCTGGGCGAAATGCTCGGACGCGAAGCGCCGGTCGTAGGCGACGACCACGCCCTTGGCGGCGGCTCCCTGGTCGACGACGTACTGGGCGACGCCATCGGCGCAACGACGCACGTTGTCGAACGTGTAGTCCTCGGCGATCCGGGCTCGCCAGCCGTCGGTCCCGAAGACGATCGAGGTCGGTGCGGCCACGCCAGCGGGTGTCGTCATCAGGCCTCCGGCTGCGAGCAGCGCCGCAGCATGTCCTCGATCCGGGCGGCGTCGGCCGTCGCTCCGCGGAGGACCGCGATGGTCTGCAGCGCGGTCATGCTACCGCTCTCGAGGACCGGGATGAGACCGAGCCGGCCCTGGAGACGGCGCACCACGAGGTCGCCCGAGGTTGTCGGGACCGTCTCGCCCGCCTGCACGAGGTCGCCGGTCCCGGCGGCGCCGATGGCACTCAGCAGCGCGCTCCAGCTGCCGATGTCCGACCAGCCCACGTCCATGGCGGCCATCACGACGCGACCGTCGCGAGCGGCCGCCTCCATCACCGCGTGATCGATGGAGATCGGCTTGATGCCGTCGTAGGCCTTCTCGAGGAGCGTCGGCGTTCGGTACACCGGTTCGAGCGACTGGATCAGACCTGTGTAGCGCTGGAGGACCGAACGGATGGCTCGACGCCGCCACAGGAACATGCCCGCGTTCCACGCGGCCCCGGGGAGTGCCTGGATCTGGACGGCCCGTTCCAGCTTCGGCTTCTCCTCGAAGCCGCGCAGCGGGTACGCGTCCAATCCGGCCACGCTCTCGCGACGCTCGAAACTCGGGATGAGATAGCCGTACTCGGTCGCCGGCCGGTCCGCCTGGATACCGAGGGTGACCAGCGGGTCCTCGATGTCGAAGGCGCCCGTGGCCAGGTGGTTCGCCGCCTTCCACAGGACCGACCGGAAGACGCCCTCGCGCGCCGGGTCGATCGCGTGGTCCGCGGGGAGCACGACCATTACCTCGTCGTCGGGCCGGTCGATGGCGAGCGTCGCGTAGGCGATCGCCGCGGCGGTGTTCCGGGCGTGCGGCTCGGCCAGCACGGCGATTCCCGGGAGCTGATCCTCGACGTGGCGTACGTAGCTCGTGTGGGTCACCACGGTGATGTCCTGGGGTCGCAGCGCGAGCTCGCCGCCATCCACCAGGCGAGCTACCGTCAGCTGCAGCAGAGAATGCCGCCCGAGCAGTGGCAGGAAGGGCTTGGGGCGTTCGGGCCGGCTGAGGGGGTGCAGCCGGGTCCCACCGCCGCCGGCCAGGATGACGGCGTACATGTGGCGCTCATCGTAACGGCGCGCCCCGCCCCGCGCGGCTCCCTAGAAGCTGGGCGGCGTCACGCAGAAGAGGACGGTTGCGGGCTCCTCGCCGCGGTTGATGTTCCAGTGCGGCAGCCGCGACGGGAACGTGATGGCGTCGCCCTTGCGCAAGTGGTGCTACTCGGCGACGGCGACCGGCTCCAGCTTCGGTTCCGGCAGGCCGGCGTCCGCGGCGAGGAGCGCCGCCTTGTCGGTGCGCTCCCAGGGCAGGTCGAGGTCCTCGCGGCCGAAGTGGCCGTAGGCCGCGGTCTGGCGGTAGATCGGCCGGCGCAGCTCGAGCCCGGCGATGATCGAGGCGGGCCGCAGGTCGAAATGCCGCTCGACGAGCTTCAGGATCTCGTCGTCCGCAACGGTCCCCGTCCCGAACGAATCGACCGACAGGCTCACCGGCCGCGCGATGCCGATCCCGTAGGCGACCTCGACCTCGAACCGGTCGGCCAGCCCGGCCGCGACCACGTTCTTCGCCACCCACCGAGCCGCGTACGCGGCGGACCGGTCCACCTTCGTCGGATCCTTGCCGCTGAACGCACCGCCACCATGGCGCGCCATCCCGCCGTATGAATCCACGATGATCTTGCGGCCGGTCAGCCCCGCATCGCCCATCGGGCCGCCGGTGACGAAGCGCCCGGTCGGGTTCACGTGCATGACCGGGTCGTGGTGGCGGAGCTCGTGGGGGATCGTCGACAGGACCACCGCTTCCACGATCTCGCTGCGCAGTCGCTCGGGGCGAATGTCGGGGTCGTGCTGGGCCGAGACGACCACCGTCTTGACCCGCTTCGGGACGCCGCGCTCGTACTCGATCGTGACCTGCGTCTTGCCGTCCGGGCGAAGGTACGGCAGCTGGCCCGACTTGCGCGCCTCGGCCAGGCGGCGCGCCATGCGGTGCGCAAGCGCGATCGGCATCGGCATCAGCTCGGGCGTCTCGCGGCAGGCGAAGCCGAACATCATCCCCTGGTCGCCTGCGCCCAGCTCCTCGGACGTTGCGTGGTCCTCGCGGACCTCCAGCGCCGCGTCGACACCCTGCGCGATATCGGCCGACTGCTCCTTGATCGACACGAGCGTGCCGCAGGTGAGGTAGTCGAATCCGTAGTCGGCCTTGGTGTAGCCGATGTCCTTGACGACGTCGCGGACGATCGTTGGCACGTCGATGTACTCGGCTTCGGTGCTGATCTCGCCGAGGACCATGACGAGGCCGGTGGTCGTGGCGGTCTCGCAGGCGACGCGCGCGTACGGGTCCTGGCGGATGAACGCATCGAGGATCGCGTCGCTGATCTGGTCGCACATCTTGTCCGGGTGGCCTTCGGTGACCGACTCGGACGTGAAGAGATACTGCTCGGCGTCGACGATGCTCATTGGCCCTCCAGGTTCGCGTCCGAGCCTACCACGGGCCGGCAGGCCCGCCCGCCGGTACCGGCGTACGGGGTGCGATCACGTTCCGGCGCGGACGGTGCTTCGAACCAGCTCGACCGGTTTGATCGCGTCGGCGGGTTCGAAACCGAAGACCTGCCCGAGGAATGACAGCTGCGCCTCGAGCGTGCGGCGCTGCGCCGTCTCGCCGCGGAAGCCGTGACCCTCGCCCTCGAAGGCGAGGTAGGCGTACGGGATGCCGTTCTCCGCGAGGGCCGCCACGATCTGCTCGGCCTGCGCAGGGAGGACCACCTTGTCGTCGAGACCCTGCAGCACGAGCACGGGGCAGCTGATTCGGTCGAACGCATAGACCGGCGAGCGCTCGCGGTAGCGCGCCGCGGCCTCGGGGAGTGGCCCCACGAGCCGGTCCGTGTAGCGCGATTCGAACTTGTGGGTGTGCCTGGCGAGCGCCTCGATATCCCCCACCCCGAACAACGAGATGCCCGCCCGGAAGACGTCGGTGAACGCGAGCGCCGCGAGCGTCGTGAAGCCGCCCGCGCTGCCGCCCATGATCGCCATCCGTTGCGGGTCGACGTCGCCGCGGTCGGCCAGGAACAGTGCCGCCGCCACACAGTCCTCGACGTCGACTTTGCCCCAGTTGCCGTTGAGCAGCTGGCGGTACGAGCGGCCATACCCGGTGCTCCCGCCGTAATCGACGTCGACGACCGCGATCCCGCGGCTGGTGAAGAACTGGCGCGACAGCTCGAGGCCCGTCGAGGCGTTCGACGTCGGGCCGCCGTGCGTCAGGACGACGAGCGGCGGCTGCTCCGCGGCCGGTCCCTCGAAGTCGGCGTTGACCGGCGCGTAGAACAGGGCGTGGGCGACACGCCCGCCCGACGTCGCGTACTCGATCGGTTCGGGGCGCGAGATATAGGCCGGTTCGGGCGCGAACGCGCTGGCCGCGCGCACGACCTCGATCGGTTCAAGCGTCTCCGGGTCGAATCGGACAATGGCCGTCGGCCGATCGGGCGCACCAACCAGCGCCGCAACCGAGCCCTGCGACGCCATCAGCCCTTCGAACTCGCTGAACGGCGTGACGACCTCGCCGACGAGATGGTCCTGGAGGACGTGGAACAGCCGGTCGTGGCTTCCGCTCCGCGCGGCCGCGACGATGCTGCCGTCCGGGAGGAATGCATACGACGAACGTCCGAAGATCCAGGCCGGATCGGCGAACTCGGCATCCATGGGCGCGAGCGCCTCGAGTCGCGGGCCTTCGGCCAGGTGGTACAGATTCCACCAGCCGCTGCGGTCGCTGACGAAGTGCAGGTCGCCCTCGGCGGACCATTCCGGCTGGGCGATGGACTCGTCCATGCCACCGGCCGCGAGTTCGGGTGTGCCGAGCGAGCCGTCCTCGTTGATCGTCGCGACGCGCAGTCGCGTGGCATCCCACGGCATGTCCGGGAGGTCCCACTCGAGCCACGCCAGCAGGTCGCCGGCCGGCGAGACGCGCGGGGCCGCCACGAAGTCCGGTCCGCCATACAGCACGACCGGCGGCGTCTCGCCATCGAGGGGCACGGCAACCAGCTCGTTGCGAGGCTGGTCCTCGCCCGAGTGGTCCTCGCGCACGCACACGAACCGCCGCCGCGATGCGTCGAAGCGGAGGTCGGCATAGCGCCACGGACCCTCGGGTGTGATCGCCACGGCGCCCGTTGCGCCCGGGTCGATCCGGTACAGCCGGCCGTCCCGGAAGTCCGAGTACACCGCGATCCCACCGGCCACCGTGTACGAGCCACCGCCGTACTCGTGCACGCGCGTGCGGACGTTCGCCGGGGCCGGCGTCAATTCCGAGGTCGTGCCGTCCGGCTCGCGGCGCACGAGGACGCGGCGGCCACCCTCCCAGGGTCGCCCCTCGAGCCAGTACAGGTCGTCACCGTCAAGCCACGGCTCCCCGAGCAGGATCGTCTGGCCCACGACGTGGTCGACGGAGATCGGCGAGCGCCACGAACCGTATGGCGCGACCGTTCGCTCGGTCGTCACCGGCTCAGGTGCCGTGCTGCCAGGAGGCGACGTACTCGGCCTGCTCCGGCGTCATCGGCTCGAGCTCGATCCCGAGCGCGGCCAGCTTGAGGCGGGCGACCTCGCTGTCGATCGCCTCGGGCACCACGTACACCTTCGGTTCGAGCTCCGCGTGATGCGCCGCGACGTACTCGGCCGACAGCGCCTGGTTGGCGAAGCTCATGTCCATGACCGACGCCGGATGCCCCTCGGCAGCGCCGAGATTGACCAGCCGTCCTTCGGCGATGAGGTGGAGCTTCTTGCCGCCCAGGTCGAATTCCTGGACGTTCTCGCGGACCTCGCGCACGTGGCCCTCGGCGAGCGCCTGGAGCGCCGGCAGGTCCAGCTCGGCGTCGAAGTGCCCGCTGTTGGCCATGATCGCGCCGTCGCGCATGGCCTCGAAGTGCTCGCGCCGGAACACGTTGAGGTTGCCGGTCGCTGTGACGAACAGGTCGCCCCATGCTGCGGCCTCGGTATGCGTCAGCACGGCGTAGCCGTCCATCAGGGCCTCGAGCGCGCGAACCGGGTCGACCTCGACGACCGCGACATGCGCGCCCAGCCCGGCCATCCGCGAGGCGATCCCCCGCCCCACCCAGCCGTAGCCGGCGACGACCACCTTGCGGCCCGCGAGGAGGATGTTCGTCGCGCGCAGGATGCCGTCGACCGTCGACTGGCCGGTGCCGTAGCGGTTATCGAAGAGGTGCTTGGTCTGCGCCTCGTTGACCGCGATGACCGGGAAGCCCAGCGCGCCGTCGGCGGCCATCGCCTTGAGACGGATGACGCCGGTGGTCGTTTCCTCGGTACCGGCAAGGACCTCCTTGACCTGTTCGGGCCGCTCGCTGTGGAGCAGCGACACGAGGTCGCAGCCGTCGTCCATCGTGAGCTGCGGGTGCGTGTCGGCGACCGCGTTGAGGTGGGCGTAGTACGTGTCGCGGTCCTCGCCACGGCGGGCGAACGTCGGGATCCCGTACTCGCTGACGAGCGCGGCCGCGACGTCGTCCTTGGTGGACAGCGGGTTCGAGGCGGCCAGCACGACCTGCGCGCCACCGGCCTTCAGCGTGCGCATGAGGTTGGCGGTCTCGGTCGTGACGTGGAGGCAGGCACCGATGCGCAGGCCGTCGAGCGGGCGCTCGCGCTCGAATCGTTCGCGGATCAGGCGCAGGACGGGCATCTCGCGCTCGGCCCATTCGATGCGACGGACGCCCTCGGCGGCGAGGCCGAGGTCCGTGACGTCGTGGGCTGGGGCGCTGGTGGAGGTCATCAGTCGGTGGTCTCCCTGTTGAAGAAGCGGCGCATGCGTGCCGCGAGGTCCGGCCACGGCGAGCCGAGGCGATGGATCAGCCGCTCCTCGAAGCGGGTGTATTCGGCAAAGCCGAGACGGCGATACGCGTTGAGCGCGGGCGGGTTGTCCGACCGGACGTTCAGCACGACCTGGTCGCACGACCGCAGCAGCTCGGTGGTCACCGCGCCGGTCACGGCCGTCGCGAATCCACGTCCACGATAGTCGACCGCGGTCAGGACGTTGCCGACGACGCCCAGACGTGCCCGTTCGCTGATCACGTGGGTCCCTGCGGCGGCGACCAGCGTGCCGTTGACGCGGATCCCGTAGTAGACGCCCTCGGCGATCGCGCTCGAGGGCAGCCACGCGGCGAAGCCGAGCTGGTAGAGGCGGTTGAGATCGCCGATCTCCGCCGGGAGGAGCCGCTGGACCGTGGCCGGGTACGGCCGGAACGTGGACCGGTCGACCCACATGCGGACCATCGGCGGGCCGGGGTCGACGCGGTAGAAATGCTCGACGGTCGGCAGCAGCTCCGGCAGCGCCGCGAGGTAGGCGGCGCGCGGCCGGATGACGTCGCGCAGGATCGCCTCGAGACCGTCGGGGTCACCCATGAGGAACACGGGCTGCGGCGTCATCCCGCTGTACTCGAGGGCGACGGCCACGACATCCTCGCCCTGCTGGGCGATCCCCCACCGTGTCCGGCCGAACTCACGGTCCTCGAGGTCACACAGCGCATAGGCGGCGTACAGGCGGTCGCGCTCGAGGAACGAGCGAAGCAGCTCGCGGTCCGTCGTGGCCCTGGCGACCACCGAAGGGCGCCTGCCCAGCGCGACCGTGGCCATCAGGACCAGCGCACCCGGGCGCGGTCGAGCGCATCACGGAAGGCGGGCTCGAACGGGCCGGTCAGGACGCCCTCCTCGGTGACGACGCCGGTCACGAGATCACCCGGGGTCACGTCGAACGCGGGGTTGCGAGCGGTCGTCCCGACCGGGGCGATGCGCAGGCCGCGCAGCTCGAGCACCTCGTCGGCGGAGCGTTCCTCGATCGGGATGGCGTCGCCGTCCGGCGTGTCGAGGTCGACGGAGCTCAACGGCGCGACCACGTAGAACGGGATGCCGTGACGGGCCGCCAGCACCGCCAGCGGATAGGTCCCTACCTTGTTCGCCGTGTCGCCGTTGGCCGCGATCCGGTCCGCCCCGACGAGCACGACGTCGACCTCGCCCGCCTTCATCAGCGAGCCGGCGGCCACGTCCGGGATCAGTGTGTGCGGCACGCCCGCCTGCTGCAGCTCCCAGGCGGTCAGTCGCGCTCCCTGCAGGTACGGCCGGGTCTCGTCGACCCAGACATGGATCTCGCGGCCCGCATGGTGGGCAACCTGGACCACGCCGAGCGCCGTCCCGAACTGGCCGCATGCCAGCGGCCCGGTGTTGCAGTGGGTCAGGATGTTGAGCGGCCGGTCGACGGGAGTCGGGAGGGCGCCCAGCCCGAACTCGGCGAGGCGCCCGTGGTCGGTCGTTGCCTCGAGGACGATCTGGTCCGCCTCGGCGCGCATCGCGGCGGCAATCGCGTCGCCGTCATCGGACAGCTCGCCGAGCTCCTCGTAGCGGGCCATCACCCGTTCCACCGCCCAGCGCAGGTTGACCGCCGTCGGGCGGGCGTTGACCAGCGCGTTCGACGCGCCACGCAGCGTTGCCCTGCGGGCGTACGGCTTCGTGTTGCGGACCTTGTACGCGGTCAGGGCCAACCCGATCGCGGCCGCCTGCCCGATCGCCGGCGCGCCGCGGATGATCATCTGGCGGATCGCATGGGCGACCGCGGCGGCGGATTCGCAGGGGTGCTCGACGAGCGCGTCGGGCAGCCGCCGCTGGTCGATCAGGAGGAGCGTGGTGCCCTCCATGCGGAACGCGCTGCGGAAGCCGGACGGCGGGGCCGGCACGGCGGTGTCGTCGCGGAGGGCGTCGGGGTCGCCCTCGAGGATCGCGCTGGCCGCCTCGGCGGACGCGCGCTGGAGGACCTGCGCCGCGCCGACGACGGACGCCGCGCCCTGGATCAGCTCACCGGCGAACTGGCGGAAGAAGCGGCGCCGGCCGAGATCGGCGTCAGAAAGCTCGTCGGGGACGGGTTCGTCGGCCGGCTGGGGCGGCGAACCGGATTCGAGCTCCGGGCTGTGGGCCACTGCTTTCGCCCCTGTCGTGCGACTCAGTACTTGATGACGCTCGTGACCCGCCGGCCCTCGAGGCGATCACGGCCCTTGAGGAAGTCGAGCTCGACGAGGAACCCCAGACCGACCACCTCGCCCTTCAGCCGCTCGACCAGCTCGATCGTGCCCTTGACCGTGCCGCCGGTCGCGAGCAGGTCGTCGACGATGAGCACCTTCTGGCCGGCCTGGATCGCGTCGCGGTGGATCTCGAGCGTGTTCGAGCCGTACTCGAGCGCGTACTCGACGGTGATCGTCTCCGCGGGAAGCTTGCCCAGCTTGCGCACCGGCACCAGGCCGGCGTCGAGGAGATAGGCCATCGGAGCGCTGAAGATGAACCCGCGCGACTCCATCCCGACCACGATGTCGACCTGGTCGTCCTTGTACGGCTCGAGCATCAGGTCGATCGCCTCCTTGTAGGCGGCGGGATCCTTGAGCAGTGTCGTGATGTCGTAGAAGAGGATGCCCGGCTTGGGGAAATCGGGAATCTCGCGGATCTTCGCGCGAAGCTCCTCAGCGGACATCGATACGTGGCCTCCGGTGATCCGGGCAGGGCGCCGTCTGGGCTGCGGCGCGGGAACGCAGTCTACCGCAGGGCCGGGCCGCGTCCACGGGCTGTGCCGGGCCGCAGGCGGCCCGCCAGCGCGGCCCCGAGCAGGACCACCGCCCAGCCTATGGCGAAGGCGACGGCCAGCCCCTGGCTCAACCCGCCGGTCGCCCGCAGCCCGGCAGCGACGATCGCCCCGCTGACCCCCGTGCCGAGCGCAGTGCCCAGCGCATCGGTCAGGGACAGCGCCGACGACGCGGAGCCCTGTTCCGCCGGAGTGGCCTCGCGCAGCACGATGAGCCCGAGCGGCGAGTAGCACAGGCCCATGCCGAGCCCGGCAACCGCGAAGGTCGGCACGGCGAACCACACGGGCACCTCGGGGATGAGCACCAGCGCAAACGTCGCGATCCCGGCGGCCACGACGAGCAACCCGCCGCGGACGAACTGGTCGAGCCGCCAGCGCGCGTTCCAGTGTGCCTGGATCCATGAACCGGCCGTCCAGGTGATCGTGGTCGCAGTCAGCACGATGCCGGCCTGCGACAGCGTCAGCCCTCGCACGTCCACGAGCAGCCGCGACACGTATGCGTCCACGGCGAAAAACCCGAACGTCGCGACGCCGCGAAGGAGGACGGCCGTGGGCAGGCCGCGCGCCGCGCGTAAGGTCCCGACGGGCGTCAGGCGGCGCACGGCGAACACTCCGAGCGCGAGCCCGGGCAGTGCGAGCCCGACGAGCAGGAGCGGTTCACCGGCCGTGATCGCGGCGGTGAACAACGCGGTCCCCAGCGTGACGAGCACGGCCAGCGGCAGGCGGCGGCGGAGGGACGCCGCTGCCGTCGCCTCCGCGGCGGCAGCCTCGGGCGGCGGAGCCACCGAGCGCAGGGCGGGCGTCGTCGCGACCGCCGACAGCGCGACCAGCGGCAGGAGCCCGAGGAACACGGCACGCCAGCCGACCGAATCGCCCACCAGTCCGGCGATCGCCGGACCGATCACGCCGGGGAGCGCCCACGCCGTCGAGAGGAACGCGAACATCCGCGGGCGGAGGTCCTCCGACATGCTCCGGGCAATCGCGACGTACGCGATGGGCGGGATGGCACCGGCGCCGAGGCCCTGGATGAAGCGGGCCAGGACGAGGACCTGCATGGACGACGCCAGGCCGCCGATCAGCAGCCCGATCGCGAACAACCCCAGCCCACCGAGAAACGGTACGGCGAGGCTGCGGTCGACCATGCCGCCGATGGCCACGATCCCGATCAGGGTGCCGAGGAAGAACGCGGTGAACACCCACCCGTAGAGGTCGCTACCAGCTGCGCCGAACTCGGCGGCGACATCGGGCATGACCGTTGAGATGGCGAGGGCTTCGAACGCGACGAGGGTGATCGTCAGGACGAGCCCGGTGCTCAGCCCTCGTCGTTCGGCGCTCCAGAGTCCCGAGCGGGCGGCCGCCTGCCCAGTCAGATCTGCGCCAGCCGATCGAGCGGGAACGGCGGCTGGGCCAGCGGCTTGACGGCGATGCGGACCAGGAGCAGCGGGTTGTCGTCACCCGCCACGCGGTTGCTGCTCAGCACCCCGCAGCCGTTGCAGCGGTGGATGAGCAGCCACTCCCCGTCCTTGCGGACCGCGATCGCGATCGGCTCCATCGAGGCGAGGCAGTCCGCGGCGCGATCGCCCGGCTCGTCGTCGACATGGCGGCTCCACAGGCAGAACGGGCAATGGTTGCGGTGCTGCGTCCCGGGCGCGTCCATGGGCACGTCGGCGTGGCAGTGGTGGCAGCGGAACGACACGCCCCGGCCGGTCGGCGCCTCGTCGAGTGACTGCGCTTCCTCGCGGCGCGTGGTGCGCCGGCGGGCGACGCGTTCGGCGCCCTGGCGCTCTGCTCGGTCGGCGCGGGCAACCTGGGCGGCACGGTCCTCGCGCGGCGGACGCGTGGCACGCTCCGTGCGGCGCTTGGTCACCGGCCGCTCCTCGTCTGGGTGGCCCCGTCGGCGGCCGGCTGCCCGGGTCCGGGCCGCCCGCGCAAGCGCCACTCGATCCGCCGTTCCTCGCCCTTGCGGAGCCGCTGGATGTTGTCGGCATGGAAGATCCAGATCAGGGCCGTGCCGACGACGGCATAGACGGCGTAGGCGGGCGGCAACCCGGCGAACGGGATCGCGACGAGCAGCCCGAGCCCGCCGATCAGCGTGCACGTCAGCGACGCCACGGAGCTGATCCGCGTGATCAGCAGGAGCCCGAGGAAGATCGGCACGATCAGTAGCGCGATCGCCGGGGCCAGCACGAGGAGCGCACCCCAACCGGTGGCGACGCCGCGGCCGCCCTGCAGCCCGATATACGGCGAGCGGCTGTGGCCGACGATCGCCGCGATGGCGGCCAGCGAGTGCACGAGCGGGTCGGTGCCGACGAGGATCGCCAGGAGGACCGCCGCGGAACCCTTGAACGCGTCCAGGAAGCCGGCCACGAGCGCGGCACGGAAGCCAAGCGCGCGCATGACGTTGGCGCCGCCGGTCCGCCCGCTGCCGAGGCTGCGCGGATCCGGGCCGCCGACGAGCCGGGCGACGACGATCCCCCATGGGATCCCGCCGATGAAGTAGCTCGCAACGACCACGACGATCGCGACGATCGCTTCGCGGCTGTCCACGGCGGCGAGTATGCCATCGGTGCGAGGTTCAGCGGCCGAGGGCCTCCAGCAGCCGGTCGGGGCGGGACTTGAACCAGGCTCGCCGTCCGGGGTCCGCCGCAGTCTCGTCGGCCAGCCGGGCGAGGCCCTCGTTGACCGGCGTGGGAACGGCCAGGCTCGCCCCGGCCCGTACCACCGCTCCGTTCAGCCAGCCGGCCTCCGTGGGTGGGCCGCCCTGGATCGCGCCACGCAACGAAGGGTCCTTGCCGCCACGGGCCGACCCGACCACGAGCCCGAGCGAGGTCCGTGCCAGGACCGCGGGGAGCGTCACGGCGAAGGCGAGCAGCGGGACCGGCGTCCCGGGCAGCGACACCGGCCGGAGACGGCGCGCTCGCATCACCGCGAGGGCTTCCTTGAGCTGGTCGCGCTCGATTTCGAACAGGTCAGGATTCGCGTAGATCGATGCGGGCTCCATGTCCAGGATGCCGCTCGTCGCGTTCCCAACGAGGTTCGCAACCACCTTCGACCACTTCATGGAGGCCGCGTCGTCATGGATCGCGACCTCGACGCCGGCCGCGCGCATCGTGGTCGCGAGGTCGTCGACGAGCGCGCCCGCGCCCTCCCCGCGCACCGCCGCCAGCCCGACGCCGCCACGGCGCAGGAGCCTGACCGTCCCGTCAGGTTCGCGCTCGACCGAGGCCGTCACCGATGCGGCGAGCAGGGCCGCGCCGGGACGGGCCTCCGTGGCCGTCTCCTCGGCGCCGACGCCGTTCTGTGCGGTGAGGACAGGGACCGCGGGGATGGCCTGGAGCGCGTCGAGCGCTTCCTTCAGGTCGTACTGGCGAACCGCGAGGACGACGAGATCCGGCGCCAGGACGGCCCCGCCGTCCACTGAGGCCACCAGACCGACCTCGACGGTCGTGTCCGTGCCGTCCTGGCGCACGAGACGAAGCGGGACGGTCGCGCCCCCCTCTCCGCTGAACGAGCGCCGGACGAGGGTGGTCCGGCCGCCACCGGCGGCCACCGCCCAGCCGAGATACGAACCGACCGCGCCGGCCCCGACCACGAGCACATGCATGTAACCGCTAGTGTGCGGTCCCGTCGGCCGTTCCGGTCGCATCGGCCGCCGCGTATGCCGCGGCGAGGTACTCCACGGGGTGCCTGGACGGTCGATCGGTCGCGGACGCGATCTGCCAGCGGCAGGTCTCGGAGTCGCATGCTGTCTCCGCCGCCCCGCTCGCATCGATGCGCCGGAACAGGTCCTCGCCGACTCGCATGGCGTTGTCGTACTTCTCCTTCTTGAGCCCGTACGTGCCGGCGATCCCGCAGCAGTCGTGGTCCATGTCGACGGCGCGCAGACCGGGGATCAGTGCGAACAGGTCCATCGCCGGCAGCCCGATCCCGTGGCTGCGCAGCTGGCATGGGGCGTGGTACGGCAGGTCGAGGTCGATCCGCCCGAAGCCCGTATCGAGGCGCCCCTCCTCGTGCAGCTCGAGCAGGAACTCGCAGATGTCCCAGGTCGCCGCGGAGACCGCCCGCGCGTCCTCGTCGTGCAGGTCGAGCATCTCGGCGTATTCGGCCTTGAGCGTGTGCGTGCACGACGTCGATGTGCCGACGATCCGGTAGCCGAGCCGGGCGTACTCGGCGAGGACCTCGACGTTGTGGCGCGCCTTCGACCGCGCCGCCGGGTACAGGCCGTTGCTGATCATCGGCAGCCCGCAGCAGTTCTGCGGCGGCGCGATGACCTGGAAGCCGTTGCGCTCGAGGACCGCGATCGCGGCGTCGGCCACGTGCTGCTCGTAGTAGTTCGCGGCGCAGCCGTGGAAGTAGACGACGGCCCGATCGGGCGGCGGCAGGTCGACCTCGCCCACCCGCCCCAGCACGCCGCCACGACGCTTGAAGCGGGATCGGAACGAGCGGCCGGCGTACAGCGGCAGCGGCGCCTTGCGATGGATGCCCAGCACGAGCTCGAGGAGCCAGCGGACAGGTCGGTTCTGCAGCGTCCAGTTGGCGAGCGGCGTGAACGGTGCGCCGAACCGCCCGAGCAGGTCGGTCTGGCTGATCAGCCAATCGCGCAGGCGCGGCCGGTGGCCGGCGCGCATCGACGCCCGCGCCCGGTTGTTGACCTCGGCGATCTTGACCCCGGCCGGGCAGGCGGTCGTGCACCAGCCGCAGCCGGAGCACCAGTCGACGGTCCGGTCAGGGCTGTGGACCGGCCTGCCATCGAGGTTGATGGGGACCGGTGCGGCGAGGCGGAAGCGCTGCGCCTGGGGTCCGACGTACTTGGGCCCCGGGAAGCGGTCGTCGACCCGCGCGACCGGGCAGACCTCGTTGCAGATGTTGCACTTGAGGCACTCGTCGGTCGACAGGCCGACGGTCTCGTGGAGGGCCGCCTCGACGACCGACGCGATCGTCATCGCACGGCCTCTGCGCCGCGCGACGACCGGGTTGCCGGAGCCGCTGTCGCTTCGAGGGATGCGGCAGCCCGCCAGGCGCTCGCCAGCGCGACGCCGTCGCCGGAGCGGTCGACCATCCACTGCTGGCCGGCCAGCAGCGAACCGACGACGCGCACGTTCTCGAAGAGGGGCCCCTCTGCGGGGCGCAGCGGGTCCACCGGGCGGAGCGCGTCGTCGGTCCGGATGCCCGCCGCCGCGATCGGCAGCGACGCGGGATCGAGCGGATCGCCGTGCAGCCAGCGCTGGATCGGTGGACCGTCCGCCGGCAGTCCGAGGACGACCTCGCGGATCGCGCCGTCCGGGTCCCCGACGAGCCCGCCGCCGGCAATGCCGCCGGTCGCCAGCACGAGGGCGCCGACGCGCGTGGTCAGGTCGCGAGTGGCGGCCTCGGTCGCCACCGCGGTGACCGTTCCGTTGGTCGCCTCGACGCGCGCAATCCGCTCGCCGATGAGGATTCGGCCGCCGAGCGCGCGAAGCTTCGCGCGGAGCACGTCGTGCAGGCGGATGCCCGGAATCCCCGGTGGCACGAGCGGGAGCTCGATCACCGGCGTCCCGAACCGCTGGATCGCGTCCTCGAGCACGCGCGCATGGTCGCGCAGCCCGAGGACGGCCGGCAGGCCGACTCGCACCGGTCCCGATCCGGTCGAGGCGACGGCGCGGGCGGTGATGTCGAGCGCCGCCGCGCGCCAGTCCGGATCGTCGAAGTGCTCGGCGATGCGCAGCGCGTTCAGGTTGCGGCGTTCGCGCAGCCCCGGCCAATCGATGGCAACGCCGACCACCTGGTCCGGGCGCGAGAAGCCGCCCCACACCTCGGGACGGGCCAGGCTCGACGCAACGGCGCGCGGCCAGAAGTCCTTGTATCCGGCGTGACCCGCGATCACCAGCCGCTCGCCGGGCGCCCACGGCTGCAGCGTCGGCGCCTGTGCCTCGGGCACGATCGACACCGGCCGGATGCCGCCGATCGCGGTTGGCAGCGCGCCGAAGCCGCCGCTGAGGGAACCCGCGTGCGGGAGCCCGAGATCTGTCGCGAGCCGCTGGAACCAATCGAGCGCGGGCGCCACATCGGCGCCGAGCACCGCATACGGATGAGCGCGCCGCCTCGCAAGCTGGCCGACCACCGCCGCGGCGCTTCGGGCACCCGGCCTGAAGCCCAGGTCGATCGGACCGCCCGCCCAGTGCAGCGCGCCGTTTCCTTCGGACAGGACCACCACTCGCGCGCCGTTCTCCGCGAGGCGCACGGCCGTCAGCAGTCCCGCGAGGCCGGCCCCGATGACGGCGACGTCAGCGCTGGGCATTGCTGCCGGGGCTCGTGCCGACCAGGCTGCCGAGCCCGAGCGTCCCCCAATGGAACCCGGCCGTCATGACGGCCTCCTGGAGCTGCCGCCCGTGGGCGATCGGCTGCGTGCCGCGCTGCCGCTCGCGCAGGAAGTCGGCCATCGCCTGCTCCGTCATGTCGCCGATCGCGACCGGATCGCTCGTCGTGCGTGCCGCGTGATCTGCCACCGCACCTGCCGCGCGGAACGTGCAGAAGCCGCCCTGGCAGGGACCCATCCCGAGGCGGGTCAGGCGGCGGACGTCGTCGAGGCTGCACGGCCAGCGGCGGTCGAGGACCTCCTCGAGCTGCGACCGCGTCACGAGCTCGCATTCGCACAGCAGCGCGGCGTCGCCGCCCCCGTCGGCCTCGTGCGCGGCCAGCCGGCCGCCGAGCCAGTGATAGCGCCCCTTCCGATCGCCGTGCGGATCGGGCACCGGTTCCTGCGCGGTGGTGGCGCGGTCCGTCACCCCGGCCTTGCGCGCCACGGCGTCGGCGGTGTCCTGGGCCATCAGTCGGTAGGTCGTCAGCTTGCCGCCGACGATCGAGGTCAAGTTGCTGATCCCGTCGCGCGGGGCGTGGTCGAGCACGACGTGGGCGCGGGTCACCTCGCGTGATTCGGTGCCGGTCTCGCTCGGGTCGTACAGCGGCCGGACGCCGCCGTAGGCACGCAGGAGGCGCATCCGACGGAGCTTCGGAAACAGCTTTTCGCCCTCGTCGAGCAGCTCGTCGACCTCCGCCCGGGTGATCTGCCAGTGATCCGGGTCGGCGACGTGGATGTCCGTCGTCCCGAGGATTGCCACCGTCCCGACCGGGACCATGATGTCGCCGTCGGACGCCATGTGACAGCGGTTGATGACCGCATCCGTCATGCGCTGGTTGAAAACGAGCATCGTGCCCTTGCCGGGCGCCATCGTCAGCTTCGCACCGGCCATCGCCGCGACCTGCCCGCCCCACGCCCCTGCGGCCGACACCATCTGGCCGGCCATCACGCGGTACTCGGTGCCGCTCCTGATGTCAACGACACGCGCGGCCAGCAGGCGCTCGCCCGATCGGTCGAAGCCGACGACCCGGTGGTACGGCAAGGCCATGCTGCCGAGCGCGGCGGCGTCGGCCACGTTGCCCTCGATCAGCGCCCACGGCTCGACCGCCGCGTCGGGCACGGCGAACGCCCGGCGAATGCGCGGATTGAGCGTCGGATTGCGGCGCAGGACTTCCCTGACGTCGACCTCCTCGCAATCGACGTCGCTCGCGGCGCACAGGGCCGGAAAGGCGTCCACGTAGTCGTCCGGGTCGTCCGGGGTCGCGACGAAGTAGCCACCGGTGTCCTCGACCGCGAACGACGCGATCCGCCGGACGATCCGGTTCTCGACGATGCATTCGCGGGCCGCGTCCCGGTCTCGCGCGACGTAGCGCCCGCCGGAATGGAGCAGCCCGTGGTAGCGCCCGCTCGTCCCCGTGCCGAGATCGGACCGGTCAACGAGCAGCGTACGCATGCCGCGCCGGGCCAGGTCGCGCAGCAGGCCGGCGCCCGTCGCCCCGCCCCCGATCACCAGCGCGTCCCAGGCAATGCCCGGATCGAGCGTCGGGACGGCGGCGCTCCGGGCAAGGGTCACGTGGCCGCCTCCACGTCCTCCCCGAGGCCCGCGTCGACCGCCTCGCGGATGGCGGCGATGGCTGCATCGGCGTCATCGCCCTCGGCCGTCACCTCGATCTCGGTCCCGCTCGACACGCCGAGGGTCAGCACGGACAGGATCGACTTGGCGTCGACCGGTCCCTTGCCGGCGGCCGGATTGCCAACCGTGATCTTCGAGGCGAACCGGCCACACGTGCGCACGAACAGCGCCGCGGGCCGCGCATGCAGCCCGGACGGGTTGCGGACGACGAGCCGTGCCGTCGTCACCGGGCGACGCCCTTGTCCATCATGCGAGCCTCCTCGGTCGCGGCGAGGACCGCCGCAAGTGGTTCGCCGATGCTCGCCTGGACCGCGCCGACCAGCCCGCCCTCGGCCACGGGCCCTCCGGAGATCACGACCCGACCCGTGACCGGCTCGTCGAGCAATTCGATGGCCGTCTTGCTGGCGAGGATCGCCGAGCCGAGATCGGCCACGATCACGACGCCCGCCCCGCGGTCCGCGCGACCGATGGCGGCCGCGATGCCGTCCGCGTCCGTGCCGAGCGACCCGTCGGGCGCGCCACCGACCGCTTCGAGCGCGACGTCATCGCCCGCCATCTGGCGGGCGAGCTCGACCACGCCTTCGGCGAGGCGGCGGGAATGGGAAACCACCACGATCCCGACGGAGGGCGGGGCGGCCCCGGGCTCGGACAACGCAATCGATCCTTGGTGGTTGGGTGCGGGCCGGTGAAGCGCGTCCACCGGCCCGCGGTTGGGGGCTAGTGCTCGACCCAGTCGAAGGTGCGGGTGACCGCCTTCTTCCAGAAGCGGTACTCCTTGTCCCGCTCGCCCGGATCCATCTTCGGCGACCACTCCTTGTCCTTCGCCCAGTTCTGGCGGAGGTCGTCGACGGTGCTCCAGAAGCCCACCGCCAGGCCGGCCGCGTAGGCCGCCCCGAGGGCGGTCGTCTCGGCGACCTGCGGCCGGATGACCGGCACGCCCAGGACGTCGGACTGGAACTGCATCAGGAGCTCGTTGTAGACCATGCCGCCATCGACCTTGAGCGCCGTCAGCGCGACGCCGGAGTCGGCGTTCATCGCATCGAGCACCTCGCGAGTCTGCCAGGCGGTCGCCTCGAGCGTGGCCCGGGCGATGTGACCCTTGTTGACGTAGCGCGTGAGGCCGGCGATCACGCCGCGTGCATCGTTCTTCCAGTACGGCGCGAACAGCCCGGAGAAGGCCGGGACGAAGTACACACCGCCGTTGTCCTCGACGGTCGCGGCCAGTGCCTCGACCTCGGCCGAGGACGTGATCAGGCCGATGTTGTCGCGCAGCCACTGGACCAGCGCGCCGGTGATCGCAATCGAGCCCTCGAGGGCGTAGACCGCGGGCTGGTCGCCGATCTTGTAGCCGAGCGTGGTCAACAGGCCGCTCTTCGACGGCACCGCCTTCGTGCCCGTGTTGAGGAGCATGAAGCAGCCCGTGCCGTAGGTGTTCTTGGCCTCGCCGGCGTCATAGCACGCCTGCCCGAACAGGGCCGCCTGCTGGTCGCCCAGGTCGCCCGCGACGGCCACGCCGTCGAGGTCGCCCTTGGCCGTGCCGTAGACCTCGGACGAGGCCTTGACCGCGGGCAGCATCGACTTGGGGATGCCCATGAGCGACAGGATCTCGTCGTCCCACGCAAGGGTCTCGTAGTTGAACAGCAGCGTCCGGCTGGCGTTCGTGACGTCGGTCACGTGGACGCCACCGTTCACCCCACCCGTGAGGTTCCAGATGCACCACGTGTCGATGTTGCCGAACAGCAGGTCACCGGCCTCGGCCTTGGCCCGGGCGCCGTCGACGTTGTCGAGGATCCACTTGACCTTGGGTCCCGAGAAGTAGGTCGCCAGCGGCAGGCCGGTCTTGCCCCGGAGGCGGTCCTGGCCGCCGTCCTTGGCGAACTCGTTGACGATCACGTCGGTCCGGGTGTCCTGCCAGACGATCGCGTTGTAGACCGCCTTGCCGGTGTTCTTGTCCCAGACGACCGCCGTCTCGCGCTGGTTGGTGATGCCGACGGCGGCCAGGTCGCCCGCGCTGATGCCGGCCTTGTCGAGCGCGCCCCGGATGACCTCCTGGCTGCGCATCCAGATCTCGGCCGGGTCGTGCTCCACCCAGCCCGGCTTGGGATAGATCTGCTCGTGCTCCTTCTGGTGGATGGCGACCACCTGCCCGCCATGGTCAAAGATCATGAAGCGGGTGCTGGTCGTCCCCTGGTCGAGGGCGCCAACGTACTTCGGCATCCCGTTCCTCCTGTGCTGCGGACGCTCCTCAGCCGGCGCGTCCGAGTTGGTCCCTGAGTGCCTCGAAGAGGATCGTGGCGCTCGTCGCGCCAGGGTCCTGGTGACCGGCGGACCGCTCCCCCAGGTAGCTCGCGCGCCCCTTCCGGGCGACGAGCGGCGTGATCCGGTCGCGCCCGGCGGCGGCAGCGTCGGCGGCCGCGGCGAGCGCGGTGGCGAAATCTGCCTCCGCACCCGCTTCGAGCGCCTCGACCGCCGGGGTCATGGCATCGACCATCGTCTTGTCGTCGAGATTCGCCTTCCCGAGACCGACGATCCCGTCGAGCCCCGCTCGGAGCCCGCGGGCGACATCGGCCGGAGACACGTCCTCGGCCTCGCCGAGGGCCGTCCCGAGTCGCAGGAAGAACGTGCCGTAGAGGGGCCCGCTCGCCCCACCGACCGTCGAGATGAGCGTGCGACCGACCTGCTTGAACAGGGCGCCCGCCTGCCCATCCCGAAGGGTCGGCAGGTGTTCCCGGACCGCGGTCATGCCGCGGTCCATGTTGATGCCGTGGTCGGCATCGCCGATGGCCGAGTCAAGCGCGGTCAGCTCCTCGCGGGCGTCGCGGATCCGATCCGCGAAGGTCTCGAGCGCTGCCGTGAAGTCGGCCGTCGTGATGCCCACCGGTCAGACACCCCAGCGCAGTGCCGGAGTGTTGACCGGTGCGTCCCACAACCGGATGAGCTCGTCGTCGAGCTTGAGCAGGGTGATCGAGCACCCGGCCATCTCGAGCGACGTGATGTAGTTGCCGACGAGGTTGCGCGCGATCGTGACGCCGCGCCCGTCGAGGATCTCGGCGAGCTTGCGGTAGACCACGTACAGCTCGAGCAACGGGGTGCCGCCCATGCCGTTGACGAACGCGAGGACGCGATCGCCGGACTGGAACGGCAGGTCGTCGAGGATCGGCGTCGCCAGCGCCTCGGTGATCTCGTCCGCGGGGGCAAGCTTGCGCCGCTCGCGTCCTGGCTCACCGTGGATGCCGATGCCGATCTCCATCTCGTCGTCGCCGATGTCGAAGGTCGGCTTGCCGGCGGCGGGAACGGTGCACGACGTGAGCGCCATGCCCATCGACCGGACGTTGTCCTGGACCTTCTCGCAAAGTGCCTTGACGGTTGCCAGGTCGGCGCCCTCCTCGGCCGCCGCCCCGACGATCTTCTCCGCCAGCACCGTGCCACCGACGCCGCGTCGGCCCGCCGTATAGAGCGAGTCCTTGACCGCGACGTCGTCGGCGATGACCACCGCTTCGACGTCGATCCCCTCGGCCCGGGCCAGCTCGGCCGCGAGCTCGAAGTTCATGATGTCGCCGGTGTAGTTCTTGACGATGTGCAGGACGCCGGCCCCGCCGTTGACCGCCTGGGTGGCGGCCAGCATCTGGTCGGGGACGGGTGACGTGAACACGGCCCCCGGGCAGGCTGCATCGAGCATCCCCCGCCCGACGAACCCGCCGTGCATCGGTTCGTGGCCGGAGCCACCGCCGGAGATCACGCCGACCTTGCCCTGACGGGGCGCGTCCTTGCGGACGACGATGTTCGGCGACTCCACGCGAACCAGGTCCGCGTGCGCCAGGGCGACCCCGGCGAGTGCCTCGTCGACCACGTTGTCGGGCAGGTTGATCAGCTTCTTCATCGCTACTCCCCGCTTGGTGGGTGCGGCGCCCCCGGACGCCTCAGGATCGGCGCTGAACGGGGATCAACCCCCCATGACCGCCGCGGCCATGTAGTCGGCGACGACGAAGTTGTAGATCAGCCAGGCGACGGCGGCGCCGACGAGCGGCCCGATCACGGGGACCCACGAGTAGGCCCAGTCGGAATCGCGCTTGCCGGGAATCGGAAGCAGGAAGTGGGCGATGCGGGGGCCGAGGTCGCGAGCGGGATTGATCGCGTATCCGGTCGTGCCGCCGAGGGCGAGGCCGATGACCAGGACGAGCAAGGCGACCGGCAGTGCGCCGAGGGAGGCGAGGCCGGCCGGGTTCTCGGTGGCTGCGGCGTTCACGCCGAACATGAAGATCACGAAGACCAGCACGAATGTGCCGACGACCTCGCTGACGAAGTTCCAGGGGTAGTTGCGGATTGCCGGGCCGGTGCTGTAGACGGCCAGCTTGAGGTCGGCGTCCTCCGTCTGCGACCAGTGCGGGTAGTAGTGGAGGAAGACGATCACCGCGCCCAGGAAGGCGCCGATCATCTCCGCTGCCCAGTAGGCGAGCATGGTCAAGACCGGCTGATCGCCGGGCAGCGCGCCATCGAGGAACAAGCCGAACGTGACCGCCGGGTTCAGGTGCGCTCCGCTGATGGGACCAGCAACGATCACACCGGCGAACACGGCGAAAGCCCATGCCATCGTGATGACGATCCACCCGCTGTTCTGCGCCTTCGATCGGTTGAGCAGAACTCCGGCGACCACGCCGTCGCCGAGCAGGATGAGCGTCGCGGTGCCGAGAATCTCGGCGACCATGATCTCGCCAATGTTTGGCGGCATACGCAGTTCCTCCTCGTCCTCCAGACGTCCCTCAACGAGTCGCGCACCACAACAAAAAAGTCCGCGCCTCGACAACACTGCCGAGACGGGACTTATCAGATCATGGTCCCGCGAGGTAGGGCAGAAACCGTTCTAGTCCTTTGCAGGACCGTTGTCAAGAGGCACCCAAACCGTTTCAGGCAGGTGACAGACCGACTCCGCGCATGAGCGCCTCGGACTCGGCGATGCCCTGTGCCACCTCGGGCCGGACCACGATCCCCTCGGCCACGGCCAGGGTCGCGAGGGCGTCGGCGGCGTTATCGATCAGGCCGTACGCCACCAGCGGTCGAACGAGCAGCGCGAGCTCCGACGGAAGCATGTGGTGCAACACGAGGCCGGGCGAGATGACGGTGCCGACGCGCTCTCGGCGTGGATGGCCGTGCAGCGAGCGGCGCAGGCCCGTCGAGTCGAATGCGAGCACGTTGAGCAGGGCCAGGCCCCCGGCCGCGGCGAACGCGTCGGCGACCTGCGGGCGCCGCGTCAGCATGATCTCGATCGACAGTCTGTCGCGCAGGAATGCCACCGCGGCGTCGTCCGAGCCGAGTCCGCGGATCGAGTCGAGCTCGACGGCCGGCGGGGTACCGTTCGACAGCGCGCAGTCGATCAGCGCCGCCAGGTCCGTGTTGCGCAACAGGATCCCGGCGTCGAGACCGGGCGGCGGGCTCGTCCCCCCGCGGCCGGTGTCCGCCACGAGGATCCGCGGAAGGTGGATGGTGGCACCGTCAGCCATGGACGGCCGCCTGCAGGTCCCACAGCCCTTCGGAGCTGGTCGTGACGCCGATCGCACCGGCGGCGAGGACCGAGCGGGCGTCGAGCGGGGTCCGGATGAAGCCGCCGGCGAGCATCGGTACCTCGAGCGGTGGCAGCAGCCCGTTGATCGCCGGCAGGACAACGCCCGGGAGGATCTCGACAATGTGCGGGCGGGAGCGGGCCAGCGCCGTGACGGCCGTATCGAGGTGCTCGCGGCGCGACAGCAGCAGGCGGTGGATCGCGATGACCCCCTCGTTGCGGATGACCGGCATCAGCTGGCCGTGCGAGGTGATCACGGCGTCAACGCCGCAGCGCGCCAGCCACGTCACGCCCCAGTGGTCGGCCTTCAGGCCGTCGACCAGGTCGAGGTGGACGGCGATGAGCTTGCCGCTGTCGTGGACCCGGCGAATCATGTCGGACAGGTCCAGGCCGTTGCCGCGCAGGACGAAAACGGCGGGCGCGCGCGACCCAAGCGCCGCCTCCAGCCGGGCCCCGTCGACGATCGCGGCACAACACGGGGCATCGGCGAGACGTGACAGGAAGTCGCTCGCGGTCGGGGGGATGTAGGAGGTCATCGACTCCCGGTGAGCTGGGGCTGCCCGCAAGCATAGCGGAGCCGGGTGGCCCCCAGACCACCCGGCTCGTCGGTCGGTCTTCGAATTGGGTCGAGTGACTAACCCCTGGAGGTGTCGTCCACGCGGTCCCAGTGGCTCTCGCCCGAAGGCTTGCCCCGCCCGCTGATGTGCTCCATGTCGGCAGTCTCGGTCTCGGGCACGCCGCCGAGGTCCGGCGGGAACGCCTCGCGACCCTCGCCCTCGCGCGACGTGCCGGTGTTGTCCACTTCCATCTGGCGGCGGTTCCACACCTCACCGCCCTCTTCGATCGGCGTATCCGGGGCGTCGGAGGCCCACTGCTCGCGATCCCAGTGCTCGTTCGGTGTCTTCTCGGTACCCATGCACGGCACCTCCTCGACACCAGCCTCGGCGTTCGCGGGCAGAGGAAGCCTTACCCCGCGCGCCAACGCGCTTGCAGGGACCGATCAATCCGCGGCGGCGAGCCGCGCGACGATGGCCTGGGTGAGCTCCCACGCATGGGCTGGGGACGCGGGCACGCGGATGCGGACCTGGTTCGAGGCGAAGGTCATGTCGGCCGGACGCACGCCTGGCAGCCCGCCGTCACCGAGCAGGTTCATCGCCGTGGACCGGGACAGCCCCGCGCCGAAGCGCACGATCAGCAGCCCGTCCTCGCGCGAGATCGAGGAGACCCCGGCGCCCTCGGCCACGAGGCGCAGCTCCGCGACCTCGACCAGCCGGACCACCGGCTGCGGCATGACCCCGAAACGATCCGTGATCTCCTGGCGGAAGGCCGCGATGTCACCGGTCGTGCGGGCCCTGGCCAGTCGTCGGTACAGCTCCAGCTTCTGGGCCTCATCGGGCACGTAGTCGTCGGGCAGGTGCGCCTCGAGCGGAAGATCGACGACGGCCTGCGGCGGGACGACGACCGGAGCGCGCCCTTCCAGCTCGGCCTTCTGCGCTTCGACGGCGTCCGCCAGGAGGCGGGAGTAGAGATCGAAGCCGACCGCCGCCATGTGACCCGACTGCTCTCCACCGAGGATGTTCCCGGCTCCCCGGATCTCGAGGTCGGACAAGGCGATCTGGAACCCGGCACCCAGCTCAGAGGCGTTGAAGATCGCCTGCAGCCGCTTGCGCGCCTCGTCGCTCAGGCGTTCGCGGCGGCGATACAGCAGGTACGCGTAGGCACGCCGTGACGAGCGCCCGACCCGGCCACGCAGCTGGTACAGCTGGGCGAGCCCCAGGGTGTCGGCACGGTCGATGACGATCGTGTTCGCGTTCGGGATGTCCAGCCCCGATTCGATGATCGTCGTGCACACCAGGACGTCCGCCTCGCCCTCGGCGAACGCGAGCATGACCTCGTCGAGCGTGCCCTCGGCCATCTGCCCGTGACCGACCACGAACCGGGCATCGGGCAGCATCCGCCTGAGCTGCTCGGCCTGCGCTTCGATCGTCTCCACGCGGTTGTGGACGTAGAACACCTGGCCGCCCCGGTCGAGCTCGCGCAGGATCGCGTCGCGTACCAGCCCCGCGGTCGCCTCCGCGACGCGGGTCTGGATCGGCAGGCGATCCTCCGGGGGCGTCTCGATGAGCGACAGGTCGCGGACGCCGGCGAGCGCCAGGTTGAGCGTGCGCGGGATCGGTGTCGCGGACAGGGTCAGCACGTCGACCTCGCGGCGCATCCGCTTGAGCCGCTCCTTTGCCGCAACCCCGAAGCGCTGTTCCTCGTCGACGACGACGAGCCCGAGATCGCGGAAGCGGACGTCCTTGCTGAGCAGCCGGTGCGTGCCGATGACGACGTCCACCGAACCGTCGGCGAGGCCCTCGAGCGTCGCCGCCTGGTCCTTCGAGGAGACGAACCGCGAGAGCAGCCGGACCTCGAGCGGGAAGGCCGCGTAGCGCTGGGCGAACGTTCGGTGGTGCTGCGCGGCGAGGACCGTTGTCGGCACGAGGACCGCCACCTGCCTGCCGTCCTGGGCGGCCTTGAAGGCGGCCCGCAGCGCGACCTCGGTCTTGCCGTACCCGACGTCGCCGACGACGAGCCGATCCATCGGCCTGACGCGCTCCATGTCGTCCTTCGTCTCGGCCACGGCCCGCAGCTGGTCCACGGTCTCCTCGTACGGGAACGACGCCTCGAGCTCGGCCTGCCACGGCGTATCCGGCGCGAACGCATGGCCCTGCGCGGCACTTCGAGCCGCGTACAGCTCGAGCAGCTCCTTGGCGAGGTCGCTGACGGCGCGGCCGACGCGCTGCTTGGTGCGCAGCCATTCCGCCCCGCCGAGCTTGCTGAGGTGCGGCCGGTCCCCGCCGGAGTAGCGCGTCACCCGGGCGATCTGCTCGACCGGCACAAAGATCCGGTCCCCGCCGGCGAACGACAGCTCCAGGAAGTCGCGCTCGTCGCCGCTCGACGCGGAGCGGCGCAGCATCTGCTCGAAGCGGGCGACGCCGTGATCGATATGCACGACGAAGTCGCCGGTCGTCAGCCGCTCCAGGATGTCGCGCGGCACGACGCGGCGCATCGCCTTCGGGCGGCGGATGCGAACGTTCCCGAACAGCTCGCGGTCGGTGACGAAGACGAGGCCCTCCGGACCGCCGGCGAAGCCGCCGTTGAGGCTGCGCTCGATGATCGCGATGGCCGTGGGCGGCGGCGCTTCGGTCAGGCCCGCCACGACCGCCGCGGGGTGGCCCGCGTCGCCAAGGATCTCCGCGAGGCGCGGCGCCTGGTCGGAAGCGAGCACGATCCGCGCGTCGTCCTCCTGCCAGCCCTCGACGGCCTCCGGCAGGCGGGCTGCCCGTCCGAGCGGGAGGTGTGGCTCGTGCCAACCGAAGACGAGCTGGGCATCCAGCGGCGGGGCCATGGCCGTCCCGGCCGGCGGCTCGGACTCCCATGTCAGCTCCAGCGTCCGCGATGACACGAGCCGGCCCTTCCAGTCGCGCGGGCCGAGGTAGGTCACGGGCCAGCGCTTCGGCAGCTCGCCCCCTTCGGCCAGCTCCGCGCGCCGCTCCTCGGCCTGGCGCCACAGGAACTGGGCGGCCTCGGCCAGGTCGCCCGGCTCGTCGATAACCAGCAGTGTCCCGGGATCGACGTGGTCGAAGCCGGTCGCGGTGGCGAGATAGGGCGCCCAGACTTCCGCCGCGTCACCAACCGCAAGCGCACGCGTTGCGCCGCTGACGTTGGTCGCTGCCGTTTCGCGGAGAGGATCATCGGCCCCTTCGAACCGGGCAAGGTCCACGGCCAGCCGCTCGGGCAGCTTCGAGGCCATCGTTCCGAGTCGCTCACGCAGCGCCGCCAGGCCGCCCGCCGGCAGGAGGAACTCGGACGCGGGAAGGAACACCGCGTCGTCGACCGGGCCGATGGTCCGTTGGTCGGTGGGGTCGAACGCGCGCAGGGAATCGATCTCGTCACCGAAGAACTCGATCCGGATCGGCAGCGGCAGCGATGGCGGGAAGACGTCGACGATGCCGCCGCGCCGGGCGAACTCGCCGCGACCGGCGACCTCGAGGACGGGCACGTAGCCGAGGTCGAGGAGCTCGCGGAGGAGCGCATCCTGACCCACCCGCATCCCGAGCTTCACCGTCCGCGGTTCGGCCGGGAGGTCGTCCGGTGCGATGGTGTGCTGGAGGAGCGCCTGGACGCTCGCGACGAGGATGCGAGCACGGCCGGCGCGCCACGCGGCAAGCGCAGCGACCCGCGCGGCGGTCTCGTCCGCGACCAGCTCGCTGCGCTCGTAGGCCAGCGACGTCCGCGGCTCGAGCACCGCGATGGCCTCCGCGTCACCGAGCCACGCGCCGAGCTCTTCCGCGACGCGGTCGCCGATCTCGGAGTCGCGGGCGATCCACACCAGCCGCTCACCGGCGCCGAGGGCAAGGGCCGCCGCGAGGTATGACTTCGCGCCGTGGGGCACGCCCGCCAGACCGGCGTGGAAGCCGCGGGGCGTCAGGGTTTCGGCGGATCCAAGCCGTGCGCGGACGGTCTGGAACGGTTCGGTCGCCGCGAGGAGCGGCGGGAGCACCTTGAGATCCGGCAGCCGACGGCCGGCCCCCCGACCCCGCGCCGGGGCCGGTACGGGGACGGGTCGTGGCCGGCGGGCCTCCTCGACCTCAGCGTCGACAGCGGCGACATCAAAGTCGACCTCCTCGTCGTGGCTCGGCGGGCGGTGGCGCTCGGCGAACTCCTCGGCGATGCGTTCGGCGATCCGGCGCTCGCGCGTCGTCCGCCCGCGCATTTGCGGGCTCACTCCCCTCCTCCCCTTCCGGGCAGGCGCACGCGTCGCCACCCCGTCCGCGTGCGGCGGATGCCGTCCGGACCGGGCGGCCCTTCGACCTCGCCGGGTGCCGCGATCCGGGTCTCGTCCGCCGGGCGCAACTCGAAGTTGTTGAAGCGGTTCGCCGCCTTGTTCGTGCCCTCGCGCGCCCAGGCTTCGACGGCATCGGCGGCCGCGTCGATCAGCTCATCGAGCCGCTCACGCTCGTCCACCGCGAATGTCGACAGGACGTGGTCGATGGCTTGACGCTGCGGGTCCCCGATGCCGATGCGCAGCCGGCTGAACTTCTCGGTACCGAGCTCCTCGACCACCGAGCGCAGGCCGTTGTGGCCGCCGTGACTGCCCTGTTCGCGGAAGCGCAACTTGCCGAACGGCAGCGCGAAGTCATCGGCCACGATGAGCATGTCGCCCAGCGGCGCCCGCTCGCGGGCGAGCACCTTGCGGACGGCGATGCCGGAGTCGTTCATGTAGGTCATCGGCTTGACCAATGTCACGTCGAGGCCGCGAAACCGGCCCATCACGACGCTCGCCGCGTCGCGCTGCCGCCCACGACCGGACCAGCCCGCCCGGTCGGCCAACCGGTCGAGCACCATCCAGCCGATGTTGTGGCGCGTCTGCGCGTACTGCGAGCCCGGGTTGCCGAGCCCGACGACGATCTTCACGAAGCCTCCGGGGCATGCGAACAAGCGTCCCACGGCAGGCTGCCCGAGACGCCGACAGGGCCGCGATCACCCGACCGCGGCCTCGCCGGATGGTACCGCGCGGGAGCTTCGGCCGCCCTCCAGCAGCTTGAACGTGCAGCCCACGACCGTAACGGCCTCCGAAGGCTCGACGGAACGCCCACGTTGGTCGATTCGTGTATCCCACGCACGAATCGGCCACCGAGCCAGTCGATTTGGGTCCGTGGCGGTTGCTCGTTTGCCGTTGCGGTCAACCGGCGACCGAAACGCAACGGAACGTCATGCTCAGTTCAGGAGCTGCCGCTCCAGGGAGCGCATTGCCGCCTCCTCGGCGGGCTCGGCGTGGTCCCAACCGCACACGTGGAGCGTGCCGTGGGTCACGAGCAGGCGCAGCTCCTCGGCGGGCGACCAGCGGACGTCGCCCGTGTGGCCGCCGCGGCCGGAATCGGCCTGCTCGATCGCGCGCTCGACCGAGACGACGATGTCGCCGAGGTGGAGCCGTGTGCGTGGCGGCCGGGGTTGCTCGGGGACCGTGGCGCCGCCGCGGAACGCCTCGGCAGGCAGCAGCGGGAACGACAGCACGTCCGTGGGCCCGGTCTTGCCCATGTGCTCGGCGTTCAGCGAGGCGAGCTCCAGATCGTCCGACAGGATCAGCCCGATCGACGCCGGGGCTGGCGCGCCGGCCGCCCTCAGTCCCGCCGCGACGACGCGTGCGAGCTGCGCGCCGCGAACAGGACTGCGGACGCCCGGCCGGATCTGGAGATCGATCCGCCAGGGACCCTCGTAGATCGCGCGCGTCACGACGCGCTGCCGTCGCCTCCGCCGCTCGCGATCCGCCGCGACTCCAGCTCCACGACCTTGTTCTGCGGGTACTCGATGCGGGTGTGGTACATGCCCAGCAGCTGCCCGACGAACGCCTCGCGGATCAGCTGCAGGTCACGCAGGGTGAGCTCGCACTCGTCGAACTGGTTGTCGCCGACGCGCTCGTCGATGATGCGGCCGACCATCGCCCGGATCGCCGGCTCATCCCGCGATGACAGGGACCGGACCGACGCCTCGACGCCGTCGGCGAGCATGATCAGCGCCGCCTCGCGGGATTGCGGCTTGGGCCCCGCATGGCGGAATTTGCGCTCGTCCACGGCGGCCGCGGCCCTCTGGCCCTCGGCCGTCGAGATGCCGCCGTACGGATCCGCCGCACTGTCCTTCGCGCGCGCATGGAAGTAGCTCATGATCGCCGTCCCGTGGTGCTGCGGGATGAACGCGATCAGCGACTTCGGCAGGCGCGCCTTGTAGGCGATGTCGATCCCGTCGGCCACGTGCTGCTTGAGCACCTGCGCGCTGGTCTCCGGGTCGAGCTGATCGTGAACGTTGTCGCCACCGGCCTGGTTCTCGATGAACGCGAGCGGATTGGCGAGCTTGCCGATGTCGTGGTAGTAGGCGGCGACACGGGTGAGCAACGGATCGGCGCCGATCGCCTCCGCCGCACGCTCTGCCAGGTTGCCCACCATCAGCGAGTGGTGGTACGTCCCGGGCGTCTCGACGAGCAGGCGGCGCAGCAGCGGCTGCGACGGGTTGGCGAGCTCGAGCAGCTGGAACACCGTGAGAATCCCGAACAACGAGCCGATGACGGCAAAGGATCCGGCTGCCGCCACGGCCGACCCGGCGCCGGAGGCGGCCGATGCAAGCCACAGCTCGAGCACGCCGCGGATGTCGCGTTCGCCGAGGAGCGAGAACACCGACACCACGAGCGCGTTGACGACGGCGACCGCAATGCCGGCTTGCACGAAGACCTGCAGCTTGTCGCCGCGTCGCACGGTCACGATGCCGGCCATCCCGCCGAGGAAGACGTACGCCGCGATCTCGAGGGAGGACCCGTTGACGGCCCCCGCCACGATCGCGATAAGGGCCATGACGAACGTGGCGATCGTCGCGTCGAGAAGGATCGTCAGGAGCATCCCGATGGCGGCGGTCGGCAGGAAGTACGTGAGGATCGAGCGGCCGGCGGTCAACTTGAGAGCGATGGTTGCGCCGACCACCAGCAGGCCGATGAGCACGAGGACGCTGTTGCGGTGCCACAGCCCCGGACGGAAGCGCCAGATCCAGCCGAGCAGGAAGCCGACGACCAGCGCCGCGAACAGGACCCAGCCGGCAAACGTGGCCAGGTCGGCCTGGTCGTCGTTGAGGCCCAGCGCCTCGAGCATCTCGATGTCCGCCTCGTCGATCGGGTCTCCCTGGCGCAGGATCACCTGGCCCTGCGCGACGCGGACGCGGGTATCCGGGACGGCGGCGGCGGCCTTCTCCCGGGCAGCTTCGGTGAGCTCCTCGCTGTACGACGCGTTGCCGACGATGAGCGGGCGGATCAATGAGGCGGCGAGAAGCCGCTCGTCCTCGTCGAGATCGCCCGCCATCTGGTCGGCGAGCGCGAGTTTGGCTGACTCGACCTCGCTGTCCTTGAGCTCGAAGCGAAGGGTGATGTCGAGGACGCGTGCGGCCTCCGTCCGGATCGCTGCCCAGCGACCGCGTTGGAGCCCGTGCAGGGTGGCGGCTTCGGCTTCGGGGAGGCCGAGCTCGGCCATGGCCCCGTCGAGCAGCGCCGCACGATCCTCGCGGCTGACCTCCGCGCTGAACGCTGCGTCGATCGCGTCGACCCGCTGGTCGAAGGCGCGCTGCTGTGCGGCCGCGATCGCGATCGCGTTGCCGGTCGTGTAGTCGTAGGTGTCCGGGACGGCATCGCGGGCGGCCTGGCGCGCCTCCTCGGTCCGGATCGGGCTGACGTAGTCGCGGTCCGCAGGAGCCACGATGTCACGCGGGGCCGGCTCACCGGCCGTCAGGTGAAGTCCGGTCGGCAGCGCAACGTCGATCCCGAGGATGGCGGTCAGGCTGAGCGCGAGGATGGCGGCCGCGACGCCGAGGCGCGTGCCGTCACGACGCGTGAAGGCGCCCGGGGTGTCCGCTCGCCGGGTCAGCATCGGGTTCAGCCGCCCTGCTCAACGGGCGCCGCGAGCGCGGCGGCGACCTTCTGTGACACGACCTTGCCGTCAGCGCGGCCGCGGGTGCGCGACGCGAGCCAACCCATGACCTTGCCGAGATCGCGGGGAGAGGCCGAACCGGTCGCGGCGATACCCTCAGCCACGAGCTGATCGATCTGCTCGCTGGTCAGTGGCTCGGGCAGGTACTCGGTCAGGATCTCGAGCTCTGCCTCCTCGCGCGACGCGAGATCGTCGCGGCCGCCGGCACGATAGGCGTCGATCGACTCGCGGCGCTGCTTCACCTCGCGGGTGAGCACGCCGATCAGCTCATCCTCGGTGAGCTCGCGGAGGTGCTGCTTCTCCAGGTTGTAGGCCGCATTCGAGGCCATGCGCAGCACGTCGCGGCGCAGCGTGTCACCCGACCGCATGGCCGCGGTCGTGTCTTCCTGGATCCGCTCTCGAAGGGACACCGGTTCTGGCACCTCGGGCGTTACGCCGCCCGTGGGGTCGCGTGCATCGGCCGACCCCGAAGGGTCAGCCTGCCTGCGCTCGGGCGTTCTTCTTGCGCTTGGCTTCCTTGCGCTTGCGCTTCACGCTCGGCTTCTCGTAGTGCTCGCGTCGGCGAGCCTCAGCGAGGATCCCGCTCTGCTGGATCTTCTTGTTGAAGCGGCGCAATGCGCTCTCGAACGTCTCGTTCTCGCCCACTCGGACTTCTGCCAATCCCGGTTCACCTCCTCAGGCCGTGATCTGCGGTGCCGTGTGCGTCGTACCGCGGCCAACCCGGCTTCGACAGCCGGCGGAGTGTAGCCGAGGCCCGATAACGGGTCAAACGCCCGCTGAGCAGCTCCGAACCGCTACGCTCTCTCCAGTGGACACGCTCCTTGATCTCCTCGAAGCGTCCGTCACCCGCTTCGGCGATCGGAATGCCATGGGGCTCCGCGCCGACGACGGTTCGGTCTGGCACTGGAGCTTCCGCGAGCTCGACCGGCGCAGCCGGCTTGCAGCGTGGCGGCTTCGGGCGCTCGGCCTCGAACCCGGCGACCGGCTGCTGACTTGGTCGCCATCGACGCCGGCGTTGCCGGCCGTGTATTTCGGGGCGATGCGGGCGCGGCTCGTCCTCGTGCCGCTCGACCTGCGCATGTCGAGCGACGCGATCGAGGGCATCGTCCGCAAGTCCGCGCCGAAGCACCTCGTGATCGGTACCGGCCGGGACGCGCCCGACCCCAGCAGCGCAGATCTGGACCACTTCCCGACTTCGACCGTGGATGCCTTGTGCGCCGCTCCGGACGACACGTTTCCTCCGGACTGGGAGGCGCAGGTCGACACGTGGCAGCGCCCAACACCGGACGAAGTCTGGGAGCTGGTCTTCACCTCGGGAACGACGGGGACCCCGAAGGGCGTGATTCTGGCGCACGACAACGTGTTGGCCGGCATCACGACATTCCACGACATCATCCCGCCGCTCCATCACCGGATCGTGTCACTGATGCCCTTATCGCACCTGCTGGAGCAGGCCATTGGGCTCTTCTATGCGCTCTCGGTCGGCGCCGACGTTCTGTACGTGCGCACCCTCAATCCCCGCGTGCTGTTCGAGGCGATCCGCGAGCACCGCGTCACTTCAATGGTCGTCGTGCCCCAGGTCCTCGACCTGTTCTGGAGCGGGATCGAGCGCGAGGTCGCGCGGCGCGGACGCCTCCGCGTCTTCAATCTCCTTCGGCAATCCGCGCGCCGGCTGCCGGTGGCCATGCGGCGCTTCCTGTTCCGGAGTATCCACACCCAGCTCGGCGGAAACTTCCGGCTGTTCGTCAGCCTGGGCGCCTTCCTCCCGCCGGCTGTCCAGCAGGCATGGGAGGACATCGGCGTCATCGTCATGCAGGGATACGGCGCCACCGAGACGCTATCGGGAACGGCGACGACGCTCAAGGATCACGGTCTCGGCACGGTCGGCAGGCCGACGGGCGGGATCGCAATGCGACTTGCGGATGACGGCGAGGTCCAGTTCCGTGGCCCGACACTGTTCAAGGGCTACTGGGACGAGCCCGAGCTGACCGCAGCGTCGTTCACCGAGGACGGCTGGTACAAGACCGGGGACATCGGCCATTTCGACGACGGCGGCCGGCTCGTCCTGTCCGGCCGCAAGAAGGACATCATCGTTCTGCCCAACGGGTTCAACGTGTACCCCGAGGACATCGAGAACGCGCTGCGCGTCGCCGGCATCCGAGAGTCTGTCGTCGTGGAAACCTCGCCCGGGCGGATCGAGGCGATCATCCTGCCGGCCGACCCGAAGGAGGAGCCGGCCGCGGCCAAGACGCGCATCGGCGCGTCGGTCAAGGCGGCAAACGCCCGGCTCGGCCCGAACCAGCGCGTCGCAGCCTGGCGCGTGTGGCACGGCGAGGACTTCCCGCGGACGCACACACGCAAGGTCAAGCGCGACCAGGTCCGCAAGTGGGCCGTGGTCGAAGCGGCGCTGCCGGTCAGCGAGGGCGCCTGACGAGCCGGGAGTAGGCTGGTCGCGAACCGGGGGACGCCGTGACCGACAACCCGAACAGGGGACGCGGACGCAACGCGCGCCGAGAGCAGCTGGCGCTGCTGGCCATCGGCGTCCTGGCCGCACTGCTCGCCGTCTCGTTCCTCGCCCGACCATCCGAGCCGCTGCCGGACGAACCCACACCGACCCCGACGCACGCGACGGTTGAAACGACGTCACCCCCGGCCTCGCCGTCCGCGAGCGCGTCCGACTCGGCGTCGGCCAGCCCTCGGCCGGGCGGCGAGGGCGCGGTCGGCGACTACGGCTGCCTGACGCTGGCTGAGGCGACCGCAGCCGTGGAGGGCGACGGATTCGAGGTCGGGAGCGTCGCCTACACGCTCGAAGGCGGCCCGGTCACCGACGACTGGTTGGTCAGTGACCAGACGCCGGCGTCCGGCGAGCCGCGCGCGCCGGGCAGCGCCATCGACCTCGTCCTCAGCAACCCGTTCATGGTCTGCCCGACGCCGTAGCCCCCGAGGGCGCCTGTCCGAAAAGTGACAGGAAACTGTGGATAACTGCGTTGACACCCGCGGACGGCGGGCGCAGCCTCCCCGGCAGGCGGCATCGTCGCACGGGGGATGTGCGACCGTCACCGCCTATCGGGGGAGGGGGACATGCCTTCCGGATTCACACGGTCCCTGGTTAGTGCTGCCCTGGTCAGCCTGCTCTTAGGGTCACTCGCCCCGTCGGTGACCGCCGCCGAGCCCGACCGGGCCGGCTCCACCTCCGCAGACTCGCTCAGCCCGACCGTCGGGCCGAAAGTGAAGCCACGCGACTCCAAGCCAGTCCGCGACCTGAAGAAGGCAACGACGAACCCCGGGAACGCCGCCCGGGACCTGCAGAGCACCTCGGCCGGCCTCGACGTCCCGAACACGAACGTCGCGGACCCTGTCGGCCAGTTCTCGAGCGACGGGTTCGCGCTCACCGAGCTCGGCAATCCGATCGTCAACGTCAACGGTCTGGGCGGCGCCAATCCCAACGACACGACCGGCGACGTCGGCCCCAACCACTACGTCCAGGCCATCAACTCGCAGGTCCGGATCACGGACAAGCAGGGCGTGCTGGCCCCGGGCGGCGGCCCGTTCAACCTCGGCACGTTCTGGCAGAACAACGACGGCGTCGTCGATCCGTGCGAGGGCAACGCCGGCGACCCGCAGGTGCTGTACGACAACCTCGCGGATCGCTGGCTGGTGGCCCAGTTCGCCCAGACCCAGTTCTTGTGCATCGCGATCTCGCAGACCGCCGATCCCACCGGCACGTACCACCAGTACGTCTTCACCGTCAACCGCTTCCCGGACTACTTCAAGGTCGGGGCGTGGCCGGACGGCTATTACGTCAGTGCCAACTACAACGGCCCAAACCAGGCAATGGCGCTCGTCCTCGATCGCGCCAACATGCTCAACGGCAACCCGGCCGGTTCGGTCGAGTTCGCCGCGCCAAGCGTCACCGGCAACCTCGACGTGCTCCTTCCGAGCGATGTCGACGGCAAGACCAATCCGCCGCCCGGGACCCCCAACTTCATGTACCGCCAGGTCGACGGCGACATCCTGGGTGGCACGGATCGGCTCGAGATCTGGGAGTTCCACGCGAACTGGATCACGCCGGCCAGCTCGACGTTCTTCCTCGCCCAGAACGTTGCCACCGCCCCGTTCGACTCGACGACCTGCGGATTCGTGTTCCCGCCGCTGTGCATCCCGCAGCCGGGCACCGCGCAGTTGCTCGACTCGATCCCGTACTGGGGCATGCATCGCTTCCCGTATCGCAACTTCGGCGATCACGAGGTGATGGCCGGCAACTTCACGGTCGATGCCAATGGCGCCGACGGCGTCGGCATCCGCTGGTTCATCCTCGAACGCACCGGCGGCGGTGCCTGGGCGGTTGCGAACGAGGGCACCTATGCCCCCCAGCCAACGGGGGCTCCGGCATTCGTCCATCGCTGGATGGGCAGCCTCGCCATGGACCGCTTCGAGAACCTCGCCCTCGGCTTCACCCGTTCGAGCGGCCAGAACATCAGCCCCACCGTCACCGGCAACCCGTCGGCGATGTACACCGGGCGTCTCGCCGACGACCCGCTCGGGCTGCTTCCGCAACCGGAGATCACCATACAGCCGGGAGCCGGCACGATCGGTGGCAACCGCTGGGGTGATTACTACTCCATGACCGTCGACCCGGTCGACGACTGCACGTTCTGGTACACCGGCGACTTCGCGACCGCCGCAGGCGTGCGCCAGAGCCGGATCGCCAGCTTCCGGTTCGCGGACTGCGCGACCGACCTGGAGATCAGCAAGACCGTCAGCCCGGCGCACCCGGTGGCGGGCCAGGAGATCGTGTACACGATCACGGTCACGAACAACGGCCCGATCGCAGCGCAGAACGTCACGGTCGAGGACGTCCTGCCGGGCGCCGTGAACTACCTGGCCGACACGGACACGTGCACCGGCGTGGGTGTTGGCGCCAGCGGCACCCTCACCTGCGACCTCGGCACGATCGAGGCGGGCGCCTCGAAGAGCTTCGAGATCAAGGTCTCGATCGACCCCGATCTCGGTGGCGCCAGCAGTATCACGAACACCGCGACGGTGACGTCCGACGCCAACGAATCGGATCCCGCGGACAACACGATCTCGCTCACCCACCTGGTGAACGAGCTCGCCGACGTCCGTGTCACCAAGCTGTGCAAGCCCGACAGCGAGCCGGCTCCCGCCGGCACCAACGGAATCTGCTCGATCTTCGTGTCCAACGATGGTCCGTCGGCGGCGCGGGCGGTGACCCTCACCGACACCCACGTCAGTGACGGCGCATTCACGCTGGCCACCTCGAGCGCCGGCTGCGTGGCCGGTGCCACGGTCGTGACCTGCAATCTGGGCACGATCCAGCCGGAGGCGACCGTCCAGGTGGACGTCACGGTGTCGAGCGATGCCGACGTCGACGTCAACGACGTCGCCAAGGCGACCTCGGCGACGCCGGATCCCGCCCCGGGAAACAACGAGGCGACCTCAGGTCTCTCGTTCGACGCGGCGGCGGACCTCGTCATCACCAAGAGCGGACCGACCACGGCGACGGCCGGCGAGCAGTTCGACTACACGCTGACCGTCGACAACAACGGCCCATCCACGGCCGAGAACGTCGTGGTCACCGACGAGCTGCCCGACGATGTCGACTTCGTGTCGGCGGTGGCCAGCGTCGGTACGTTCACGGCGGTCGACGGGACGATCACGTGGAACCTCGGCAATGTCGCCGTGGCCGACCCGCCGCGGACGCTCACGATCACGGTGCTCGTCCACCCCGACGCGGTCGACCCGCTCATCAACAATGCGGCGGTCACGAGCACCACCTCGGATCCCGACACGAACAACAACCGCGCCACGTGGACGGTCAACCTCGACGCCGAGGCAAACCTCACCCTCACCAAGGACGACAGTCCCGACCCGGTCACGGCCGGTTCCGACCTGACGTACACGCTGACGGTCGGCAACGCCGGGCCCTCGACCGCACAGGACGTCGTGGTGACCGACACGATTCCGGCAGAGACCACGTTCGTGAGCGCCGTCGGCGGCACGGGCACGACCGCGTGCGCCCAGGTGCAGATCGGGGTCGTCTCGTGCGAGGTCGGCGACCTCGACCCGGGCGAGTCGGAAACCATCTTCATCACCGTCCACGTCGCGGCCGACACGCCCGACGGGACGATCACCAACGAGGCCGAAGCCACGTCCCCGACCGATCCCGACGGCGCTCAGGCGTCCGAGGACACGACGGTGGTGACCAAGGCCGACCTGTGGATGGAGAAGACGGGCACGGCCCCGGCAGGCAACCCGTCCGGTGCGTTGATCTACACGCTCACCGTCCACAACCATCCGGGATCGGCGCCCGACGACACGCCGACATCCGGCGCGGGCGGCCCGTCCGACGCGCAGGACGTCGTCGTCACCGACCCGCTCCCACTGACCAACAAGAAGCTCAAGGTGCAGTTCCTGTCACCGGGTTGCAGCTACTCACTCGGTAGCCACACGGTGACCTGCAGCACACCGACGGTTCCCTTCGGGACCTCGGTCGTGTTCGAGTTCCAGGTCCAGATCCAGGGCTCGAACGGAACCGTGACGAACACGGCGACGGTGTCGAGCTCGACCGCCGATCCGGTGGCCGGCAACAACAGCGACACCGTCAACAACGTCGTCCAGGGTGGCACCGGCAAGGGCAAGAAACCCTGACACGGGACCGTCCCTGACAGCATCGAAGCCGGTCGGCAACGCCGACCGGCTTCGCGATTCCCGGCCGGGGCGGCGCTACGGTGCGACGGCGAACGGCGTGCCGATCGTACGCAACGCCTCGGCGACCCGCGGCGCGTTGGGGTCCTGGGCGTCGGCCGGCAGCCAGTCGTACACGATCAGCGCCGAACCAAGCTGCTGGATGACGTGATCCGTGCCGGGCGGCGATTGGACCCGTCCCGGGCCGCTGGCGAGGTACTCGCGCTGCGCCTCGGCCGCCGCCCGGGCGTCGCCTTCGGATGGCAGCTCATAGACGACGATGAACCCTTCGCCCGGATCGCGGGGGAGCGTGACCTGATAGACGTTCCGTGGGGCGGCTGCAAGCGGCCCGGCCTCAGGCGGACGGAACGGCGTCACCGTGTCGGCCACGATCAGATTGGCCCGACCCAGCGCCTCGAACACGGCTGCGCGCGCGGCCGTGGCCGCCGGCCCCGCTGCCGGCGAGCCGATCGGTGCGGCCGGCTGCCCGGCGATCGGCGTTGCATCGAGGTCGGCGCAGGCGGTGACAACCACCAACAGCGACGCTGCGAGGATCAGCCGGGCGGCCACGACATCGACCGGCCCCCGAGCAGGTGCAGATGGAGGTGGTGAACCGACTGCCCCGCGTCGCCCCCGACGTTGGTGACCAGCCGGTAGCCCGACTCGGCGATGCCCTCGGACCGCGCAAGGCTGCCGGCCACGACGAACAGCCGCGCGAGCAACGCGGCGTGGTCCTCGGTGAGCTCCGCGGCCGACACCACGTGCTCCCGCGAGATCAGCAGGATGTGGCTCGGCGCCTTCGGGTCGATGTCGCGGAAGGCCACGACCAGGTCGTCGTTGTGGACGATGTCCGCGGGGATGTCGCCCTCGGCGATGGCGCAGAAGATGCAGTCAGACGGCATGGACGCCTCCCTGATGCGCGGGTACGACCGGCAGGTCGCGACGGATCCGCTGGCGCGGCCGGTCCAGCGCGACGATCGAGCCGACGGCCCGGTCGGCGACCTCGCCGTCGATCCCCTCGATCATCACCCGCCCGATCGCGTTCTCGAGCTCGTCGCCGTCGGCCGCGACCAGGACATGGTCCTCCGCATGGCCGACCCAGCGGCCGTCCGGCAGGCGCCGTTCGAAGAGCACGGCTGCCAGGCGCCCAACGTGCGCTGCGGCGAACGCCGCCCGCCCCGCGGCCGCCACGGTCAGGAGCTCGGTCGCGCGCCGCTTCCTTGTCCGCTCGTCGACCGCCCCGGTCATGCGCGCCGCCGCCGTTCCGGGCCGCGCCGAGTAGCGGAACACGTGGACACCCGCGAACCCGATCGCGCCGATGAACGACAGCGACCGCTCCCAGGCCGCGTCGTCTTCGGTCGGGAAGCCGACGATCACGTCGCCGTGGATCGCCACGCCGGGGATCGATTCGCGGACCCGCGCCACGACCGCGGCGTAGGCGGCCGAGTCATAGCGGCGGCCCATCCGGCGGAGGACACCGTCGTCGCCCGACTGCAGCGGCAGGTGGAAGTGGGGCAGGCACCTTCCTTCCGAGCCACGCCAGACGTCCAGCAGGTCGTCGTCCACGTGCTGCGGTTCGATGGAGCTCAGCCGGATCCGCTCGACGTCGGTCTCTTCGAGCAGGCGCCGGACGAGGCCGGCAAGCGTCAGCGCCGAGGCGCGATGCGAACCGCGCGGGCCCCGCTCCGACCAGCCGCCGTCGTACGTCCCGACGTTGATCCCGGTCAGGACGAGCTCGCGGTGGCCGGCGGCCAGCGCGCGGCGCGCGTCGGCGAGGACCGCCTCGGGGGTGAGCGACCGCTCGGGACCGCGGGCGCTCGGGATGATGCAGTAGGTGCAGAAGAACGAGCAGCCGTCCTGGACCTTGACGAACGCGCGGGTCCGCTCGACGACGTGACGGTCGTCTCCGGCCGTCGCCAGCTCGACCCCGGACAGCGTCGGCAGCGGCGCCTCGAGCTGGCCGGCCGGGCCCTGAGGGAGCCCGACGAGCGCTTCGAGCTCTGTCAACAACTGGTCCTTCGAATGGTTGTCGATGAGCCGGGCGTCGGGGTCGGCCGCGCGGAACGCTTCGGGCGCGGTCTGCACGGAGCAGCCGGTCACGATCACCGCCGCGTCGGGATTCTCCCGTCGAGCCCGGCGAACCGCAGCCCGCGACTTCGCGTCCGCCTCCGCGGTGACGGTGCAGGTGTTGACGAGCACGAGCTGGGCAGGGTCGTGCGACCCGACCACGTCCACACCGCGCGACCGCAGCAGACGGGCGGCCGCGTCCACCTCGGCCTGGTTGACCTTGCAGCCGAGGTTGACGATCGCCGCGGTCCGCGGAGCGCTGCCGGTCATCGCGTCCACGACGTCGTGCTCACCAGAAATCCGGCTTGGCGCTCATCAGGAAGCCGATCGTGCCGACAAGGCCCGCCATCAGGTACGACACGTAGCGCTGGCGCTTCGCGCGCTCCTTCCAGACGGTGTCGTCCCTGGCCGCGGAGATGCCGACGAGCCGGCGCAGGTTCGGGCGCTGGATGAAGAACGCGATCCCGAGGTTCACGAAGTAGATCGTCAGCGCGATCAGCAGCCAGGGTTGCGCGAGCAGCGTCGGGCCGAGGACGGCAACCATCGCCAGGCCGGTCAGCGCCAGGCCCAGCCCGATCACGACGGTGCCGTGGCTCTGCAACCACAGCAGCGCGCGCATCACCCGGCCCGGCGAACCCGCCGCTGCCTTCCGCGTCCGCAGCGTGAACGGCAGCACGATCGACGGGACGAACAGCGAGATCGCGAGCGTCACGTGGATGGCGAGCAGGTACGGGAACAGCGTCGTGGGCATCGGGCTGCGATTGTAGGTCGGGTCGGCGTTCACCCCACCGGAGCGGCTTCGAATGCCACCCAGTCTCCCTCGGCGAGACGGCCGGCCACGCGCATCCCGGCCGCCTCGAACGCGCCACGCACCTCCGTCTCGCGGTCCACGAAGATGCCCGATGCCAGCAGCGTCCCTCCGGGCGTCAGCTCGGCCCGGAGGTCGTCCGCCAGGCGGACGAGCAGGGCCGCGATCAGGTTCGCCACCACCACCTCGAACGGACCCTCGCCCGTCGGCAAGCTTCCTTCGCGCGCGCGGACGCGCCGGCCGATCCGGTTGCGGCGGGCGTTCGCCGTCATGGCCTCGACCGCAATCGGATCGGTGTCCACGCCGAGCGCCGATGCCGCGCCGAGCCGCACGCCGGCGATCGCCAGGATCCCGGATCCGCAACCCACGTCGAGCAGCCTGCGGCCCTCGAGCGCACCGCGGTCGGCGAGCCCTTCGAGCGCTGCGAGGCACAGCCGCGTCGTCGGGTGGAGGCCGGTCCCGAAGGCCATCCCCGGATCGAGCGCGAGCACGATCTCGTCGTTGGCTGCCTTGTGTTCCCGCCACGTCGGCCGAACGACCAGCCGGCGTCCGACGCGGAGCACCGGGAAGTGGCGTTTCCACTCCTCCGCCCAATCGGCCTCGTCAACGAGGCGCGTGGTCACCTCGCCGATCGGGCGAAGGTCGAACGCCTGGAGATGGCCCAGGGCCTGCGTCACCTCCTCGACGGTGCGCTCCACCACCTCGGGGTCCGTCGCCTCGACGTAGGCGCGAACGACCGCGGGCCGTCCCGTGTCCACGCGCGCCCCGAGCCCCTCGTCGACGAGCTCGAAGCCGGGCTCCACGCTCGTGCCCGTGGGCGCCACGCGCCCGAGGATCTCGCTGACCGCCTCGACCGCCTCGTGGTCGGCTTCGACCGAGATCTCGACCCAGAAGGCGGTCACGACGCCTTCGATTGCTTGGCCGGACGCTTCGCGCTCTTCGGCTTCTTGCCGAGCACCTTGTCGATCAGGCCTCCGGTGCCGCTGACGGCCTCGCCGGCCTCGTCGGCGTAGGCCTCCAGCAGCTCGCGCTCCCGCTTCGACAGGCGAGTGGGGACCGCGACGTCCACGAGCACATGAAGATCGCCACGGACGCCGCTCCGTCGCAGGTGCGGCACGCCGCGGCCGCGCAGCCGAATCTCGGTGCCGGGCTGGGTGCCGGCCTTGACCTCGACCTCCTCCTCTCCCTCGACGGTCGGCACGATGAGCATTGTCCCGAGCGCGGCCTGGGCGATGGACACCGAGGCGTCGTAGTACAGCTCCGTGCCGTCACGCTTGAGCATCGGGTGAGGACTGACGTGGACGGCGACGTACAGGCTGCCCGGCGGACCGCCGCGTGGCCCGACCTCGCCCTCGCCCGACAGCCGGATCTGGTGGCCCTCGTCGATGCCGGCCGGGATCGTGACCCGCAGGCTCTTCTTCCGCTCGATCCGGCCCTCGCCCTGGCACGTGTCACAGCGGCCTTCGATGATCCGCCCTTCGCCGCGGCAGCGCGGGCAGGCCGACACGTTCACCATCTGCCCGAGCATCGTCTGGCGGACCGAGCGGACCTCGCCGCGGCCATTGCATTGCGGGCAGGTGATCGGGCTGGTGCCCGGCCGGGCGCCGCTGCCCGAGCACGTCTCGCACGTGCTCAGGACGCGGAACTCGATCTCCTTGTCCGTACCGGTGACGGCTTCCTCGAAGCTGATGCGGAGGTCGTAGCGCAGGTCCGAACCGGTCGGCGGCCGGCCGCGCCGGGCGGACGTCGCCGTGGCACCGCCGAAGAAGGCATCGAAGATGTCGCTGAAGCCGCCAAACCCGCCAGCGAACCCGAAGTCGCCCTCTGCGCCAGCACCGCCCACGCCGGCGCGCCCGAACATGTCGTAGCGCTGGCGTCGGTCCGGGTCGGACAGCACCTGGTAGGCCTCGTTGATCTCCTTGAAGCGCTCCTGCGCGGCCGGATCGCCGTTGACGTCGGGATGCCACTGCTGCGCGAGCTTGCGGAAGGCACGCTTGATCTCGGCGTCCGTGGCGCCCCGCTCGACGCCCAGGACGGTGTAGTAATCCAGCTCGGTTGTCATCGGTCGTTCAGGATACGAGAGGGTGGGCTCGAGCGCGGCGGTCAGGTCCCGGCGTACCCTGGCAGACCCGGGTAGCCCTGCGACGCAATCATGGCACTAGGGCGATGTGGTTCGCGGGCAATGAATTACGCGCCGGGCGATGGGGCGTCCGTTCTCCAGCCGGGCACTCACTGAGGTCCTGATGGGCCGGATGCATCGACGACCGAGAGTTGGAGCTCCGGGAGGGGCGCGTCCGGTGAGGCTGTAATCGCTTGTTCCGGCATTTCGAGGCGTCCTCGACGACGTAGCGGACTCGAACCGCCAAGGTGGCTCAAGCCCATCCGCTATCGCGATCTCGTCTCCCAGCCTCGCGGGTCATCGTCATCCTCGGACGCTTCGGCACGCTCCGCTGCCTTCTGAGCGTTCTCCGCTTCGCGCCGTGCTTGCTCAGCCGCGTCACGAGCTGCCTCAGCCGCGCGCTCAGCCTCCGCCGCTGCTTCCCTTGCTTGCTGCTCAGCTTCTCGACGCGCATGTTCCTCGTCGCTCACAAGACCTCCCCGTTCACTGTGACCTTGGCCAGCACCAATACCCAGAGGATGACTTCGACCCCAAGCGAAATCGCTCCGATCTGGAACGCGACGAACATCCGACCGAGTCGTTTGCGGTGGGCCGTGATCGAGTCTTGGTTCAGGTCTGCGAGTCTCTTGTGGAGTCTCCAGAGTTCGTCATACTTCGGCCCTTCGATCATCTCGATGAGCTTCTTTGCGTCGAATGCGAAGCTCCATCTGCCACGCGGCCAGAGGATGTAGAGGGACGCCACCATCGTCACCCCGAATGCGACCACCGCGGCCCAGCCTCCAATGCCGAGGCCTGGCCGGTCCCTGATGGCGGGGGTTGCAAGCAGCGCCGTCACTACGTTTGCGGCTGTGATCAGCAGTCCGGATCGGGTGCGGGCGCTTTCGAGCACGCCGGCCTGCTGAGTGAGACCGCGGACCGACTCCTGGTATGCGAGCTCATAGAACTTGCTGCGGTCGCTCGCCACCGGCCCGGTTTGTGCAACCTCAGTCGACAACGACGGGGTGGACGCCTCTTCTTCAGCGGAGGCCATGAACCGAGGATAGCCCGTGGCGAAAGGCCCGCCTGACCAATTGGGCTGTCAGGGCATCGTCGGTCCGGCGACCTCCTTTGCTCGCCTCAATACGGCCTCCAGCATGGTCGGGGTGAGCTTGCCGGTGAACGTGTTCTGCTGGCTCGGGTGGTAGGTGCCCAATAGCTCGTACGGCCCGATCGCGACCTCCGCGCCGTGCCCGAACCGCGGCTTGGGCCGCACGGCGTAGCCCTGTTCCGCGAGGACGCGCAGCCCGGCGTCCCAGCCGAACGCACCGAGCGCCACGATCACGCGGACGCGCGCCAGCAGCCCGAGCTCGAGCGCCAGCCATGGCGCGCACGTGTCGCGCTCCTCGATCGTCGGCTTGTTGGCGGGCGGCGCGCAGCGCACCGACGCGGTGATGTAGGTGTCGAAGAGGGTCAGCCCGTCGTCGGCACGCCGGCTCGACGGCCGGTCGGCCAGCCCGACCGCGTGGAGGGCGGCAAACAGGAAATCGCCAGACGCGTCGCCCGTGAAGACGCGGCCGGTTCGGTTGCCGCCGTGGGCTGCCGGCGCCAGGCCGAGCAGCAGGATCCGCGCGTCCGGGTCGCCGAAACCCGGAACCGGCCGCGCCCAGTAGGTCTCGTCGCGGAACCGGGCCACCCTGACTCGCGCCACGTGCTCCCGCCATTCCACGAGGCGCGGGCAACGGCGGCACTCGACGACCTCGGCGGTGAGCGCCGCGAGGGCCGCCCGATCGGTGCCGGTCACCGCTACTTCAGCAGCAGCTTGCCGAGCCGCCGGTTCGTGATCGCCAACCCGATCAGGCCCATCGCGGCCAGGTACACCACGTGGACGAGCAGGACCGGCGTGATATGGCCGACGGCCAACGACCGGATGAGGTCGACGCCCTGGTACAGCGGCGTCACTCGGACGACCCACTGGAGCGCCTCGGGATACGTCTCGAGCGGATAGAACGTGGCCGAGAACAGGAACAGCGGCAGGATCACGAGCTGGATGAGGTCGAAGTCCTGCCATGTCCGCATGAACGAGGTCGCCGCCATCCCGACCGCCGCGAACGCGAATCCAACCAGCAGCGCTGCCGGGAAGGCAAGGATCAGCCACGGCGACACCCACAACCCCAGCAGCGCCATGACGACCAGGAACCCGACGGCGTACAGGCCGCCACGGATCAGCGCCCAGCCGATCTCGCCGAGAGCCACGTCGCCGACGCTCATCGGGGTGGACAGGATCGCGTCGTACGTCTTCTGGTAGTTGAGCTTGAAGAAGACGTTGAACGTGCTCTCCATGATCGCGCCGTTCATCGATGCACTGGCGAGCAGCGCCGGCGCCACGAACAGCTGGTAGCTGATCTCCTGGCCGCCGGGCCCGGTCACCGTGCCGATCAGCGCGCCGAGCCCGAAGCCGATCCCGAGCAGGTAGAACAGCGGCTCGAAGAAGCCCGAGAAGATGACGATCCATGTCCGCCGGTAGACGTACAGGTTGCGCTCGATCATCAGGCCGGCCCGCCGCCCACCGAGGAGCAGTGGCGGAGTGAGTCGGAGGGCAGTCATCCGCGGACCAGCCTGGCGCTGATAGTGCGCACCGCGGCGGCGGCACCGGCGGCCGCAAACGCGACGAGGATCGCCGCGTGGGCCAGCATCAGCAGCGGCTCCTCGGCCGCGGTGCCGAGCGACAGCCCGCGACTCAACGCGACGCCGTGGTACAGCGGCGTCAGCCACGCGATCGGCTGCAGGAAGGCGGGCAGTGATTCGATCGGGAAGAACGTGCCGGAGAAGAGGAACAGCGGGGTGATGCCGAAGCGGAACACCGCGTTGAACTTTTCCACGGTCCGCTGGGTGGCCGAGAAGGCCGCGATAGGGCCGGCGAACGCCAACCCGGTGAGCAGCCCGACCGGGATCGCCAGCACGATCAGGGGCGACGCCGCTGCCCCGAACAGCGCCGTGACCAGCACGAACACGGACGACACGAGGAGCACGCGGAAGCCGATCCACGCGAGGTTGCCGAGCGCGATGTCGCGCGGTCGAAGCGGCGTCGCGTACATCGCGTGGTACACCCGGTTCCAGACGAGGCCGCCCATAATCGGGAACGTCGCCTCGAACGACGCTGTCTGCATGGCGGTGGCCGCCAGCAGTCCAGGCGCCAGGAAGGCCAGGTAGCTCACGCCGCCCAACTCCGCGGTTGCACTCTGGTCGACGTACGTGCCGAGGCCGACGCCCATCGCGGCGAGGAACAGCGCCGGCCCGACGAACGAGTTGAAGATCGACGAGCGGAACGTGCGCCGGTACGACAGCAGGCGGTATTCGAAGACGCGGGCGATCCCCGATGACCAGGCGATGGCTGCCGGCGCGGGACCCGCCGGGGCGCTCCCCGCGGGCTGGCTGATGGCGGTCATTCGATGAGCGACCGGCCGGTCAGGCGCAGGAAGACGTCCTCGAGCGATGACCGCCGGACGAGCACGGTCTCCGGCTGCAGGCCGCGCGCGTGGATGGCGGCCGCCGCCGCATCGCCGTCCTCGGCGTAGACGAGGATCCGGTCGGGCAGCCGTTCGATCCGCTCACCGATCCCGTCCAGCTGGCCGTCGAGCGTCTCCTGGACGCCCTCCGGGAAGCGCAGTTCGGTGACCTCGCGCGTCGAGTAGCGCTCGATCAGGTCGCGCGGCGATCCCTCGGCCACGATCTTTGCCTTGTCCATCACGACGAGGCGGTCGCACAGCTGCTCGGCTTCGTCCATGTAGTGGGTCGTGAGGACCAGCGTCACGCCACGCTGCTTGAGGCGGTACAGGCGGTCCCAGACCAGGTGGCGGGCCTGCGGGTCGAGACCGGTGGTCGGCTCGTCGAGGAGCAGCAGCCGCGGGTCGTTGATCAACGAGCGGGCGATCGTCAGGCGCCGCTTCATGCCGCCGGACAGCGGCTCGACCTGGTCGTTGCCACGCTCGCTGAGCTGGGCGAAATCGAGCAGCTCGTCCGCGCGTCGCGCGGCCTCCGAGCGCGCCAATCCGAAGTAGCGACCGTAGATGATGAGGTTCTCGCGGGTTGTCAGCTCCTCGTCCAGCGTGTCGCGCTGGGGCACGACCCCGAGCTGGGCACGGATCCGCGAACCGTCGCGGGCCGGGTCCAGGCCAAGGACCCTGAGCGTCCCGTCCGTCACCGGCGAGACGCACGCGATCATCCGCATCGTCGTCGTCTTGCCGGCGCCGTTGGGGCCGAGGAATCCGAAGGACTCACCCTGGGCGACGTCGAAATCGATGTGGTCGACCGCGGTGAAGCCGGCGTATCGCTTCGTCAGCGCGCGGGCATGGATCAGCGCGGAGTCCTGCGACTCCAGGGGTTCGGGCATGGAGCCGCATGGTACTCCCACGCCGTGCCAGAAGCCGTCAGGATCGTCCTCGCCGCCGCTTGCGAAACGTGCTACACTGCGGTAGCACGGATGCACTTGAACGCGCAGGAGCCGAAACGGACATGCCACCCATTCCCGAACCCGTCGAGCGACTGCTCGAGGCGGCGCTCGTCGGCGAGCTGACCGTCGTCGACGGACACGGCCGGCCGGTCACGTACCCCCTGATTCCCCTCTACGACGGGGAACGGATCTACCTGACGTCGTCGGCGCTCTTCAGCCGAAAGCTCGAGCACATTCGAGCCAATGCGAAGGTGTCGCTGTCGATCACCGACCCGGTTGCCGTCGGCGGCGCCGCGGACCGCGCAACGATCCAGGGCGATGCTCGCGTCATCGAGGACGACCCCCACGGAGGCTGGGAGCGGTTGCTGCCCATCTGGGAGGCGAAGGAGCCGGCCATCGTGGCGTTCCTCAAGGAACGGGTCGCCCTTCCGCTCTTCTTCGAGCGAGCCCTGATCGAGATCACGCCGCGCCGGGTCCTCTACTGGCCGGACGGCAACGCCGGGACCGTTCCGCGGGTGAGTGTCGTCCGGGAGGAGGCCGCCTGATGCGTCCGACACCGGCACTCAGTCCCGGCGACGGGCTTGCGAAGCTCGCCACCTATCCCTACTCGGTGTTGACGTGGGTCGAGCCGACCGGCTACCCCGTCAGCGTCGCGGTCGACGTCGAGTTCGACGCGGCCACCGGCACCGTCCGCTTCGAGCGACCGGCCGGACTCGCCGTCCCCTTGGATCGCGAGATCTCGCTGACCGGTTCGCACATTCGCCCGCAGCCCGGCTACGGTTACGACGAGCGGCGCCACGTGACCGTGTGGGGTCATGCACAGCCGGCCGAGGGCGATCGGCTGGCGGTCACGCCGTCCTCGGCGTGGGGCTGGGACGAGGCCGAGGTTCCCTTCTTCGAGTATTCGGAGCGTTCGATCGGCAAGGCACGCCGCTACTTCGACGCCCTGTCGCGCGAGCGC
>DASTYU010000072.1:0-2684 GCA_035764655.1 Candidatus Limnocylindrales bacterium
TGCCAGGCGATCAAACCGCTGCTCGACATGGTCCCGCCGGACATCTTCAGCGACGACCCCGAGGAGCTGATCGCACTGGCCGCGCTGGGCGCCCACTTCAAGGGCCTGGAGAAGAAGGTCCTCCACGACGCGGTCCGGCTCCTGACGGGCTCCGCCGCCGACTTCCTCGACGACTATTTCGAGTCCGACATCCTCAAGGGTTACATCGCGTCGTCGGCGATCATCGGAACGAAGGTCGGGCCGTACTCGCAGGGCTCCGGGCTCGTGCTCCTCTACCACATCCTCGGCGAGCACGACGGCGAGTTCGGGGCGTGGGCGTTCCACAAGCAGGGGAACGGCGGGTTCACCAAGGTGCTCGCCCGGGCGGCCCAGTCGTTCGGGGTCGAGATCAAGCTGGAGTCGCCGGTCGATCACGTGGTGACGAAGCATGGCCGGGCGACCGGCGTCGCCCTCGCCGATGGGACGGAGTTCTTCGCCCCGGTCGTCGTCTCGGCGCTCGACCCGCGCCGCACGTTCCTCGAGCTGGTCGAGCCGCGCGAGCTGCCGACCGATCTCGTCGAGGCGATCCAGCGCTTCCGCTTCCAGGGCACGTCGGCCAAGGTCAACTTCGCGCTCGACGGCCTGCCGAGGTACCCGGCGCTCAAGGACCGGACCGACCAGTACCGCGGCTTCACCAACATCGGGCCGTCGATGGAGTACCTCGAGCGGGCCTTTGACGACGCGAAGTACGGCTGGTATTCGAAGCGGCCGTACCTCGACTGCGCGCTGCAATCCGAGGTCGACCCGGACATGGCCCCGGCCGGCAAGGCGGTCTGGAGCTCGTTCGTGCAGTACGCCCCGTACCACCTGCGCGAGAGCGACTGGGACACCGAGAAGGAACGGCTCGGCGACACGGTCCAGGCCACGATCGAGTCGTTCTTCCCTGGATTCGGCGACCTGGTCCTCCAGCGCGAGGTGCGCACGCCGCTCGATATCGAACGGACGGTCGGCCTGTCCGAGGGGAACATCTTCGCCGGCGAGTTCCTGGCGCCCCAGATGTTCTTTTTCCGGCCGGCGCCGGGCTGGTCGCAGTACCGCACCCCGATCGACGGCTACTACCAATGCGGATCCGGGACGCACCCGGGCGGCTGCGTGATGGGTGCCCCGGGCAAGCTGGCAGCCGGGCAGATCCTCAAGGACCGCAGCCGGGGCCGCCGCCGGAATTAGCGCTCGGGCGGGCCGCTGGAGAGTCGGTGGCCAAACCCCATCAGCGGTGAATGAACGGCAGAACCGCTGACCCGGACGTCGGGCCATCCATTCACGGGCACTCGGTTCTGGCCGGCACCTCGCCTTTGCCCGTGGCCATCCATTCATCGGGACCCGGTTTCGGCCGAAACCTCAGCCCCATCGTCCGCCAACCATTCACCGGGGCGAGGTTCTGGCGGCTACCCTGGCGCTCCGCTTACGGCTGTCTTCGCCGTTGCCGTTGCGGCGGCGTTCCGAGCGCCGCTCCAGGTAGCCGTGCCACAGGATCCGCGCCGCGACCGCCCGCCACGGACGCCACGTCTCGGCGATCGCCAGCATCTCCCCGGGGGACGGCCGTTCCGGCAGCCCCTGCACCTCGGCGAGGGACTGGGCCAGCGCGATGTCCGATGCCGGCCACGCATCGGGCCGCCGGAGGGCCATGAGCCGGTAGATCGTCACCGTCCAGGGTCCGAGGCCCGAAACGGTCGTCAACGCCTGCTCGACGGCCTCGTCGTCGAGCTGGTCGAGCCCGTCGATGTCGAGCGTCCCGTTCATGACGGCCGCCGCGAGCGCCCGTGCGTAGCGGGCCTTCTGTCGGCTGAAGCCGATCGCAAGCAGCTCAGCATCCGTGAGCGACAGGAACGCGGCCGGCGTCAGCGGATCGACGCGCTCGCGCAGGCGCCCGTACGCGGCTCCGGCCGACGCGAGCGAGACCTGTTGCTCGAGGATGATGTGGACCAGCGTTGCGAAGCCGGCGGGGCGATCCCACAGCGGTGGCCCGCCAAAGCGCTCCACGATGCTCGCGAGGACGGCATCGCGCTCGGTCAACTCGCGGACGGCCGCGGCAAGCGACTCGCGGGTCAGGGGCGTGCGCGCTTCCGATGTCACGACGCGTAGAACCCGCGGGGCCGACGCCTCGTTGCAGGTGCTAGCGGCGGGCGCGGGCCTTCGGCCGCTCGACGATGCGGGCGTTGCCGCCGTGCGGCCGGATCGCGCTCTGGTGACCGTCGTCCCAACGGACGACGAACTCCGTCCCCGACTCGTGGTCGATGACCTCGAGGATCTCGCCCTCCCGTGCAGGCTGCCCGACCTTGTCGGTGCGGACGACGATCCGATCGCCGACCTTGGCTTCCATGTGCAACCTCCTGCGCTGCGCGGACCAACCTTCCTCCGATTCTCCCAGCCAGGGCCAGCAGGTCTAGTGCCGTCTCGCCCCTGATTCGCGATACCGCGCGTAGACCGCCGGTTCGCGCGGACCGAGGAAGGCGGCGAGCCGCTCGCCCTCCGCATCGACCGCGCGTCGCTCGCCCGGGGTTAGCCTGCGAAACGGCTCGAGCACGATCCGCGTTCCCGGGCCGTCCCTCTCCGCCCACCAGAATCCGCTCACGACTCCGTCAACCAGGAACGTGGGCAACACATCGCCGTTCCGGCTCACGACGCGCTGGCGATCCGAGTCGGAG
>DASTYU010000073.1:0-12900 GCA_035764655.1 Candidatus Limnocylindrales bacterium
ACCCGGTCACGATCCCGCCGACCACCACGCGCTGCCCGTCGAGCGACTCGTCGCGCAGGTCACTGGAATAGGCGTTGACGAACTGGCCGACCTGCTCGGCGACCTCGCCCATCGGGTGCTCCGAGAGGTACAGCCCGAGCAACTCCTTCTCCCAGCGCAGCCGCTCGCGGACCGGCACCTCGGCCGTCTGCGGCAGCGGCCGCTCGAACGCGGCGCTGTCATCGGCGGCCATGTCGAACAGCGACGTCTGGCCGGTGATTCGATCGCGCTGCGTCGCCTGGCCAGCCGCCACGGCGTCGTCGAGCCCGAGCAGGATCTGGCCCGGATGCCCGAACGCGTTCAGGGCGCCGACCCGCGCGAGCGACTCCAGCACCTTGCGGTTCGCCAGGCGCAGGTCGATCCGCGAGCAGAAGTCCATGAGTGATTTGAACGGACCTCCCTCGTCGCGCGCCGCGATGATCGACTCGATCGCGCCGTGGCCGACGTTCTTGACGGCCAGCAGCCCGAACCGGATCGCGTCGCCCTCGACCGTGAACTCGAGGTGGCTGGCGTGCACGTCCGGCGCCAGCACCGAGATCCCGAGGCGGCGGCACTCGGCGATCGCCGCGGCGACCTTCTCCTCGTTCGAGCGGAACGCGGTCAGCACGCTGGTCATGTACTCGACGGTGTAGTTCGCCTTGAGATACGCCGTCTGGTAGGCGATCAGCCCGTAACACGTCGCGTGGGCCTTGTTGAAGCCGTAGCGCTCGAATGGCTCGAACGCCTTGAACACCGCGTCGATCACGCCCGGCTCGACACCCCGCTCCGCAGCCTGCGTGACGAACTTCTCCTTCTGGGCGCGCAGCACCGACGATTTCTTCTTGCGGATGGCGTAACCGAGCGTGTCGGCCTCCGGACCCGTGAAGCCGCCGAGCGCCATCGCGGCGGCCATGATGTCCTCCTGGTAGACGAAGATCCCGTACGTCTTCTCCAAATACGGCTCGAGCAGCGGGTGCAGGTAGGTCACCCGCTCCTGGCCGTGCTTGCGCCGGATGTAGGCCGGGATGTTGTCCATGGGGCCCGGCCGGTAGAGCGCCACCATGGCCGCCAGGTCGTACACCGACGTCGGCCGGAGCTCCCGGATGTAGCGGCGCATGCCCGCCGACTCCAGCTGGAAGATGCCGGTCGTCTCGCCCGACGCCAACAGCTCGAACGTCCGCTCGTCATCGAGCGGGATCGCGTCGAGATCGATCTCGACGCCGCGATTGGCCTTCACGAGGTCCACAGCCTGGCGAAGGATCGTCAGGTTCGACAGGCCCAGGAAGTCGAACTTCAGCAGTCCCAGCGCCTCGATGGCATGCATCTCGTACTGGGTCATCAGCGAATCCGAGTTGGTCGCCTTCTGGAGCGGCATCAGCTCGGTCAACGGTTCACGCGAGATCACCACGCCGGCGGCGTGCGTGGACGCGTTTCGGGCGACCCCCTCGAGCTGCTGGGCGAAACCGATGATCCGCTTGACCGCGGGATCCCCGTCGTATTGCTCGCGCAGCTGCGGCGAGATCTCGAGCGCCTCGTCGAGCTTGATGCCGAGCTGGTTCGGCACCGCCTTGGCGATGCGGTCGACCTCGCCATACGAATGACCCAGCACGCGCCCGACGTCGCGGATGGCCGCCCGGGCGAGCATCGTGCCGAAGGTGATGATCTGGGCTACGTGGTCCTGGCCGTATTTCGACGCAACGTAGGCGATCACCTCGTCGCGGCGGTCGTCCTCGAAGTCCACGTCGATGTCGGGCATCGTCACCCGGTCCGGGTTAAGGAAGCGCTCGAACGGCAACCCGTAGTGGATCGGGTCGACGGGGGTGATGCCCAGCGTGTAGGTCACGATCGAACCCGGGGCCGATCCACGACAGGTCGTCTGGATCCCGTGCTCTCGGGCGTAGCGAACGAAGTCGGCGACGATCAGGAAGTAGCCCGCATAGCCCATCGAGGTGATCACCCCAAGCTCGTAATCGAGCCGCTGCTGGAGCTCCGGCGTGACCCGCTCGTAGCGCCGCTCCAGCCCGCGCTGGCACTCGAGCCGCAGCCAGCTCTCGACCGTCTCGCCCTCGGGCACCGGGAAGTGCGGGATGCGCGTGCTGCCTAGCGGCAGCTGCAGGTCGGTCATCTCGGCGATCCGCCGCGAGTTCGCGATGGCCTCCGGATGGCCGGCGAAGAGGCTCGCCATCTCGCCCGCGCTCTTCAGGTAGAACTCGGCCGATTCGAAGCGCATCCGGTTCGGCGTGTCGAGATTGTTGCCGGTCCCCACGCACAGCAGCACGTCGTGGACCTCGGTCTGCTCACGCCGCACGTAGTGCAGATCGTTGGTTGCCACGAGCGGCAAGCCGACCTCGGGGGCGAGGCGGAGCAGCTGCTCGTTGAGGCGGCGCTGTTCCGGGAGGCCGTGGTCCTGGACCTCGAGGTAGAAGCCATCCTGGCCGAAGATGTCGCCGTACTCGCCGGCCAGCTTGCGGGCGAGCTCCCAATCCCCGACCTCGAGCGCCCGCGGCACCTCGCCGTTGAGGCAGGCCGACAGCCCGATCAGGCCCTCGCTGTAGCGGGCGAGATGATCCCGGTCGATGCGCGGCTTGTAGTAGTAGCCGTCGATGTGCGCGTCGGTGATCAGCCGGCACAGGTTGAGGTAGCCGGTCCAGTCCTTCGCGAGAAGGACGAGGTGGAAGGGCTGGGCGTCGGCCTTGCCCTCCTTGTCGGCCATCGCCCGCCGGGCGATGTACGTCTCCACCCCGATGATCGGCTTGATGCCCTGGTTGCGACAGGCCTGGTAGAACGCCACCGCGCCGTACAGCGCCCCATGGTCCGTCAGGGCGAGTGAATCGAAGCCCTGCTGGGCCGCCGAATCGACCAGCTCGGTGATCCGGCCGAGGCCGTCGAGCAGGCTGAACTCGGAGTGGACGTGGAGGTGGGTGAAGTCGTTCGAGGCGATGGACACGTGTCCGTCCATGGTAGCCAGACCCAGGGGTAGGATGCGCTCCATGCTCGACATGACAACGGCTCGTGGGACGGTCATGACGCCGGACGGACGGCGGCTCGACCTCTATCTCGCGGGGCCGCCTGACGGCGGTGTCCTGCTGTTCCACAGCGGCACGCCAGGCGTCCCGATCCCGTACGACCCCATGACCGTGGCCATGGCCGAGCGCGGGTTGCGCTACGTGGCGTACAGCCGGCCCGGCTACGGATCGTCGACACGCCGTCCCGGACGGTCCGTCGGCGACGATGCCGATGACGCGGCGGCGGTCCTCGACCACGTCGGGGCTGACACGGCAGTCACCCTCGGCTGGTCCGGTGGCGGTCCGCACGCCCTGGCCAGCGCCGCGCTCCTGCCCGACCGCATCCGCGCCGCCGCGACGATCGCCGGAGTCGCGCCCTACCCGGCGGACGGCATCGACTTCCTCGAGGGCATGGGCAAGGAGAACATCGACGAGTTCAACGCCGCGCTCGAGGGTCCCGACGCCCTGATCCCGTTCAAGGAGAAAGCGCGCGCCGTCTGGAGCGTGATCACTGGCGACGAATGCGCGCGGGCGTTGGGGGACCTGGTCGACGACGTCGACCGGGCTGCCCTGACCGGTGACTTCGCCGAATTCGTTGCGGAGTCGTTTCGGGAGGCGCTGCGCGAGTCGTACTGGGGCTGGTTCGACGACGACATGGCCATGATCCGGCCATGGGGCTTCGACCTCGACTCGATCGACATGCCCGTGCACGTGTGGCAGGGCCGGCACGACCGCATGGTCCCGTTTGAGCATGGCCCGTGGCTGGCCAGCCACATCCCGACTGCCGTGCCCCACCTCTTCGAGGACGAAGGCCATCTCTCGCTCGCCGTGACCCGCTTCGGCGACATCCTCGATGCGCTGGTCGCTTCAGGCCGCTGACGGCGTGCAGCCGGACGACGAACCGTTCGCGTCGCTCGTCGAAGCGGCGCTCGATGCGCTGCCCGACGTGTTCCGCGAGCGCCTCGGCAGCGTCGCTATCGTGGTCGAGGACGAGCCGACCGGCGACCAGCTTCGGTCGGTCGGCGCCCACGGGCTGTACGGGCTGTACCAGGGCGTCCCGCGCACCGCGTGGGCCGCGGACAGTGCGCTCTACGCGAGCAAGATCACGATCTTTCGGGGTCCGTTGGCGCGGGCCGCGCGGAGTCCCGAGGATCTTGCCCGGCGCGTCACCGAGACCGTTCACCACGAGATCGCGCACCACTTCGGGATCAGCGACGCCCGGCTGCGGGAGCTCGCCCGTACGCGGCGGTGAGGCAGCCATCGCGCGGACGGACTATGCTCCGGCATGAGCGCGCTGGCGCCCGGGTTGCACTTGCCCGGCCCGTCTCACGCCGGTAGGATGCGCGCCAGTTCGGCCTGCAGGAGCAGGCCGACCATTCCATCGTGACCGACCGGCCCGCCGTGAGGGCGGGCGACTCGTGTGAGCACGATGTTGGAGGAGGAAGCATGCGCACCCGTTCCCTTGGCCTGACCCTGTTCAGCGGTCTGGCCTTCCTCGTCGCCGCGTGTAGCGGCGGCACGTCGTCGCCGAGCGCGGCGGCCCCGGAGTCGCAGGCTCCGGCGTCGGAGGCACCGACCTCGCAGGCTCCGGCCTCCGAAGCGCCCTCGTCGCCGGCCGCCTCGATGCGACCGCTCAAGGTTGGCGTCGTGACTGACGTCGGCCAACTCGAGGACAAGTCGTTCAACCAGTTCTCGAACGAGGGCGCCAAGGCGGCCGCTGAAGCAACCGGCGGCGAGCACGACGTCATCGTGACCGCGAACATCTCCGACTACGGGCAGAACATCCAGACGTTCGTCGACCAGGGCGTCGACGTCATCGTGACGATCGGGTTCCTGATTGGCACCGACACCGCGATCGCCGCGAAGGCCAACCCCGACATCAAGTTCGTCGGCGTCGACCAGGGCATCTGCGTCGACGCGGAAGGCGCCCCGGATCCGACCTTCGCCTGTGCAGGCGACGCCGCGGCGCTTCTGCCGAACTACCAGGGCATCGTCTTCGCCGAGGCGCAGCCGGGCTACCTCGCCGGGCTCGTCGCCGCGACGATCTCCGAGAGCGGCACCATCGCCGCCGTCGGTGGCACCAACGTGCCCGCGGTCGTCAACTACTGGCGCGGCTACGAGAACGGCGCCAAGTCGGTCAATCCGGACATCACCGTCCTCTACCAGGAGACCGATCCGGACCCGGCCAAGGGCTTCAACGACCCGACCAAGGGCCGCGCCATCGCGGAGCAGTTCATCGGCCAGAAGGCCGACGTGATCTTCCAGATCGCCGGCCTCACCGGCCAGGGTGCCCTCGAGGCCGCCTGCGACGCGAACATCCACGGCATCGGCGTGGATGTCGACCAGGCGGTCAGCCTGCCGAACCTCGCGCCGTGCATCGTCACGAGCGCCGAGAAGAAGCTCAAGGACACCGTCCAGGCGGTCGTCGAGAGCGTCGCGAGCGACACGTTCCAGGCCGGCACCGTGCCGTACAACGCGGCATCCACGCCGGCGGCGATCGGCCTGTCGGACTTCCATGACAACGCCGCGCTGCTCACGCCTGAGCTCCAGGCATTGATCGACACGGCCACCCAGGGCTTCGTCGACGGGTCGCTCGACCCGTGCGCGCCCGTGAAGTGCACGGTCAGCGGCGAATAGCCCGCCTGGCCTGACCCACGCAACGCCTGCCGAGGGGCGGTCTCCGGACCGCCCCTCGGCGATTCCGGGCACGCTATGATGCGAGCCACCTTCGATCCCGGTGCCCCCGTCACCCGCAGTCCGAGGCCGCCGTGACCCAGATCGTGACCGCGCCCGCGCTGGAGATGCGCGGTATCACGAAGCGATACCCGGGTGTCGTCGCCAATGACGGGATCGATCTCGAGGTGCGCCCGGGCGAGATCCACGCGCTCCTTGGCGAGAACGGCGCCGGGAAGTCGACCCTCATGAACATCCTGTACGGGCTGGCCACGCCCGACGAGGGAGAGATCGCCCTCGACGGCAACCCCGTGCGGATCGCCGGTCCATCGGACGCCATCGCGCGCGGTATCAGCATGGTCCACCAGCACTTCATGCTGATCCCGGTCCTGTCGGTCGCCGACAACATCCTCCTCGGCGAGGAGACGATGGCCAACCCGATCTTCCTGGATCGGAACGAGGCCCATCGCCGGATCGTCGAGCTCGGCAAGCGCTTCGGGTTCGAGATCGATCCGGAGGTGAAGGTCGGCTCGCTGTCGGTTGGCTGGCAGCAGCGCGTCGAGATCCTCAAGGCGCTCTATCGCGAGGCCCGGATCCTCGTCCTCGACGAGCCGACCGCCGTGCTCACGCCCCAGGAGACCAAGGAGATCTTCGAGGTCCTGCGCCGACTGGCTGCCGAGGGCCATTCGATCATCTTCATCAGCCACAAGCTGTACGAAGTGCTCGAGATCGCGGACCGGATCACCGTCATCCGGCGCGGCAAGGTGGTCGGTGAGCGGGTGCCGAGCGAAACGAACGAGGACGACCTCGCGGCGCTGATGGTCGGGCGCAACGTCCAGCTGATCGTCGACCGCGGGGAATCGCACCCCACGGAGCCGCAACTCGTCGTGACCGATCTGCGCGTTGCCGACGACCGCGGCCACCAGGCGGTCAAGGGCGTCAGCTTCGACGTGCGCGCCGGCGAGATTCTGGGCATCGCCGGCGTCGCCGGCAATGGCCAGGACGAGCTGGTCGAGGCACTGACCGGCCTGCGCAAGCCCGCGAGTGGCACCGTTGAACTCGGCGGTCGCGATGTCACGGGCACCGGTCCACGCGATCTCCAGAAGGCCGGCATGTCGTTCGTTCCGGGTGACCGCCACCGATTCGGGCTGATCCTGAGCTTCCCGCTCGAGGACAACCTGGTCCTGACCCAGTACGACGAGTCGCCGTACTCGCGCGGTTTCCTGCGGAACGACGCCGCGATCCACGAGCGGGCCAAGCAGGCCATCGCCGAGTTCGACATCCGGACGCCGTCAGCCACCGTGAGCGCCGGGACGCTGTCCGGCGGCAACCAGCAGAAGACGGTGGTCGCGCGTGAGTTCAGCCGAAAGCTGACCACGCTCGTGCTCGACCAGCCGACCCGTGGCCTGGACGTCGGGAGCATCGAGTTCATCCACAAGCAGGTCATCGCCAAGCGCGATGAAGGCGCGGCCATCCTGCTGGTCTCGGCCGAGCTCGACGAGGTCATGGAGCTGTCCGATCGCGTGGGCGTCATGTACCGCGGCGAGCTCGTCGCGCTCCTCGACGCACCAACCGCCGAGCGCGAGGAGGTCGGCCTGCTCATGGCGACCGGTCGACGCGATCAAGCGGCGCTGGCAGAAGCGACGACATCGATGACCGCCGATCTGCACTTGGCCGAGGGCGGTGCGCAGTCGCCGACGACCGGCAGCGACGTGCCGCCGCCACCGCCGGCGGCGGCGAATGATGACGATGGGAGCCCGCCGTCGTGAAGCTCGCCCGCCGGATCTATGCGCTGTCGATCATCCCGATCATCTCGGTCCTGCTGGCGCTGCTGGTCGGGGCAATCCTCATCATCGTGACCAGCCCGGCATCCCAGGGCGAGCTCGATCTGCTCCTTCCCATCAAGGCCTACGAGGCGCTCCTCGAGGGCGCGACCGGCATCTCCTTCCTCAACACGGACGACGGGGCGCTCGCATTCGCCTTCTCGATCGACCCGGATCGCGCAGCCCGCGCGCTGACCAGCACCCTGGTCGCAGCCGGCCCGTTGGTCCTCACCGGTCTCGCCGTGGGCGTGGGGTTCAAGGCCGGCCTGTTCAACATCGGCGGGACCGGCCAGGTCCTCGTCGGCGGGATCTTCGCGGCGCTCGCCGGCGCGGCCGTGGCGGAGCAGCCGGTCCCCGTCGCGGTCACGATCGCGGTCCTGGCGGGTGCACTCGGTGGCGCCTTGTACGGCTTCATCCCGGGTGCGCTCAAGGCGTTCACGGGTGCCCACGAGGTGGTGGTCACGATCATGCTGAACTCGCTCGCCGCATTCGTGATCATCGGCCTCGTCAACGACATCTTCAAGATCACGGGGCCGACGTTCGCCCGCACCGCGGATGTCGGCAATGCGATCCTGCCGGTCCTGTTCGGGCGCGACGGCAACGTGGGCATCTTCATTGCCTTCGCCATGGTCCCGCTTGCCTACTTCCTGATCTACCGGACGACACTCGGGTTCGAGATCCGGACGGTGGGAGCGAACCCGAGCGCCGCTCGCTATGCCGGCATGAGCCCGCGCCGACTGATCATCCTGACCCTCAGCATGTGCGGCATGTTCGCCGGGCTGGCCGGCGCCATCGTGATCCTCGGCCCGAGCCTCGGCTACTACCCGGCGGTGTTCGGGACGACGATCGGTTTCGCCGGGATCACGGTCGCGCTGCTCGGTCGATCGCACCCCGTCGGGATCGCCTTTGCCGCGTTGTTGCTGGGCGGCATGAACGCGGGCGCACCAGCCATGCAGATTGAAGCCGACATCCAGAGAGAGATCATCGACGTCATCCAGGGCCTGATCCTGCTGTTCCTCGCGATGGAGGTCGTCATCAGGCGGCTTCTCCGGGTTCGGGCGGAATCGATCGCACCCGAGGAACTCCAGACGGTTTCGGCGAGCTACGGCCAGGGGAGCACCACCTGATGGACTTCCTGTACCAGATCCCGGTCCTGGGGTTCGTGTTCCAGATCGTCGGCTACCTGATCGACGCCGTCGTCAACACGAACCTGGCCCCGCAGACCCTGGCCCTTGCCACGCCGATCGCCCTCGGCGCGATGTGCGGCGTCATGAACGAGCGGAGCGGCGTCGTCAATATCGGCATCGAGGGGATGATGCTGACGGCCGCCTTCGTCGGCTTCATGGCCGCCGTGATCGTCGACGACGCCATGCCGGACGCGCAACCCAGCGCATTCTTCGGCTTCACGCCCGCCTTGCTGGTCGGAGTGCTCGCGGCGATCGGCGCCGGCATGCTCGTGTCGGCGCTGCACGCCTGGATGTCGATCAGCGTCAGAGCGGATCAGATCATCAGCGGCACGGTGATCAACATCATCGCGCTCGGATTGACGAGCTACCTCAACCGCACGATCCAGCCCAGCGGGAGCGCCGGGACCTTCGACTCATTCCACCCACCCGAAGCGCTCGTCGACCTGCCGATCGTCGGCTGGATCTTCAACATGTTCCTGTCCCAGGGACCGATCACGATGTCGGTGATCGTCATCGTGATCATCCTGCAGGTGTTGCTCTTCCGATCCCGCTGGGGCCTGCGCACGCGGGCGGTGGGTGAGCACCCACGCGCGGCCGACACGGTCGGCGTGAACGTGTTTGCGCTGCGCTACCGCAACGTGATCCTGGGCGGCATCTTCGCGGGCCTGGCCGGCGCCTGGCTCACGCTCGAGTTCAACGCCTCGTTCCAGAACGGCATGACTGCCAACCGCGGGTTCATCGCCCTTGCCGCGGTGATCTTCGGGCGCTGGACGCCCATCGGGGCCTTCGGCGGGGCGCTGCTCTTCATGTTCTCCGAGGCGCTGGGGGTGGCCATCCGCTCGAATCCGCCGCCGGGCGATCTCGGCGTGTGGCTGTCCGGCATCCAGGCGAGCTACCCGAGCATCTACAACAACTCGTTCAGCGCGCTGCCGTACATCCTCACGATCATCGTGCTCGCCGGCGTCGTCGGACGCAGCATTGCGCCCGCCGCGGTTGGCCAGCCATACGTGAAGGAAGGCGCGCACTGACCCACGACCCGGACTGGCGGGAACGGACGATCGCGTTCCTCGATCTCGACGAGGGTCGCGGCCCGGTCCCGACGGCCGACGACGAACGCATCGCCGACATCCTCCACACCACCCGGCGGATCGCCGTCATCGGCGCCTCGTCGCGCCCGGGGCGCCCGTCGTACGGCGTCTTCCGCACGCTGCTCGACTACGGGTACGACTGCGTCCCGGTCAATCCGAAGGAGGAGTCGGTCCACGGGATCCCCGCGTTCGCGACCCTCGAAGAAGCCGCCGCGGCGACCGGGCCGTTCGACATGGTCGACGTCTTCCGGCGCGCCGACCTCGTCGTACCCCACGCGCACGAGGCGGTGGCCATCGGCGCGCGCTGCTTCTGGCTCCAGCTCGGGATCGTCAACTGGGAGGCGGCGACGATCGCGAGCGAGGCCGGGCTGGACGTCGTGATGGACCGCTGCACCGCAATCGAGCTGCGCCGCTTCGGCGGTCACGCCGGGAGACGCTAGGCTGCGAACCTGCGCCGGAGCTCCGCGCGGGTCGTCTCGTCGACGAACGCGACCTCGACGGCGGTGCGCTGGATGTCGCGCGCCTGAGCAGCGCTCAGGCCGGCCTCGGTTTCCATGAGGCGCTCCTCCGCGCCGAGCGTCGTGCCGATGTTGACCGGGTTGTCGTCACCGATCACGACGCGGCAACCCGCCGCCAGGAACTGGTGGAGCGGGTGCGCGGAGATCGAGCGGGCGGCGCCGGTCATGACATTCGAGGTGAGGCAGACCTCGATGGCCACGCCCTCTCGCGCAGCCCAGGCGAGCATGTCCGGGTCGTCCGCGATGTGCGAGCCGTGGCCGATCCGGGTCACTCCGAGCAGGTCCACGGCATCCCGCGCCGCGCCCGCCGGGCCGGCCTCAGCAGCATGCGCGGTCAACCCGAGGCCCGCGGCCCGTGCGATCGCGAACGACTCGCGGTACGGCCCGAGGGCCGGGAAGAGGAGCTCGTCGCCCGCGACGTCGAAGCCGACCACACCGCGTCCAGCAGCCGCGGCCGCTGCGCGGGCGACGGCGCGGTTGGTCGATTCGTCGAGGTGACGCAGCGCGCAGACCACCAGGCCGGCAGCGAGACCCGTCACGCGGCTCCCTTCGGCCAGCCCGGCACACGCAGCGTCGATGACGGCCGGGATGTCGAAGCCAGGCCGGGCGTGGGTCGACGGCCCGAAGCGGATCTCAAGATAGTCACACCCGTCGGCGGCGGAGTCCTCGACCGCTTCGCGGGCAACGCGGCGCATCGCTTCGGGGGCACCCAGCACGGGATACGCCGCGGCGACGTGCGCAAGGTAGACGGTGAGATCGGCCGGCTCGCGCATGCGCAACGCCGCGCCCCAGCCCCCAACGGGCGTCGGCACACCCATGTCCCGTGCGAGCTCCGCGGCCGTGTCCGGGCGGACCCACCCCTCGAGGTGGGTGTGCAGGTTCAGGCCCACGATCGCGTCAGAGGCCCAGCTCGACGATCGTATCGAGGGCGGCTTCGATGCTGGCGCCCCAACCGACGGCCAGGCGGCGGTGCGCCTCCTCGTCGTACACGCTGGTGCCCGCCACGAGGTTGCTCGAGACCGCGCAGATCATCCCGGCACGAAGCCCGCGCTGGCGTGCGACGACATAGAGCGCGGACGCCTCCATCTCGACGTTCAGCAGGCCGATCTTCGACATCCGCTCGGTCCACTCCTGCGACTCGGCGTAGAACGCATCGTCGCTGACGTTGATCCCGGCGTGGACGCCCAGGCCGCGCTTGGGTCCGTGGACGTGAGCGGCGCGTTCCAAGCCCAGCGTCAGCTCGAGATCCGGCACGGCGGGATAGCCCTTCGGCACGTACATGTCCGTCGTGCCGTCGTTGCGGAACGCGCCTTCGCTCACGATCAGGTCGCCTGGGTCGATGCCCGGTTGGAGGGCGGCCGAGCTGCCGACCCGGATGAAGGACGTCACGCCGACCCGGGCGAGCTCCTCGACGGCAATGGCGGTCGACGGACAGCCCATGCCGGTGGAGGTCACTGTGACCGACCGTCCCTTGTAGGTGCCGAGCATCGTGCGGTGCTCGCGCTTGTGGGCAACCTCGCGGGCGTCCTCGAGGTACTCGGCGACGAGCGGCACTCGGAACGGGTCGCCGGGCAGCAGCGCGACGGTGCTCACCTCGCCCGGCGCGACGTCGATGTGGAACTGGCGGACGCCGACGCCCGCGCTGCTCTTGTCGACGACGCTCATCGGACGAGGAAGCCCAGCACGACCAGCACGAACCCGACACCGCCGATGATCACCCCGGTTCGGGCCTGGCGGCGGAGCACCTGCATGGCGACCGACGCGCCCGTGTCGCCACCGCTCCGCGTCCCACCGCGCCACGCTTCATAGCGGGCGACGTTGGCGTCCTGCTCCTTCAAGGCGTTGTAGCGCGCCATCGGGCCACGCGCCCTGGTGTAGCCCACCACGATCAGTGCCACGCCGGCACCCCACAGGAGCAGGTTGAGGACGCCCATCTAGCCCTCCGCGTCGAGCCGTTCGCGGACGGCCTCCCGGGCGAGCGCGGCGTTGGCCTGGCCGCGCGTCGCCTTCATGACCTGGCCGACGAGGAAGCCGACGACTTCGACCTTGCCGGCCCGGTAATCGGCCACCGCCGCCGGGTTCGCCGCGATGATCTCGTCGATTGTGGCTCCGAGCGCACCAGCATCGGAGATCTGCCGGAAGCCGCGCGCCTCGACGATGGCCGCGGTCGTGTCGCCGCTGGCGACGTGGAGCTCCAGCACCTCCCGGGCATTTGCCCGCGAGATCGACCCGTCCCCGACGAGCCGGATCAGCGCAGCCAGCTGGGCCGGTGCGACCTCGATCGGACCCGTCGCCTGGTTGCGCAACCGCAGGAAGTCCCCGGTGACCCAGTTGGCCACCTGCTTCGGGTCCAGTCGCGCATCGACGGCGAGCGTCGTCTCGAACAGGTCGCTGGCCCCGGGATCGCCGACGAGCACGGTCGCGTCGTACGCCGACAGCCCGAGCTCCGCCTGGTAGCGATCCCGGCGCGCCGCCGGCAGCTCGGGCAGCTCCTCGCGCAACCGATCGAGCCACGCGGGATCGAGATGGAGGGGCGGCAGGTCGGGTTCCGGGAAGTAGCGGTAGTCGTCGGATGTCTCCTTGACGCG
>DASTYU010000074.1:0-13124 GCA_035764655.1 Candidatus Limnocylindrales bacterium
GCGCGAACGTCGGGGCGGTATTCGGCCAACCGCTCGTCGTTCGGGCTCAGCGGCGCTCGCGGCGCTGCGGACTCGGCCGTCGGGATGACGACGTCCAGGACGGGAAGCGCGCGATCGAGAGGCCGTATCTGCGTCATGCGAGCGCTCATGGTACGCCGAAGCGCTCCTGCGACCCGCTACTCTTGCTCGCCTATGGAATTGCTGACGAACCCAGAGACCTGGATCGCCCTGCTCACGCTGACGACGCTCGAGATCGTCCTCGGGATCGACAACGTCATCTTCATCTCGGTGCTCGTGCAGCGGCTCCCTGCCGAACAGCGCGACCGGGCCCGCTACATCGGCCTCGGCCTGGCGATGGGCATGCGCATCCTGCTGCTGCTGACGCTCTCGTTCATCGCCGGATTGACGGCGCCGGTCCTGACGATCGCCGGGTTCGCGTTTTCGTGGCGGGACCTCATCCTGATCGGCGGCGGCCTGTTCCTGATCTGGAAGGCCAGCACGGAGATCTTCGAATCGGTCGAAGGCGAGGAGGCGCATGCGACGCAGGGTGCGGCGAACGCTTCATTCAGCGGCGTCCTGCTCCAGATCGTGCTGCTCGACATCGTCTTCTCGCTCGACTCGGTCCTGACGGCCGTGGGGCTCGTGAACGAGATCCCGATCATGGTCGCGGCGATCGTGATCGCCGTCCTGGTGATGCTCGTCGCTTCGGGGCCGCTGTCGCGCTTCGTGCACGAGCACCCGTCGGTCAAGATTTTGGCCCTGGCGTTCCTGCTACTGATCGGCGTGACGTTGCTGGTCGACGGCTTCGGCGTTCACGTCGACAAGGCATACATCTACGTGGCGATGGGCTTCTCGGTCTTCGTGGAGGCACTCAACCTGCGGCGACGCCAGCGCCGGCGCCACGCCGTCGAGTTGAACCCCACGTTCGTCAAGGACGAATTCGGCGAGCCGACCCCGCCGCGAACTCCCGCGCCGCCGCCGAGTCCCGCTAGCCCCGGCTGACCTCCGCGGCGTACCGGTGAAGCCGTTCGGCGAGGCCCTTCGGGTTCGCCAGCGCAACCATGTGGCCGCCCGCGATCTCGTCGGCCGTGATGCCGAGGCGCTCCTGCGCCACGCGCCGCTGGAAGGTGGCCGGGAACATGCGGTCGTCGCGTCCGCTGAGGACCCGTGTCGGCACATCCGGCCAGCCTCTGAGCGGCCACGGCTGGTCGAGTGGCGTACTCGACTGCTCGGCGTCCAGGCGCAATGCCTCCTGCACGAGATCGTCCGGGAGGTCGTGGTAGTAGACGATTCGGTCGTCCTGAAGATCCGTGGGAGTCAGGCCGAGCGTCGCCGCGTACTCGCGCATCGCCGAGCCCTGACCGGTGTTCGACCACCACGCGCCGAAGGTTTCACCGGGCAGCGGCACCATCGCGTTGAGCAGCACGAGCAGAGCGACCTTCACCCGTTCGCAGACGAGCGGCGCTGTGAAACCGCCGAAGGACTGGGCAACGAGGACGATTCCCGTCCGCTCACCGATCGCCTCAACGACGGCATCGGCGTACTCGGCGAGGCCAGCGCTGTCGTCACCGGCCGGCAATTCGATCGGGACGACGTCGTGCCCCAGCGCGCGGAGCTCGGGTTCGAGACGGTGCCACTCCCAGGCAAGCCCGCCCGCGCCCGGGATGAGGACGAAGGTCACTCGCAAACGAGCGGCTCCGCCGGATACTCGGCCTTGACGTTGACCCTGCCCGACGGTGTCACGGTGTAGGAGAAGCGCTCGGCCATCACGATCGAGCCGTTCTTCGCGAACCAGTAGTCCGACGTCCAGATGCAGGCTCCGCCACGCAGGGTGAATGCCCGCGCCGGCGGGGCGCCCTGGAACTCCGCGATCATCACCGGCTCCGACGACAGCGAGCAGTGCATCGTCTCGACCCCCGTGCCGTCAGGCCGCGTGAGGAATTGCGACGAGCCGCAGGTCGCGCGCATGAGCGAGGCGATCGGAAAGTCGTCGTCCGATCGGACCGCGAGCACGGTTTCGATCCCACCGACTCGATCCACCGCGGCGGGTCTGGCAGCGGCGACCGGCGTGACGGCCACGAGGATGGACGACAGGGCGAGCGCGATGGCGGCGACTCGCCGCAGTCCGGACGCGTGGATCTTCATGTTCGACCTCCCCAGTGCTGCGGCGGATCGTACGACGCCGCCGTCGGCGTCGGATCGAGCGAGTCGGGCTTCGGACCTCTCAGCCGCGCTCCACTTGCGCCCGGCATGTTTGCTGTTCTGGGAACACATGAACGGGCGAAGAAGGCTCAGACCTGGGCGGCGAGTGCTCCCTCGAGTGCGTCGCCCGCCTCCGGCGGGACCCACAGCCGCGCATGCGACTCCGCGTACGTACCGGTGTCCCCGTGATAGTCCGAGCCGCCGGTCGCCAGGAGACCCATGGACGCCGCGAGCTGCGCCATCGCCTCGGTCGTGGGCCGGTCGAACGAGCGGTAGTACACCTCCAGGCCCGCGAGACCCGCGTCGACGAGCTCCTGGACGAGATCGCGCCGGCTCACGGCCTCGCGAAAGTGGGCCAGCGATGACACTCCCCCGGCGGCCCGGATGGCCTCGATCGCGCCGACCGGCCCGAGCCCGGAGCGGGGCACGTACGCGGGGCAGCCGCGTCCGACGATGCGCTGGAACGCGTCATCGACGCTCGTCGCGTGCCCGGCCGCGACGAGGGCGCGAGCAAGCGTGGGCCGGCCGAGCGCATCGTCGCTGCGCAGGTCGAGCCTGGAGAGTTGCTCGTCGACCGCCAGGCCCAGCTCGCGCAGGCGAGCCACCGTCCGCTCGAAGCGTTCGCGCCGGCGCGCGCGTTGGGTGCTCAGGATCGACTCGAATGCCTCGTCATCGAGGTCCATTCCGAAGCCGAGGATGTGGAGCTCGCTCTCCCACAGGTCCTGCTGGTCCATGACGGCGTTGATCTCGACGCCCGGGATGAGCCGCAGCCCGGCGGGCACCGCCCCGCTCGCGACGACGTCGCGGCAGCCGCCCAGCGTGTCGTGATCGGTCAGCGAGAAGACCGTGACCCCGGCGGCGGCCGCCGCGCCGAGGAGGACGGCCGGTTCGAGCACTCCATCGGAGCGGGTCGAATGCGCGTGCAGGTCGACCGGCGACGGGCCGGGAGGAACGACGGGATCCGCCGGTACCGATTCGTCGTGGCGGCGTTTCGGACGCGGAGCCGCCACGTCTACGTAAGGTCGACCAGCCGCTGGATCCGCTCCAGCTGGATGGCGCGACCCGTGGCGGGGTCGATGTCGACCTGCAGGGCGTTGAGGATGACGGTCCCCTCGCCCACCTCGAAGCGCGTCGGGAGCGCGTTGAGGAAGCGAGGCAACACCGTCTTGGGGTCGAAGCCGATGACGCTCCATAGCGGACCCGTCTGGCCGATGTCCGTGAGGTACGCCGTGCCCCCGGGCAGGACCCGTTCGTCGCCCGTGACCACGTGCGTATGCGTGCCGGCCACGACGCTCACCCGCCCGTCGAGATACAACCCGAACGCGTTCTTCTCCGAGGTCAGCTCGCAATGGAAGTCGACGAGGCGGATCGGCGGGAGCGGCTCGGAAGCCTCGTCGAGCAGGGCGTCGGCGTCGGTGAACGGGTTCTCGATCGGCTGCATGTAGGTCCGGCCCTGCAGGTTGATGACCGCCAGGTCGCTGCCGTCGAGCGCGTGGAAGACCCCCCAGCCGCGGCCCGGCACGTCGTGCGTCCCGTAGTTGAGCGGCCGCAGGACGCGCTCGGTCGACTCGAGGTACGGGTAGATCTCGCGCTTGTCCCAGATGTGGTTGCCGGACGTGATGACGTCGACCCCCGCGGCGAGGATCGCGTCGGCCGTGGACGGCGTGAGGCCCATCCCGCCGGCCACGTTCTCGCCGTTCGCGGTCACGAAATCGATCCCGCGCTCTTCGCGCAGGCCGGGCAAGACCTGTTCCACGCAGACGCGGCCGGGCTTGCCGATCAGGTCGCCGATCATCAGCACGCGACACGCCCCGGACGGTCGGGGCGCATTGCCGTTGACCGGATTGCCGAGGCGCGTTCGACTGGCCTGCGACGCGTCGTGGGGATCACTCACGGAGCGGAGTCTAGCGGTCGGATCGTGGCCGGACCGCGGCCCCGCTCAATCCGAGAGCGCCTTCTTGAGCTCGGTGGCTCCCTGCGTCGCTTCCTCCTCGTCGTTGTCCTCCTCGGTTTCGATCGAGGACGGATCCTGCGCGACCGGCTCTTCGCGGGCCTGCAACCGCTGGAGGATGATCTCCACCGACGCTGCGATCGGCACCGCGAGCAGGGCCCCGATGAAACCACCCGCGGCCGCACCGATCAGCAGGCTCGTGAGCACGAGCAGCGGCGAGATGCCCACGGCGTGACGCATGACGATCGGCACGAGGACGTTGCCCTCGATGAACTGGAGGATGACGTAGATGCCGGCGACGATGAGTGCCAGCTCGGGCGACACCGTCGCGGCGACCAGCACCGCCGGGATCGCCCCGAGCAGCGGGCCGATGATGGGGATGGCTTCGGTGATCGCGGCGATGAGGGCGAGCAGCAGCGCGCCCGGGACGCCGAGCAACGTGTAGGCGATGCCCGTCATCACGCCGATCGAGGCCATGAGGGTGAGCTGCCCGCGGACCCACAGCCCAAGCCGGATCTCGACGTCGTTCCAGACGCTGCGCGCGCCGGCGCGTGAGTCCTGGGGCAGGAATGCCAGCACGTAGCGCTGGAGGCGGGGTCGCTCGACCAGCCAGAAGAAGACGATGGTGAGCAGGGTTGCCAGGGTGATGACCAGCTCGGCCACGGTCGTGCCAACCTCGACGACGTCGTCGGGGTTCGGGGCTTCCGGTGGCTTGAGGCCGCTCGCGACCGAGTCGATGAGGGCGGTGAGCGAGGTCGCCAGCGCGGCCGGTCGAACGTTCTCGGCCCACGCGCGCGCCTCGGCAAAGACGGGCGGCAGGTCCGCGATGATGCGTTCGGCCTGGCCGATGGCAGCCGGTACCACGACGAATGCGAGACCGACGACGGTCACGAAGAACGTGACGTAGACCACGATGATCGTGCCCGCGCGACCGACAATCGGTAGTCGGGCGCGAAGCCAGCCCAGCATCGGCTCAAGGCCCGCCGCCAGGAGGACCGCGACGAACACGAGCAGGAGCACGCCGGCTGCGGCGATCCCGATCTGGACCAGGGTGTAGACGAGGAGGAAGCCGAGCGCGAGCCCCATGCCCCTCAGGGTCCACAACGGGATTTCGGAGCGCATGTGACGGTGGCCTCCTGGGAGCGGCGATCGGTGCCGTCGAGAAGGATGGTCAGCCCACCCTGCAAGGGCGCCGCAGCGGTGGATCAGGTCATGCCAAGCGCGTTACTGATCGGCGTCGTCCACGGTCCGGCACGGCCGGGCGCCTACTTTGCGTATTCGACCGCGCGCGTCTCGCGAATGACCGTGACCTTGATCTGGCCCGGGTACGTGAGCTGCTCCTCGATCTTGCGCACGATGTCGCGCGCCAGCCGCGTCGCGGTCAGGTCGTCGATCTCCTCCGGCCGGACGAGGATGCGCACTTCGCGTCCGGCCTGGACGGCGAACGAGCGCTCGACGCCTTCGAAGCTCTCGGCAATCGCCTGGAGGTCTTCGAGCCGCTTGACATAGGTGTCCATCGTCTCGCCGCGGGCGCCAGGTCGTGAGGCGCTGATCGCGTCGGCGATCTGGACGATGGGCGCTTCCAGGCAGGCGTACTCCACCTCCTGGTGGTGCGCCGCGATCGCATTGATGACCTTGAACGGCAGGTTGTGACGCTGGGCGATCTGTGCGCCGATCGCTGCGTGCGGCCCTTCCACCTCGTGATCGACCGCCTTGCCGATGTCATGGAGCAATCCACCCATCTTGGCGATCTGCACGTCACCGCCGATCTCGGCCGCGACGACCGCCGCCAGATGGCTCGTCTCGACGACGTGGTTGAGCACGTTCTGCCCGTAGCTCGTGCGGAACTTGAGGCGGCCAAGGAGCTTGATCAGCTCGGCCGGGAGGCCCGGCACGCCGGCGTCGTAGGCGGCCGTCTCGCCAGCCTGGCGCATGACGAGGTCGACCTCGGCGCGGGCCTTCGACACGACCTCCTCGATGCGACCGGGGTGGATCCTTCCGTCGGCGATGAGCTTGGTGAGCGCGATCCGCGCGATCTCCCGGCGCACGGGATCGAAACCGCTGAGCACGACCGTCTCGGGCGTGTCGTCGATGATCAGGTCCACGCCGGTGGCCTGCTCGAGGGCACGGATGTTGCGGCCCTCGCGGCCGATGATCCGGCCCTTCATCTCGTCGCTCGGCAAGTGCACGACGCTCACGGTGTGTTCCGCCGTGTGATCGGCGGCCACCCGCTGCATGGCGGTGATGACGATGTCGCGCGCCTTCTCGTCGGCTTCGTCGCGAGCCTTCCGCTCGATGGCCCGGGCGAGCTTCACGGCATCGTGCTCGGCCTCCTCGCGGACCGCGTCGAGCAGCAGCCCCTTGGCGTCCTCGGCGGACAGCCCCGAGACGCGCTCGAGCGCGACGACCTGGTCCTGATGCGCCTTTGCGAGATCCTCGCGGGCCCGATCGACTTCGCGTTCACGCTCGAGCAACTTCCCGGCACGCTCCTCGAGCATGTCGGACCGCTGATCGAGCTGCTCGTCGCGCTGGAGCAGTCGTCGTTCGAGGGCGGCGAGCTCGCCGCGACGGCTCCGGGCCTCCTCTTCGGCTTCGTGCTGGAGGCGCAGCTTCTCGTCCTTCGCCTCGAGGATCAGCTCCTTCTGGCGGGCACGTGCCTCGGCTTCGATCCGGCGCGCCTCGGCGGCAGCGGCCTTCATCGATTGGGAGGCCCACAGGCTGCGCAGGAGTACGCCGAGTACGGCTCCGCCGGCGGCGGCCACGACGACCACCACCGCAACGGTCTGGATGTCCATCTGACTCCTCCCATCCGGCGCGCGATTGTGGCGGCCGGACGACTGTCTTCGGTTGTGACGGCGAGGTCACCGGAAGGGGCGTCGGAAGCGACGCATCGTCCCTGACCGTGGGCGTGACCAGCGCCGTGGTGGGTGGTATGTGCACCGATGACGCGGTGCTGAGCGTTCTGGCGAGTAGCGTACGGCCGCACGTCGCGAAGGGCAAACGATCGCGTCCGGATGGCAACCCTCTCGCAACCAACGGCCCTCGCGCATACTGGGGTGGTCACGCCAGAGAGGGGTCGTCGATGGACCTGCCGAAATCGATCGACACCGTGGTGATCGGCGCCGGCCACGCCGGCCTGACCATGAGTCACTACCTGCACGCCGCCGGCCGCGAGCACGTCGTGCTGGAACGGCGGGAGACCCTCGGCGGCGGGTGGCAGGACCGCTGGGACGGCTTCCAGGTGGTTTCGCCGAACTTCGTCTCGCGGCTACCCGGCTTCCCGTACGACGGGTCCGACCCCGACGGCTTCATGACTCGTGACGAGATCGTCGAGCGCACGCGGCACTACGCGGACGTGGTCGGTGCGCCGGTCGTCCTCGGGGCCGAGGTCACGCGCCTGGGAATGGACGGCCGCGGCCGACGGCGGCTCCACGTGGAGACAACCGCCGGGTCGGTCGACGCTGATTCGGTGGTGTCAGCCACGGGCGCCTTCCACGTGCCGCGTATCCCGGACGCAGGTGGCGCCATCGCGCCCGACGTCACCCAGCTCCATGCTCACCACTACCGGAGTCCGGACCAGTTGCCGCCGGGCGGCGTGCTCGTCGTCGGGTCCGGGCAAACAGGCATGCAGCTTGCCGAGGAGCTGCACGAGGCCGGTCGCGAGGTCGTCCTCTCGACCGGCCGCTGCGGACGCGTTCCCCGGCGATACCGGGGCTACGACATCTTCTGGTGGCTGGTCGCGCTCGTCGAACGCGGGCCCGCCTTCGAGACGAACCTGCCAACGGTCGGGCAGCTGCCGGACCGTCGAGCCCGCTTCGCGGGAAACCCACACGTGTCCGGACATCACGGCGGCCACGACACCAACCTGCGCCAGATGGGCATCGACGGCATTCGCCTGGCCGGGCGCTTCGGCGGGGCTGACGGCACGATGGTGCGGTTCGAACCGGACCTCAATGCCAACGTGCAGTTCTCCGATGAGTTCTTCGACGCGCGCTTCCGACCACTGCTCGATCAGCTGACTGAGCGAGCCGGCATCGAGGTCGAACCCGATGATCGGGCGTGGCCCGAATACGAACCGCACGAACTCACCGAGCTCGACCTGCGCGCCGCCGGTATCTCAACCGTCCTTTGGACGAGCGGATACATCCCCGACTACTCGTGGCTCGACCTTCCGATCCTCGACGAATTCGGAACGCCGCGGCACGTTCGCGGCGTTACCGAGGTGCCCGGGCTGATGATGCTGGGCATGCTCTTCCAGCACGACAACGCGTCGGCGAACCTGGTGGGCGTGGCTCGAGACGCGGAGTACCTGGCGTCGCGCTGGTAGGCCAATGGCGGCCAATGGCCGCGCACGCAGCCGACCGCCGCATGCGCTCCAGGTCTATCTCGCGACAGAGCGCGTCGATACCGCACTCCGAGCGGCCGTTCTGCCCCGGGATATGCGCCCCAGGCATCGGACACGCAACAACAAGCCCGGAGCTTGCCGAAACATCACCGGATAGCCCTCCCACGAATGTCGTGGGCCAGCAAGGGAGAACGGCGCCGGGATCCCGACGCCGTCCTCGAGTGCCTGGGGTTGTGAAGGTCAGTTCGGCTTGCCGTGACCCTTGTTGGCCTTGCCGGCCTGACGCTCCTGCTTCTTGAGCTCGCGGGCGGCCTGCCGCTCAGCCTTCTTCGCGTCACGCTCGGCCTTGGCGGCCTCGCGCTGGGCTGCGCGCTCAGCTTTCGCGGCCTCGTTCGCGGCCTTGCTGGCTTCGCTCACCGCGCCGCCATGGTTGCAGTTCTTGCCGCCGGTGGCGTCGGACTTGGCCACCCACGTGACCCAGTCGCCGTGGTTCCACGTGCTGGTGTCGGTGGCGGGATCGAGCTCCGGCGCGGCGACGGCCTCGCATGTCTCGTCCGTGGCGTCGGCCGCTTCGGCGTCTTCCTCGGCGTCCTCGGCCTCGCATTCGGCGGTCGTCTCGTCAGGAGCCGCTTCTTCCTCGGTCCCGGTTTCCTCTTCGGTCCCGGTTTCCTCTTCGGTCCCGGTTTCCTCGGTTGCTTCGGGCTCGGTCGTCTCCTCGGTGTCGCAGGCGTCTTCTGCAGCCTGCGCAACCTCGCTGACGTAACCGCCGTGGTTGCAGTTCAGCCCGCCGGTCCAGTCCGTCTGGGCGGCCTCGGACACGGAGATCGCGCCGTCGCCGTCCAGATCGGCAGCCTCGAAGGCGGCCGCTGCCGCATCGGTGTTCTCGACGGCAGCTTCGGTCTGGCAGTAGTCCGCGACGCCGTCGCCGTCAACGTCGACGAAGGTCGTGTCCGTGGTCGGCCCCGTGTCCGACGTGAGGCTTGCGCCAAGGGCCATGCTGCTCAGCGCCAGCACGAGCAGGAGCGCTCCGCCGCCGGCGAGCACGCCACTTCGCAGTCGTTCGAACATGGATCCGCTTCTCCTCGCCCCCGGGAGTCTGGTGGTGATGAACCGGGTCCTGCCCGGCCTGGGATGAGTCCCGCGGCGAGTATCGGGAGCGTGTGGCGGCTCGCTCCAGCATGACCTTGGTCCCGGTCGCCAATGGGCTGCGACGAAGGGATGACCCGAGCGGTGCGGTCCGGTGCGGCCAGGTCCAGTCGTCAGCGGTGCCGACGATCAACGGCTTTCGGGCGCGACAACCTCGGCGGCAACCTCTCGACAGACGTCGGGGTCGAAGCCGTTGCGGGCCAGGAGGGCGTAGGCGCGAGCCCGACGCTGGCGGGGATCGGCGACACGCGCCAGCGATCGCTCGTTGCGTTCGAGCAACCGGCGCGCGGCGTCGTAATCCGGTTCCGTGGCCTCACCTTCGTCGCCGGTTCTACGTTCCTCGAGAAGCTCGTCGATCAGCGGTCGCTCGACGCCCTTTTGGAGGAGCTCCTGTCGCAGCACGCGCTCCCCGCGTGGGCGCGCCCGATCGCGCGACGCGATCCACGCCTCGGCGAACGCGCGGTCGTCGAGCATGCCGAGCTCGAGCAGCCGCTCGATGGCGCCTTCGACCAGCGCCGGCCGGTATCCCGCCCCGGTCAGCCGCCTGCGAACCTCCACGACCGACCGCGGCCGCGCCTCGAGGAACCGCGCGCCCGCCGCAAGCACGATGTCGGGATCATCGACCGCGGCGCGCTGTTCGCGCCGCTCCGCGATCGATGTTCGATGCCTGGGAGCTGCGGTCACCCGTGCGGCCTACTCCGCCTCGGAAATGCCTTCCACGGGGATCGCGACTTCCGTCATCTGGGCGCGAATCTTCTGCTCGATGTCGGCGGCGATCTGCGGGTTCGACTTGAGGAATTCCTTCGACGCCTCGCGACCCTGGCCAAGCCGCGTCTCGCCGAAGTTGAACCATGCACCGGTCTTGCTGACGACGTCCATCGCCACGCCGACGTCGAGCAGGCCCCCTTCGCGCGACACGCCCTCGCCGTACATCACGTCGAACTCGGCGACGCGGAAGGGCGCCGCGACCTTGTTCTTGACGACCTTGACGCGGACGCGGTTGCCGACGGCATCGGTGCCGGTCTTGATCGTCTCGACGCGGCGAATGTCGAGACGGACGCTGGCGTAGAACTTGAGGGCGCGTCCGCCCGGCGTCGTCTCGGGGTTGCCGAACATGACGCCGATCTTCTCGCGCAGCTGGTTCGTGAAGATGAGGGCCGTGTTCGAGCGCGATACGGCACCGGTCAGCTTGCGCAGGGCCTGGCTCATCAGCCGCGCCTGGATGCCGACGAACGAATCGCCCATCTCGCCCTCGATCTCGGCGCGCGGCACCAGCGCCGCAACCGAGTCGACCACCACGCAGTCGATGCCACCGGAACGGATCAGCGTCTCGGTGATCTCGAGCGCCTGCTCGCCGGTGTCGGGCTGGCTGACGAGCAGCTCGTCGACGTTGACCCCGCATGCGCGCGCGTACGTGGGATCGAGCGCGTGCTCCACGTCGATGAACGCGGCGACGCCACCGCGCCGCTGGGCCTCGGCGATGACGTGCTGGCAGACCGTCGTCTTGCCGGACGACTCGGGGCCGAAGATCTCGGTGATGCGGCCACGCGGGATGCCACCCACGCCGAGGGCGAGGTCGAGCGCGATGGAGCCCGTGGGGATCGACTCGACCTGCTGGCGCTCCTGCGAGCCGAGCTTCATGATCGAGCCGCGGCCGAACTGCTTCTCGATCGCGAGGATCGCGGCATCGACCGCCTTGCCTCGTTCGCCGTTCGCCCGCGCCGCGTTGCGCTCGTCGGTCATCGCCATGGTTCGGTCTCTCCTGATCGCTCCGTTGACGGGGCGACCGACGGATCCTGACCGACCCGTCGCAGGCTCAGCCCTCGTCGGCCTGCTCTTCGTCCTCGACCGGCTTCGGCTTGCGGGGCTTCCGGATGACCTCGACCTGCATCGGAGGCTCCGTCATCGGTTGCACCTTGGGCAGGCCGGTCTTGTCCTTCGGCTTCTTCTTGGCTTCTCGATGCGGACGGTCTCGCGAGCCCATCTGTTCGCCTCCGCGTCGTCATGCAGGCTACCGAATGACCCTTCACGCGGACTTTACCGCGCCTGCACTACCGCTCGATCGGCCCGCGCGCAAGCGCAATTCCGGCATCGAAGCAGGAAGGGTTCCGGCCCGGATCGCAGCTCGGATCCTGGCCATGAAGTCTAGGGTGAAGGTCAGGTTGTGACAAGTTGCCAGGCGGTAGCCGAGAAGCTCGTCGGCGCGGAACAGGTGGGCCAGGTAGGCGCGCGAGAACCGGCGGCAGAGGGGGCACGGGCAGTCATCCTGGACCGGCGCATCGTCGTCGAGGTGACGCTGGTTGCGGATGTTCAGGCGGCCACCCGGCACCCATAGCTGCCCATTGCGTGCGACGCGCGCCGGGAGCACGGAATCGAACAGGTCCACGCCCCGGTGAACCGCCTCGAGCAGGTCGGCCGGTGACCCGAGTCCCATGAGATAGCGCGGCCGAGGGTCGTCGTGAAGCAATGGCACCGCCAGGTCGAGCGTTGCATCGCGCTGCTCGGGCGTCTCGTCGCCGGCCAGCCCGCCAAGGCAGATGCCGTCGAACGGGAGGCTCGCGATGACCTGCGTGGATTCCGCGCGGAGCTCCGGGTCCAGCCCGCCCTGGACGATCCCGAACAGCGCCTGGTTCGTTCGCTTGTGGGCGGCCAGCGAGCGCTCGGCCCAGCGATGCGTGCGCTCCGTGGCGTCGGCAACGACCTCGCGCGGCGACGAGGGCACCACGGGCTGGTCGAACGCGACCGCCACGTCCGAACCCAGCGCCTCCTGGACCGCGATCGCGTGCTCGGGCGTGAAGCGGTGGGTCGAGCCATCGATGTGGCTACGGAACGTGACGCCATCCTCGTCGACCATGCGCAGGTCGCCCAGCGACACCACCTGGAACCCGCCCGAGTCCGTGAGGATCGGCCGGTCCCAGCCCATGAACCGGTGCAGCCCACCGAAGCGCTCGATCCGCTCGTGGCCCGGGCGCAGGTACAGGTGGTACGTGTTGGCGAGGATGATCGTGGCGCCGGCGGCCGCGACCTCGTCGGGATCGAGCGCCTTGACCGTCGCGTTCGTCCCGACCGGCATGAACTGCGGCGTCTCGACGACGCCATGATTCAGCTCGAGGAGCCCGGTGCGGGCACGGGTCGAACCGTCCGCCGGTGGCGGGGTCTCGACCGCGAACCTCGCTGCTCCTGGCACGTCAGCGCCGGTTCAGCAGGCCGAGAATCAGCGACACGACCACTGACACGAGGAGCATCGTCCCGAGCGGGAGGAAGATCGTGACGTTGTCGCGCTGGATGACGATGTCGCCCGGCAGGTGGCCGATGACCGGGATCCGGCCGCCGCTGACGAGCACCAGCCCGAACACGACGATGACGACGCCGAGCACCACGAGTACCCAGCCCAGGGGCGCGAATCCATCCACGGTCAGCTCGTCGACAGGTCGTCCCACAGCGGCGGCATCTCAGGCTCGGCCCGGCGAGGCGGCGGGA
>DASTYU010000075.1:0-2366 GCA_035764655.1 Candidatus Limnocylindrales bacterium
GCGCACCCATCTCGAATGGGTCCTCGCGTGCTCCGCCTCGTCGATCGACGGTCCCGAAATGTCCGAGGCCCGGCTCCGAAGACGCTTGGGGGAAGAGCCGGGCCTCGGCGCCACCCGCGCCGAGAGGGCGGGGGCGTTCTAGGTCGCGCTCACGACCAGCTCGTTCGAAGAGACCGATCCGCCCAGGACGGCGTCCGACGACGGCTTGATCCCAGTGACCGGCTCCGACGTGGCCGCCGGCCGCGCCGAGATCGGCGCCGGTCCGGCGATCACCCCCACCGCGGTGACTCGAGCTCTTCGCACCATGCGGTGGCCCCCTTCGAGTGTGCGAGTCTCCCGAAAAAGGAATCGGCATCCGCGACCTCGAAACTTGAAGGCGGATCCGGGCCTCACGTTGCGGGGGAACGCCGGACCGGCCGTTCGAAGGGCCCGACGATCGCCACGATGCCGGCGAGCACCAACGCCGAGAGCCCGATGAAGACGGGCCGGAGCAGCCACCAGGCGGCCGTGGTGTCCTGCTGGTGCCCTACGCCCAACGGCCACAAGGCCAGCAGGACGATGAAGTACGCGGTCATGTGCCACAGGAACAGCGTCATGATCACGCCGTTCAGGAGGATCGTCGCCTTCCAGGGACGAGGGCGTTCGAGCCAGCGGGTCAGGGTCGGGCGTAGCAGCATCACGGCCCCGATCGACCAGATGTCCGCCATCAGGAAGCAGACGGTGGGCGGGTAGGCGTTCGACACGGTCTCGACGTCGGTGCCGAGCAGGCTCTTCGGGTAGTGGCCGATGCCAGGGAACCAGTCGAACCGAGCCGGCCCGAAGAGTTCGAACGCCCACGGCGTCGTCAGCAGGACCAGGCCGCCGAGGCCGACGGCCACCATCGCCCAGAACACCCTCCGCGGCAGCCGGCCGAAGGTGCCGTCCGCGTAGAAGTGCCCGAGCTGGTGCGGCAGGAGCAGCACGAAGGCCACGTTCAGATAGCGGAGGAGGTGGAGATCGGCGCCGAATCCGACGACGTCGACCGCGATCGCTCCGAGCGCCATGACGGCCGGCACCCACCAGCGGAACTTGCGGTGGAGCCAGATGGTCGCGGGCGCGACGCACACCACGACGATGTAGAAGCCCAGGAACCACAGGGGCCCGAACGGCAACGTCGCCGCCGGCGGATACATGCCGCGGAGCAGCCGCGTCTCACCCACGAGCCGCGGCCCGGCCGCTCCGCCCACGTCGAGCAGGTGGAGCGCCACCTGCACGATCAGCCAGAACCCCAGGAACACGAGCGAGGGACGCACCAGGCGCTCGAGGCGGCTGCGCACGAACGCCGAGGTCGGTTCGCCACGTCGATGGAACGCGTCGTACGTCACGAGGTTGGAGAAGCCGCCCACGAAGAAGAAGACGGGGATCACCTGGAACAGCCAGGTGGCGAGCCACATCCCGGAGGTCAGGCCTACGGCGCTGGTCGTCGAATAGATGTCGCGTTCGAGGTGATTGATCGAGATGAACCAATGGCCGAACACGACCGCGACGATCGAGGCGGCACGCAGGAAGTCGACGAAACGATCGCGGGTGGCGGGCGTTGCCCGCGCCAGTTCGTCCAGCCGTGAGCCCACGAGCCAGGTGCTACCCCCCGACGGTCGCCGGGTCAAGGAAGGAGCGGATCGTGTCTGGCATCATGCGCGGATGCCCGAGGCCTATCGCTCCCCGCTCGCGGCCGACGCCAACGAGGGGCTCGTCGCCCTCGTGACCGGCGGCGGGACGGGTCTGGGCCGGGCGATCGCGCGCGAGTACGCGCGCATGGGGGCGGGCCTCGTGATCGCCGGCGGGCGGGCCCAACCGCTCGAGGAGGTCGCCTCCGAGCTCTCGGCGGCCGGCGCTCGGGTCCTGTCGGTGCCGGGCATCGACGTCCGCGAACCCGACCACGTGGCCTCGCTCGTCGAGACGGCCCTGGACCGGTTCGGCAGGATCGACGTGCTGGTGAACAACGCCGGCGGCCAGTTCGTCGCGACACCCGAACGGATCTCGGCCAAGGGCTGGCGTGCGGTACACCGCCTCAACGTCGACGCGGTGTGGGACCTCACGCGGAGCGTCGCAGAGCGCTCGATGATCCCGGGTGGCGGGGGGCTCGTCGTGTTCATCGGGTTCAGCCCCCGACGCGGCATCCCGTCGATGGTGCACGCGTCCGCCGCTCGCGCGGCCCTGGAGAACCTGGCGAGCGGGCTGGCGATCGAGTGGAGCCGCCACCGGATCCGCGCGGTGTGCGTCGCCACGGGTGCGATCGACACGGACGCGTTCCGCGCCTATGGCGACGACTTCGTCGCGGAGGCGATCCGCACCGCGCCGCTGGGCCGCATCGCGTCGCCCGAGGA
>DASTYU010000076.1:0-16204 GCA_035764655.1 Candidatus Limnocylindrales bacterium
GCGAACGGGTTCTCCACGAGGCGCTGGATCGTCCGCTTCAAGGGCCGCGCCCCGTAGGCCGGGTCTGTCCCCTCGCGGACGATGAGCGCCCGTGCGTTCGGGGTCAGCTCGAGCGTGAGGTCCTGGTCGGAGATCCGCCGCTGCAGGTCCGCGACGAGCAGATCGACGATGCGGGCCAGGTCGGCGTCGGTCAGCGCGTGGAACACGATGACCTCGTCGATGCGATTGAGGAACTCTGGCCGGAACTGGGCGCGCAGCAGGTCGGTGACCTGGCGCTTCATCTCCTCGTACGCCTCGTCGCCGGCACGGCCGCCGGACGCGGCGATGGCGCCCGAGCCCACGTTGCTGGTCATGATCACGACCGTGTTGCGGAAGTCGACCGTGCGGCCCTGGCCGTCGGTCAGCCGCCCGTCGTCGAGGACCTGCAGCAACACGTTGAAGACGTCCGGATGGGCCTTCTCGATCTCGTCGAGCAGGATCACCTGGTACGGCCGGCGACGGACCGCCTCGGTCAGCTGGCCGCCCTCCTCATAGCCGACGTAGCCCGGGGGCGCGCCGACCAGGCGCGACACGGAGAACTTCTCCATGTACTCGCTCATGTCGATGCGGACCAGCGCGTGCTCGTCATCGAACAGGAACTGGGCAAGGGCCTTGGCGAGCTCGGTCTTGCCGACGCCCGTGGGCCCGAGGAACAGGAACGAGCCGATCGGCCGCCGCGGGTCCTTGAGCCCGGCCCGCGCGCGTCGGACCGCGTCGGACACGGCCTCGATGGCCTCGTCCTGGCCGACGACCCGCTCGTGGAGGCGGTCCTCCATCGCCACGAGCTTGGCCATCTCGCCCTCGAGCAGGCGCGACACGGGAATGCCCGTCCAGACCGCCACGATCTCGGCGATGTTGTCGGCGTTGACCTCCTCCTTGAGCAGCGAGCCCGTGCCCTGCAGCGCGGCGAGCGCCTCCTCCTGCTCCTGGAGCTGCGCCTGCAGCCGGGGAAGCGTCTCGTAGCGCAGCTTGGCGGCCGTCTCGTAATCGGTCTCGCGCTGTGCCTGATCGATGCGCAACTGCGTCTGCTCGAGCTCGCTCTTCGTCTCGCGGATCGCGGCGATGGCGCCCTTCTCCGCCTCCCAGCGCTGCTTCATGCCGCCGGACTGCTCCTCGAGGTCGGCGAGCTCCTTCTCGAGCGCCTCGAGACGCGCCTTCGAAGCGTCGTCGGTCTCCTTGCGCAGCGCCTCGCGCTCGATCTCGAGCTGGATCCGGCGTCGCTCAAGCTCATCGAGCTCGACCGGCATCGAGTCGATCTCCATGCGCAGCCGCGACGCCGCCTCGTCGACGAGGTCGATGGCCTTGTCGGGCAGGAAGCGCTCGGTGATGTAGCGGTTCGACAGGGTCGCAGCCGCCACCAGCGCGGAGTCCGTGATGCGCACGCCGTGGTGCACCTCGTAGCGCTCGCGCAGACCGCGCAGGATCGAGATGGTCTCCTCGACCGTGGGCTGATCGACGAGCACCGGCTGGAAGCGCCGCTCGAGGGCGGCGTCCTTCTCGACGTGCTTGCGGTATTCGTCGAGGGTCGTGGCGCCGATGGTGTGCAGTTCGCCCCGGGCGAGCATCGGCTTGAGCAGGTTACTGGCGTCCATCGCGCCCTCGGCGGCGCCGGCCCCGACGACCGTGTGCAGCTCGTCGATGAACAGGACGACCTGGCCGTCCGAATCCTTGATCTCCTTGAGGACGGCCTTGAGCCGCTCCTCGAACTCGCCTCGGAACTTCGCACCCGCAATCAGGGCGCCCAGGTCGAGTGCGACGACGCGCTTGTCCTTGAGCCCTTCGGGCACGTCGCCGCGGACGATTCTCTGGGCCAGACCTTCGGCAATGGCCGTCTTGCCCACGCCCGGCTCGCCGATGAGCACCGGGTTGTTCTTGGTGCGCCGGCTGAGGACCTGGATGACCCTGCGGATCTCCTCGTCGCGTCCGATGACCGGGTCGAGCTTGCCGGCGCGCGCCTCTGCGGTGAGGTCCCGGCCGTACTTCTCCAGCGCCTGGTAGGTGCCTTCGGGGTTGGGCGAGGTGACGCGCTGTCCGCCGCGCACGCTCTGGAGGGCCTGGAGCAGCGCCTCGCGTCCGGCCGCGTGGCGCTCGAGGACCTGCTGCGCTTCGCCACCCGCCTCGGCCACGCCGAGGAGCAGGTGTTCGGTGGAGGTGTATTCGTCGCCGAGCCGGCGGGCCTCGGCCTCGGCGCGCTCGACCACGCGCTTGGCGCGCGGATCCAGGGTCAGCGAGCCGCCCTCGATCCGGGCGCGCTTGGCGAGGATCGCGGCCAGCTCGCCACGGAAGGCAGGCACGTCCACGCCGAGCCGGCGGAGCGTCTCGGCAGGAATGCCGTCATCCGGTTCGACGAGCGCGCTGAGCAGGTGCTCGGCGTCGAGCACCGGCGAATGCATCCGCTCGGCGGTCTGCTGGGCGGCGAGGACGGCCTCCTGGGCCTTCTGGGTGAAACGATCGAGTTGCATTGGAAATCTCTGTCTTCGTTCGGCTCGTTCGAGTCAGCGAGGATCTGGTTGGTCGACGAGGTCGAGGAAGCGCGTGGCGGCCCGCTCCGCGTCCTCGCTCAGGTCGGTCGGCAGGACCACCTTGGCGCGGACGTACAGGTCCCCGTGCCCTTCGCCTCGGAACTTCGGCATGCCCCGGCCCCGAAGGCGGAACTGGCGGCCGGGCTGCGTTCCCGGCGGGATTCGGAGGAGTACCGTGCCCTTCGGCGAGCGGACCGGAACCTCGGCACCTAGCAGTGCCTCCCTGAGTGTCACCGGGAGCTCGCGCTCGAGGTCGGCGCCCTTGCGGGTGAACGTCCGATCCGGCTGCTGGCGGACGACGACGTAGAGGTCGCCGCCGCCCGGACCCTTGCCGGACAGGCGGATCCGGGTGCCCGTGTCGGCGCCCGGCGGGATCGTGATCTCCAGCCGCTTCCCGTCGACGTCGACGAGACGCGTGGTCCCGTGGAACGCCTCGTCGAGCGTGATGTCGGCATGCGCCTCGCTCCGCGGAGGAGCGGGTCGTGCCGCGCTCGTGCCCGGCCGGCCGCGGCCGCCCTGCGAGCCCGCCCCCATCCCGGCGAGGAAGTCCTCGAGGTCGATCGCCCCGCTGCTGCCACCGCCTGCCCGCCCGCTGCTCGAGCGCGCGTTGGCGATGTCGCCGAAGCCGCCCTCGCCACCGAAGAACATGCGGAAGAAGTCGGAGAACTCGCCCGGATCGCCGGACGAGCGGAACTCGTAGCGGACGTTGCCGCCCTGGCCTGCGCCACCGAAACCGGCGAACCCGGCGAACGGGTTGGCGCCCGCTGCACCGGCCCGCGCCCCGGCCCGGCTGAACGCCTCCCAGTTCTCACCGAGAGCGTCGTACTGCTTGCGCTTCTCCGGGTCCGACAGGACCGCATTTGCCTCGTTGACGTCCTTGAACTTGCGCTCCGCGGCAGCGTCACCGGGCTTGGCGTCCGGGTGATGCTGGCGTGCCAGCTTGCGGTACGCCTTCTTGATTTCGGCCTGTGACGCCGTCCTGGGGACGCCGAGGACCGCGTAATAGTCCTTGTACTCCACGGCGTCCTACCGCCTCGGCGCGTCCGCCCGGGCAGCCCGAACCAACGCCGTGGTGCTTCCACGACGAACGGCCCGAGCCGACCGAACGGTCTGCACGTCAGCTGCCTTCGACCACGACGGGCGGCTGGTCGCTGGGCGGGAACGGCGTGCGGCGCACGCGCTCCTGTCGCTCCGGCTCATCAGCCAGCTTGTCGTTCGACTTCACGACCTTGGGCGGCTCCTCGACCGACAGCGCCTTCGGCTTGCGCCGGAGGGCCGCCTCGAGCACCTGGTCCATCGACTCGACGAGCACGAGCTTGATCTGCTTGCGGATCTCGTCGGGGATGTCCCGCAGGTCCTTCTCGTTCTTGCGCGGAAGGATCACGATCTTCGCACCGGACAGGTGCGCCGCCAGGATCTTGCTCTTCAGCCCGCCGATCGGCAGGACCCGACCGCGGAGGGTGATCTCGCCCGTCATCGCCACGTCCTTGCGGACCGGGATGCCCGTGAGGGCGCTGACGATCGCGGTCGCCATCGTGATGCCGGCCGACGGGCCGTCCTTCGGGATGGCCCCCGCGGGCACGTGGATGTGCAGCGTGTTCTTCTCGAACACCTCGCGCGCGATGCCGAGGTCCGCGGCATGTGCCCGCGTCCACGACAGCCCCGCACGAGCCGACTCGCGCATGACGTCGCCAAGCTGGCCGGTGAGGATGAAGTCCTCCTTGCCTTCCATCTTGGTGACCTCGACCGCGACCACGTCGCCACCGACCTCGGTGACCACGAGGCCGGTCGCCGAACCGGTCTGGTCCTCGGCCTCGAGCTCGCCGTAGTCGAACCGCTGCGGACCGAGGAATTCGGCCAGCTTCTTCAGGTCCACCACGGTCTTCCGCTTGCGCCCCTCGGCAACCTGCCGGGCGACCTTGCGCATGACGTTGGCAATCTCGCGCTCGAGGTTTCGGACGCCCGCCTCGTGGGTGTACGAGCGGACGAGCTCGGTCATCGCCTCGTCGGTGATCTCGATGCGCTTCTCCGTCAGTCCGTGGTTCGTCATCTGCTTCGGGATGAGGAACTTGCGCCCGATCTGGATCTTCTCCTGCTCGGTGTAGCCAGGCAGCTGGACGATCTCCATCCGGTCGCGCAGCGGCGCCGGGATCGGATCGAGCAGGTTGGCCGTCGCAATGAACAGCACCTTGCTCAGGTCGAACGGCACCTCCAGGTAGTTGTCCTGGAAGCTGAAGTTCTGCTCGGGGTCGAGGACCTCGAGGAGCGCCGAGCTCGGATCGCCCCGGAAGTCCATCCCGATCTTGTCGACCTCGTCGAGCATGAACACCGGGTTGTTCGAACCGGCGGTCTTGATGTTCTGGATGATCCGGCCGGGCAGCGCGCCGATGTACGTGCGCCGGTGGCCCCGGATCTCGGCCTCGTCGTGGATGCCACCGAGGCTCATCCGCACGAACTTGCGCCCCATCGCCCGGGCAATGCTCTTGCCAAGCGACGTCTTGCCGACGCCGGGAGGGCCGACGAAGGCGAGGATCGGGCTGCGGATCGTGTCGGCCAAGGTGCGAACCGCGAGGTACTCGAGGATGCGCTCCTTGATCTTCTCGAGGCCGTAGTGGTCCTCGTCGAGGATCTCGGCGGCCTTCCGGATGTCGAGCTGGTCGTCGGTGGCGACGTTCCAGGGCAGGCCGATCAGCCAGTCCACGTAGGTGCGGATGACGCCGACCTCCGGCGAGGCAGACGGGATCCGGCTCATCCGGTCGACTTCCTTGATCGCCCGGGCCTTGATCTCGTCCGGCATGCCGGCCTGCTCGACCTTGTCACGGAGCTCGTTGATCTCGGCCTGCTGCGGGTCGTCCTCACCGAGCTCGCGCTGGATGGCCTTCAGCTGCTCGCGGAGGATGTACTCGCGCTGGGTCTTGTCCATCTCGGACTTGACCTCGGACTGGATCTTGCCCTTCAGCTCAAGGATCTCGATCTGCTCGGCGAGGAAGTTCGAGACGAGCTTCAGGCGCTCCGTGACGTCGATCGTCTCCAGCAGCTCCTGGCGCTGTTCGGTCGTCATGTCCGGGCTGTACGCGACCATGTCGGCGAGCAGCCCCGGCTCCGTGATGTTGCGCGCGGCAACGGCTGCCTCCGGCGGGACCGGCGCACCATTCGCGACGTACTGCTCGATCTGCGCCTGGACCGTACGCATGAGCGCCTGGACCTCGACGCTGCTCGGGCTCTCGTCGGCAAGCTCGGAGATGCTCGCCTTGAGGTACGGGGCGGTCTGGGTGAAGCCATGGACGCGCAGGCGGGACTGGCCCTGGACGATCGCGCGGACCGTGCCGTCCTGGAGCTGGACGACCTGGGCGATCTTGGCCAGGGTGCCGATCGAGTACAGCTCGGAGGGGTCGTTGATCTCCTCCTGCTCGGCCTGGCGCTGGGTGACGAGCGCAATGGGTCCGCCATCGGCGACCGCTGCGTTGAGCGCGGCGACGCTCTTGTCGCGGCCAACCTGGAGCGGGACGATCATCTCGGGGAAGATGACCGTCTCCCGGAGCGCGACAAGAGGGAGCTCGCGCACGGAATCGTCCGCGATCTCGATCTCGACCGGGTTGGACGGTCGGTTGGCCATCAGGTTCTCCTCGTGGGGTTCGGGTCGGGGGCGAGCTGGTCGTCGTCGATCGCGTCCTCGTCGGCCGGGTGCTCGCCTGGCTCGGACTCGGCGCTGCGGGAACGGGCGCGACTCTTCGAGCCGTTGCCGGTGCCCTCCGCGTAGAGCGCTTCGAGAATTCGGGTGCCGAGCCGCTCTTCGAGCTCGAAGAGGATCCGGACCCCGGCGAGGTTCACGCCTCGCTCGCGGGTGAGATGGCGGATCCAGGAGATCCGCCGGATGTCGCTTTCGCTGTAGAGCCGGATGTTCGTCGGCGTCCGGGCGGGGCAGATCAGCCCCTCGTCCTCGTAGATCCGGAGCGTCCGCGGATGCGCGCTGACGAGCGTCGCCGCGACGCTGATCACGTAGACCGGTTGGGTCGGATCGCGGTCCGGACGCCGATACGCCATGTCGTCAGGCGCCCTGTCCGGTTGCGCTCTCGGTGGTCGGCTGGTCGCCGGTCTCGAGCGCCTGGGACTGTCCATTCGTGGTCGGGGAGATGCGGATCTGCCGAGGCTTGACCGTCTCGGCGATCGGGATGTCCAGGCGCAAAACGCCGTTCTCGAAGGACGCGTTGGCCCTGTCCGGCTCGAGGCCCGTGGGCAGCGTGATCGAGCGGCTCAGCGACCCGCGGCGGATCTCCTGGACGAGCACCTCGCCCTGGTCGTTCTTTTCGGTTCGCTCGTCACGGCTCTCGGCCGCGATCGTGAGCGTGCCGTTCTCGACGGTGATCTCGACGTCCTCGGGCTTCACGCCCGGGAGCGCGGCCTCGACGTGGAGAGCGTTCGCGTCCCGGGTGATGTCCAGCGGCAAACCGGCGCCTTCACCAAAGGCCCAGCTGCGACCGGTCCCGGTCGGCCGAACGAAACTGTCTTCGAACAGGCGATCCATCGCCTGGCGGAGTGAAACAAGCTCGCCGAATGGCGAGGGACGTCGCACGAGTGTCATGCGTGCCACCTCCTTTGGAGTGGGTGATCAGGGTCCAGCGGCTCAGTCGGCCGGACACACTTGGATGCTAGAACCCTGACAATACCGTTGTCAAGACTTATGGCAGCGGGACCTGATTGAGAATTGTCAACCGAGGTCCGTTGCCGGGCCTGCGCGACCGGTTTCTCGTGGTGCGGCAGCAGTCACGCATGGGGGCCCCGCGACGTCACGGTTCTGCCGTCCCACGGCAGAAAGCGCCTGGAATGACCCGGAATTCTCGTGGGGCGGCAGAAGCTGCCCGCTGCCGCGCCGCTGCTCTCGTGGGGCGAGAAATGCCTCGGGGCACGATCCGGCCAGGCACCGCCAGGACACCGCCCGGCGCCCGGGACTAGCCGCGGATCGTCTCCCCTCCGATCAGCTGGTCGTGGAGCATCGCTTCGCACTCGTTCCTGCCGATCGCGATGACCTTGTCTCCGACCTGCAGCACCGTTTCCGGGCGCAGCGGCGTCGCCACGCCGTCGCGGATCACCGCGAACAGCGAGCACCCCTCGGGGATGTCGAGGTCCTTCGTCGCCCGGCCCACGGCCGGCGACCCCTCCTGGAGGTGCGCCTCGATCAATTCCAGCTCGCTCTCGCCGAGCGCCGCCAGGTGGAGCAGCTCATGGACCGGGATGTCCTGCTCGATCGAGCCAAGGATCATCCGGGTCGGGCTGATCAGCTCGTCGACGCCGAGGTGGCGGAACAGGTCCTCGTTCTTCGGGTTGTTGACCCGCGCGATCGTGCGCGGGACATCGAAGTGGTGCTTGGCCATCTGGCAGATCACCAGGTTGTCCTCGTCGTCGCCGGTCACGGCGGCGACCACGTCCGCACGATTCGAGCCGGCTTCGGCGAGGTACTTGCCCTCGCACCCGTCATGGGGGATCACGATCGAGCCGATCTCGTCGGCGATCTGGTCCGCACGCGAGCGGTCCTTCTCCATGAGGGCCACCTCATGGCCGGCCTCGACGAGCTCCTTGGTCAGGTAGTAGCCGACTTTGCCGCCACCTACCACGAGGACGAACATGATTCAGGCCTCCTGGGTCAGGCCGGCCGGCGCTGACGGCTGAGACGGTTGCTCGGGCTGTCCGGTCGGCAGGCCGACACCCACGGTTTCGCCCGGCTCGTGGCGGTGGTGCTCGCCGCCCGGATGGTGCCCGGTGGGAGCGAGCATCCCGGCCAGGCCCGACGCCGGCATCCCGAGATACGTGAAGATCGCATCGATCATCAGTCCGGTCCGGCACAGCGTTGCGATGCCAAGCTCGGCGTACGCCGTGGCGCGGACCGGGTCGTTGATCTTCGCGATGACCTTCCGCGCCCCGAACGCCTCGACGGCGAGCTGCGCGGCCATGATGTTGCGGTTGTCGCCCTCGGTCAGCGAGATGAACAGGTCGGCATCCTCCGCGCCGGCGCGACGCAGGACGTCCTCGTCGGTGCCGTCGCCGCGGATCGCCTCCCCGCCGAACGAGCCCGGCAAGCGGTCGAAGGCGCGGGTTGAGATGTCCAGGATGACGACCCGGTGTCCTGCCCGGTCGAAGGTCTCGGCCAGCGCGGCCCCGACCCGGCCCGAGCCGACGATCACGATGTTCACAGCTCTTCCTCGGTCATGGGCTCGCGCACGACCCACACGGAGCACGGCGCGTTCTTGAGCACATACGGGATCGTACGCCCGATCGCAAAGTCCCCACCAAAGCGCTTGCGGTAGGGCAACCCGAGGATCAGCAGGTCCACCTGGCGCTCGGTCGCCTCGTCGACCAGCGCCGCTCCGACGTCGCGTGCCTGAAGCAGCACCGGCTCCAGCCGGACCTTGGCGGCCTCGGCCGCGACTTCGGCCATGTCCAGGACCTGCTGGGCTTCTTCCGAACGACCCGCAATGTCCGCGTCGAGCGGCAGCGTCCAGTCGATCTCGACGACATGGACCGCGATCAACTCGCCCTTGACCGAGCGGGCGTACTCGGCCGCCAGCCGGACGATGGCCTCATCGCTCGGTCCGCCGTTGAGGGCGATGACCGCTCGGCGGAAGGGTGGTTCTGAGGCGTCAGCCACGGCTGCTGGTCATGTGCTCCCTGCGGGCGCATCGGACGTCATTCGGGTGCGCGAGCGCCGCGCCACGATACCACCGGGCGGCCGCATGACGGGGCCTCCGGATCAGTGCTCGCGCCGGTATGGGACGTCGGCGATGACCGTGTGTTCGCGACCCACGAGGACGGCCTTGAGCCGGCGCGCCGCCTGGTTGTAGAGCAGGCGGTCCCACCAGTGGCGCGCAACGTACTCGGGCAGGACCACGATCGTGATGGGGGCGGGCTTGTCGGGCGGCCAGGCCTTGTCGAGCACGTCGAGGTAGGCCACGATCGGGCCGATCAGCGCCCGGTACGGGGACTCCACGATCACCAGCGGGACGCCCGGCAGCTGCCGCTCCCAGCGCTCTCGCAGCTGCTCGCCGTTCTCGGCATCCTCGGTCACGTATACGGCGCGGATGTCTTCGCTGATCGTCCGCGCGAAGTTGACTGCCTGGATGACGGCGCGGTTGAAGCCATTGACGGGCACGACGACGCGCTGCTCGCGCTTCGGGCCTTCGATGACCAGCTCCTCACGGACCTCGAGCTCATCCGCCTGCGCGTCGTACTGGCGGCGGATGAAGAGCATGCCGGCGACGAGGATCGGGATGAGCCCCAGGACCAGGTACGCCCCGTCGACGAACTTCACGCTCGTCACGACGATCGCGACGACGCCGGTCGCCACGCAGCCGATCGCGTTGATGAGCTGTCGTCTACGCCAACCCGGGCTCTTGACGCGCTGCCAGTGGCGGACCATGCCGGCCTGCGAGATCGTGAAGTCGATGAACACGCCAACCGCGTAGAGCGGGATCAGGTCGTGCGTGTGGCCGCCGAAGATCACGACGAGCGACGCGGCGATGAGGCCCAGTGCGACGATGCCCATCGAGAAGGCCAGCCGGTCGCCGCGGAAGCTGAACTGGCGCGGGAAGAAGCCGTCCACCGCCAGCACCGCGGCGAGTCGCGGGAACGCCGCGAAGGAGGTGTTCGCGGCGAGGAACAGCAGCAATGCGGTGAACGCCTGGAACAGGTAGAAGCCCCACGAGTCGGCCCCGAACACGGTCGACGACACCTGGGCGATGACTGTCTGCTTGACGGGCTCGTCGAGCGGCACGATCCCGAAGTTGGTGGCCAGGAACGTGATGCCGATGAACAGCGTGGCGAGGATGACGGCCATGGCCACCAGGGTTGCGGCCGCGTTCTTCGCCTCGGGCGGCTTGAAGGCCGGGACGCCGGTCGCGATCGCCTCGGTGCCGGTCAGTGCCACGGCGCCTGCCGCGAAGGCGCGCAGGAGCAGGAGGATGCTCACGGACTGCACGGTGTTCACCGCCGCGGCCTGGGCCTCCGGCGGGGGCGCGCCGGTCTCCCCGAGGACGACGATTCGGTAGGCGCCGACGGCGATCATCAGGAGCGCGCTGCCGAGGAACAGGTAGGTCGGAACGGCGAAGATGTTGCCGGCCTCGCGGATCCCGCGCAGGTTGCCGATCGTGATGAGGCCGATGGCCCCCACGCCGATGGCGACCGCATACGGCGCAAGCGCCGGCAGCGCCGACGTGATCTGCTCCACCGCCGACGAGGTCGAGACTGCGACCGTCAGGTTGTAGTCGATGAGCAGCGCCGAGGCTGCGACCAGCGACGCGAGCCGCCCGAAGTTCGCCTTCGAGACCGAGTAGGAGCCGCCGCCGGTCGGATAGGCGATGCACACCTGGCGGTAGCTGAAGGCCACGACCCCGAGGAGAATCGCGATGGCGATCGCCACCTCCACGGCGTACTGGAAGGCGAGCATCGCCGCGCCCGCAAGGATGAACGCGCGGATGATCTCCTCGGTCGCGTAGGCCGAGGACGAGATCGCGTCCGAGCTGAAGATCGCGAGTGCCTTGACCTTGGACAGGCGCTCTTCGTGCTCGGACTCCGAGGACAGCGGCCGCCCGAGGACCACCGCCTTGACCCGCGCGAACAGGCGCCCCGTCCGCGTGGTCGGAGCATGCGCCGCTTCCTTGGCGGTCAGCTGGCCGGGGCCGCTGTACCGGAAGTACGGAGAGTGCGGGCGTTCGACCCGCAGCCGTCGATCGCCGGGCTTGCGGCCCTGGATCGGACGACGACCGCCGATCACCGGTCAGATGCCATACGACAACCGCTGGACGAGCCGTGACGGAAGGCGTACCCGCTGCATCGCGGCCTGGACGGCCTCGATGTCGTACGGGACGCGGTGCCAGGTCACCAGGTTGCGGTCCGTGTCGATGACCATGTAGGACGAATCCGGGATCCCGTCGCGCGGCTGGCCGACGCTGCCGGGGTTGAGCAGCGCGTGGCCGCGCAGCTCGAACGTCGAGCCGTCCATCGGCGGGATGGACACGATGCCACCGTCCTCCTCGACCCAGGCGATCGGCAGGTGCGTGTGGCCGTGGAGCCCGAACCGCGTCTGAAGGAGCGTGACGTTCGCGCGGGCCACCGGGCTCGAGGTGATGTACTCCCAGAGCGGTTCGCGCGGTGAGCCGTGAACCAGCGCGAAGTCGCTCTCGACGAGGCGCTCGGGGAGCGCCTCGAGCCACGCCTTCGTGCCCGAAGCGATCCGGTCACGGGTCCATTCGATCGCGGCCCGCGCGTCCGGATTGAACCACTCGACCTCGGAGCCACCGACGGCCGCAGCGTCGTGGTTGCCGCGCACGCCGACGGCGCCGACCTCCTGCAGCCGGGCCACGACGCCATCGGGCTCAGGCCCATAGCCGACCACGTCGCCGAGCTGCCAGATGGCGTCGACCGAACCCAGGTGGGCCAGCACGGCATCGAGGGCGATGAGGTTGCTGTGGATGTCCGAGAGGACCGCGATCCGCATCGGCGCGAAGGGTAGCAGCGCATCCGGTTCACCACGGTGCTCGTCGCCGCTGTGCCGTATCACGTGGATAGCGGTTCGGCGTGCGGCCGGCCTTGCTCATGACCACGAGGCAATGTCTCGGCAGCGAGGGGGCCGGCACCGTGAGCGCGTCCAGCCCGCCGCCACCGAGGGCTGCGGCGGCTCGCTCGGCGGCAGCCAGCTCCTCGTCGATGTCGCCCCGTTTCCACGCGATCAGGATCCCGCCCGGCTCGAGCAGCGGAAACGCCAGCTCCGCGAGTTCCGGAAGGGACGCCACGGCACGGACCGTCGCGGCCGGCCACCGCTCCCGGTGGAGCGGATCCCGGGCGAGCGTCTCGACGCGTCCGGCGTAGGTCTCGACCCGGCCCTGCAGGGCGGTCGCCTCGATGACCGCGTCGAGGAAGCGCACCTTCTTGCCGACCGAATCCGCAAGCAGGGTCCGCGCAGCCGGCAGGGCGATCGCCAACGGCAGCCCGGGAAAGCCGCCGCCGCTGCCGAGATCGACGGACCGATCCACGCCGCGCTCGCGAAGGACGGGGAGGGCTGCGAGGCTGTCGACCACGTGCCCGATGGCCACATCCGCCGGGTCGCGGATCGCGGTCAGGTTGATGACCCGGTTCCACGCCAGGAGCAGCCGGACATGCCCATCGATGGCCTCGCGCTGGTCGCCGGGCAGGGCCACCCCGATCTCGGCAAGCCCCACGTCGAGGGCGCGCCCGTATGCGGCGGGCAACGGCGGGGTGGCATCGACGCGCGTCGGGAGCGGCTCGCGCTGACGATCCAGTGCACGCCTCCTGTCTCGCGTGCGGTCGGACGTGCGCGGCGCCGCTCCCGGCGGCGACTCGAATCGCAGCCTGGCCGGTCGGTCTTCCCCGGTCCGTTCGGTTCCCGGCTCGGGTTTCCCCGATCGCCTCGCGGACCGCGTTACCCTTCCGCCACGGTGCGGATGCCGGACGCTACGTGGGGTGTCCGGTGCACGTCAACGGGGTTATCCACCAACCGCCTCCCCGGCGGTGGATTCGTGGATAACTCGGCCCCGGCGGGCCGCCGAGACAGTGTCCGGTGGACAGTCAGGCCGAGCGCGCGCCGCTGCGGACGGGCCGGCCCAGCGTCCGTCGAACGACGTCGATCACCTCGTCGACGTATTGGTCCGCCTCACCCCGCGCGGCGGCCGTACGGACACACCCCTGGACGTGGTCCTCGAGCAGCATGATCGACAGCGAATCGACGGCTGCCCGCAAGGCGGACGTCTGCTGGAGGATGTCGATGCAGTACTCCTCGCGCTCGATCATGCGGGCGATCCCGCGAACCTGTCCCTCCATCCGCGAGAGGCGGCGGATCAGCTGCGAACGGTCCTTCGTGTAGCTGTGACGGAAGTGATCGGGCTCGGCCGTCGCACTCCCGCGACGGGCCTCGGTCGGGCTCATCGGCTGGTCGTCCCTCGCGTGGTGGCGCCGCTCGGCGCCGTGTCCGTGATCATACCCCCAGGGGGTATCTCGGACAACCGCGCTGCGGGCTGCTCGGCTAGACTGATTCGTGCATGGATCCGCGCGACCAGCTCCGCCCGCTCCTCGATGGTGTCGGCTGCACCGTCTGCGGCAGCCTCGTTCCGGCGGAGCGGATCCGGATCCTTGCCCACCGCGACGACCTCGCCTTCGTCGAGTTGAGCTGCCCGGGCTGCGGAAGCGCGACCCTCGGGATGCTCCAGGCAGCGGCCGACGGGAGCGCGGTCCTCGATGTCGCGCCGTTTGGAGAGCTGACCCCGGCCGACGAGGCACGCCGAACGGGCACAGGGCCGATCACCGCCCAGGACGTGAAGGCGGCGCGTGCCTTTCTCGCCGGCTGGGACGGGGACCTGGTCGGCCTCCTTCGGCACCCCGACGAACCGGACACCCGGCGCGAACCGCCCGCCTCGCGGTGACCGACCAGACGCGCCCGGTCTCGCCCGCGTTCGCACACGCGAGCGAGGCGGAGATGGCGCGGATCCTCGACTTCTACGGGATTGCCTGGGAATACGAGCCGCACACGTTCCCGATCCTGTGGAACCTCGATGGTGATGTCGTCGAAAGCTTCTCGCCGGACTTCTACCTGGCGGAGCTCGACCTCTACCTCGAGATGACCACGCTCCGCCAGAAGCTCGTGCGCAAGAAGAACCGCAAGCTGCGCCGTTTGCGCGAGCTGTACCCGGACGTGCGCATCAAGCTGTTCTACGCGCGCGACTTCCGGGCCCTCATGCTCAAGTACGGCAAGCTGGCGCTGGCCGACGCCCTGACGGGCACCGCTGGCCAGGCAGCGCCGCCGGACGACCTCCCTTCCGAGCACATCGCCGAACCTGAGCCGGCGGCCGCACCGGCTCTCGAGGCAGACCTCGAAGCTGAACCGGCGAGCAGCGCAACGATGCGCCGAACCGCCTCCCGGCGACGGCGACGCCGTAAAGCAGCGGCCGCCGCCGGTGCGCCGACCCACCCCCCTGACCGACCTGGGAACGAGTGATGCAGACGAAGCCAGACCTTACCTCCGATATCGGCGAGATCCTCCTCACCGAGGATGAGATCCAGGCCAAGGTCGCCGAGCTCGGCGCGCGCATCAGCGACGACTACGCCGGAAAGCGCCTGACGCTCGTGTCCGTGCTCAAGGGCTCGCTGCCGTTCATGGCCGACCTGATGCGCGCGATCTCCATCCCGGTGCGGATCGACCTGATGGAAGTCAGCTCGTACGGCGGCACCACGACCGAGTCGTCCGGCTTGGTGCGCATCCTCAAGGACCTTTCGGCGAGCATCGCCGGCGAGGACGTCCTCATCGTCGAGGACATCATCGACACCGGCCTGACCCTCAACTACCTGATCCGCTACCTGCGTGGCAAGAACCCGGCAACGCTGCGGATCTGCACGCTGCTCGACAAGCCGGCCCGCCGGCTCGTGGACATCCCCGTGGATTACACCGGCTTCACGATCCCTGACCAGTTCGTCGTGGGATACGGGCTCGATTACGGCGAGATCTACCGCAACCTGCGCTTCGTCGGCGTGCTGCGCCGCGAGGTCTATGCGAGCGGTGCCGAGGGGTGAGCCTGCACCGCCGGCCGGTGGGACGCGGCCGGATGCTCGCCGGGCTCTCGGCGCTCGTCCTCATTGTCGGCTGCGTCCTGCCCTGGTTCACCGTGGGCTCGACCGATTTCAGCCTGCCGCCGCGCTCGGAGAACGCTTTCGAGGGCCCGTCAATCGCGGTGTTCCTGATCGCCATCGCAACGCTGGCGCTGATCACGCTGCCGTATGCCAGTGACCGCCCGGTCAGCTTCGATCGCTGGTGGGCCTACGCCGCGGTCGCGGTCGTGGGCTGGATCGGCCTGGGGTTGCGCATGATCGGCGTGGTGTTCACGCCGGGCGGCCTCGAGACGATCACGCCGGACCGCGCCATCGGCCTGTGGGTGTCCATCGTGGGGCTGGCCCTGCTGACGCGGGCCGCCTACGTGATCTCGCGAGAGCCGGAGTACCGTTAGCCGCATCGTGGTCGGAGGTGTGTGCTGGACGCACGCACAGCGAAGCGTCCCCGAAGGCCGTCTTCAGCCTGCCGCTGACCGAGCGCGTCCTCGATCGTTTGGGACGCCCGCGCTGGTTGTGGATCGCCGCCTGGTCGCTGGTCCCGCTACTGTCCTGGTCGGTGTTCGCGACGGCCATCGTCGCGTCGGCACGACCGCTGGAGGTGCGCGGCGCGATGGAGCTCGCGACGACCAGGCGGTACCTGAAGATGGAACCGGCCGAGATGGCCGTTCCGCCGGCGTGCCGGTGACATTCGTGGTGACGAACGCAGGCAGCATCGACCACGAGTTATACCTTGGTGACGAGGCGGAACAATCAGAGCACGAGCAAGAGATGCAGGCGGGCGCGATGGCCCATGACGAGCCGATGGGCATCGGGGTGAAAATGGGCGAGACGAAGGAGCTGACGGTCACCTTTCCCGAGGCCGGCTCGGTCCTCGCCGGATGCCACGTCGCCGGGCACTACGCCGGCGGCATGAAGGCGAGTGTCGAGATCGGTTCGTAGGGAGGAGCCGGCCCCACGGCGCCGCGCTGAACGATACCAATGACTCACCAACACCACGGCGGGGACGAGCGGCGGGAGCACGTCGAGGAAGCGGCCGC
>DASTYU010000077.1:0-2573 GCA_035764655.1 Candidatus Limnocylindrales bacterium
GATCGGCGGCGAGCGAACGCTCGAGCAGGATCCCGCCTTCGGATTCCGTCAGCTCGTTGACGTCGCCGTCCGAGCCTTGTCACCGGGAACCAACGATCCCACCACTGCCGTCCAGGCGCTCGACCGCATTCACGACCTCCTCCGACGCCTCGCCGTGCGCCAGTTCCCCTCTCCCGTGCACGTGGTCGACGGGCGCGTGCGCCTCGTCGTACCTCGCGTCACGTGGCAGGAGTACCTCCGCCTGGCAACCGACGAGATCCGCCTGTCGGGCGAGACCCAGCTCCACGTGATGCGCCGGCTTCGTGCGCTCCTCGAAGATCTGGCGACGCTTGCACCTCCCGAGCGGCTGCCAGCGGTCCGAGCGCAGCTAGCCGAACTGGACGCGGGCGTGCAGCGAGGCTTCTCGAGCGAGCGGGATCGTCAACTGGCTCTGACGTCGAACCGCGACGGTCGATCAGCGGACGGTGTGCCCCGTGCCATCGGCCGGCCCGGCGCAGCGCCGGATTGAGCGACGTCGGCGAAGGCCAACTCCATGCGCGAGGGTTGGATGATCCCGGTCAGTCCCCGCGCGGAGGCCACGACCGCGCCCGGACGGCGAAGCGGGTTGTCAGCGGGTTGATCAGGTACGGCAGCGGGCGGTCTGGACTGAGCCTTGGCTTCAGGAGGTCGAACTCCGCCTGTCGCAGGAGCTCGGCGAGGCACGCCGTGGTCAACACCAGGGCGAGGTTCCGGCCGGCGCACTGTGCGCCGCCTCGCGAGAAGAGGTTGAACGACCAGTCGGAGTCAGCGGACCCGTCGAACCAGATCTCCGGCGCGAACCGGTTCGCGAACGGATGCGTCGACGCGCGATGGAAGACGGCAGCAGGGATCAGCACCCGCGTTCCGGCCCCGACCGTGGTGCCGCCCCACTCGGTGTTCGTCGTGGTGCGCCGGACGAGCGTTGGAGCCGCCGGCCACAACCGGATGCTCTCCTGGACGCAGGCCCGAACGAAGGGTAGGTCGGCCAGCCCGGCGACCGTGCCGCGGCCGTGGCTCGCATCGGCGGCGGCGATCTCGCCCACGGCATGTGCGCGTGCCGCGGGATGGATGGCAAGCATCGCCAACGTGTTGGCGACGACGATCCGCACGGCATCGAGCGCCATCAGCCAGAACGGCACTTGGCCGTTCGGCTTCGTTTCCGGCCCGGCCGGCGCGCTCGCGAAGAGACTGACCAGCGTGCCAGGCTCCGCGGCGTCGACGTAGCGCCCGATCCGCTCGTCCATCGACGCCCGTAGCTGTTGATCCCGGCGCCGGTTCCATACCTTCAGACCCAGCCAGTTGCCGTCTTCGCGCAGGCGGCTGTGCTCCTCGCTCAGCTCGGTGTCATCGGCCGCCGCGTCGCCCAGGACGATACGGCGGTTGATCCGGCGGAAGGCTGCGAGCGATCGCTCGTGGTCCAGGACGGAGCCCGTCGCCAGCGTCGCCGTGATCTCGTCGTTGACGATCGCGAGGAACCGCTCAGCGAACCGATGCGGCTCGTGCCCGAAATCGAGCACCGCCTCGTTGAACGGGCGGCGTTGGCCGCGAAGGGACGGCGGCGAGGCGTTGAGCGCATCCGGGGCGAACGGCTCGAGCGCACGCCGCTTCTCGCGAGCGTCCAGCGCGAACTCCTCGACGGGCGCGTCGAGGACGCGACGAACGTCGTCGGTCGTAAGGATCAGCAGCGTCTCCCCGAGAACGCCGCCGAGCAGGACGGAACGGCCGCCATGCCGCTCCGACAAGCGCTCCACCGTCGCCACGGCCCACTGCCCGGTGTTCAGGCGCGTGGCGAGCTCCGTCCAGAACGGCTGCGGGATCAGGGCTCCTCGAAAGAGGCTCGGGAGGGCGTAGGTCAGCGTAAAGCGGGCTCGTTCCGGGAGCGAAGCGCGCGCGAGCCCGGTCGTCATCCCGCGATGCTGCTGCGTTCGCCGAGCGCCGGTTGATCGGTCGGCCGGCGCCGCTCCTGGAGCACGTGGAACCCAGCCATGATCCCGGTCGCGACCAGAAGCGCGGCGGCGAAACCCGTCGGCGTCCCGCGCCCGGGCAGGAACTCGTCGCGCCCCACGACGGTCACCACCAGCAGGGCGACGCCATTGAGGATGAATAGCCGGGCCGCTGTCCGGATCTCGTCCCAATCCTGCGCGAAGGCCATGGTCCCGCACCACACCGACCAGCCGAGGAACCACGCCGCGACGATCCGCGCGTCGAGCGGATTGAGCTCCCACGCCCAGCGGGTCGCCGCAAACTCCGGATTCAGGACGAGGAGCAGGCCGTTCATCAGGAGGATCCCGGTGACGAGGACCAGAAATCGCTTGAACCAGAGGTCGATCGGACCACCGGAGGTCGGTGCTGGCGCCGAGAACGTGCCTCGCGGGATGAGGTAGATCATCACCACGGGCTCGAAGATGTAGAGCACGATCCAGATGTGGGCGAGCGGCGTCCGGGACGGATCCCAGAGGAACTCACCCGCGTGCCAGTACGTGGCGAACAGGAGAACGCCCGTGAACACGAGGTTGCCCCACACGATCCAGCGCAGCCGCAGCCAGCTGCGCTCG
>DASTYU010000078.1:0-19779 GCA_035764655.1 Candidatus Limnocylindrales bacterium
CAACATCTTCGTGACCGCGGGCGCGATCATCCTCATCGAGTACCTGAGGCGGTCATGAGCTTCGTCCCGGGCGTCGGCATCGTGAAGGGCATGGCGCTGACCCTGCGCCGCTTCTTCGAGCCGAAGGTCACGGTCAAGTACCCCGAGGAGCGCTACGAAGTCGCGCCCCGCTTCCGCGGGCGGCTGCAGCTGCTCTACGACGAGTACGGCACGCTCAAGTGCGAGACCTGCTTCCAGTGCGCGCAGGCCTGCCCGATCGAATGCATCGACATGGGCGGCGTGGATTCGCGCGGCCGCTACCACGTCCACTGGGGGCCGCCCGAGACGTACGGCGAGCGGCGCGAGGAATCGGCGCTGCGCCGCTCGGGGCGCCCGGTGCCGGACGCCGCATATCGTCACTTCCAGGCGGTCGAGCTGGCACCGGTAGACGAGATCCTCGATGACGTCGACTTCGACCCGAAGCGGATGCTCGAGATCCTCGAGCGGACCCAGGCCGCCTACGGCTACCTCCCCGTGGCCGCGCTCAAGCGGATCAGCCAGAAGACCGGTGCCTGGTACGCGATGATCTACGGCACCGCGACGTACTACGGCCACCTCCGCTTCGAGCCGGCCGCGGATACGCTCCAGGCCGCCGCCGTCGACCGCAACCGCCCCGCCGAGGCTTCGTACGTGGCCGCGCTGGGGGCATCGCTCGCAGGCGTCCCGCGCGGCGCACCACCGGCGGCCTGAGCGTGGTCAACCGATTGCCGACGCCGTCCACCTGGCCGGCGATCCTGCTGGAGCGCGCCGACGCGGCCGATCCGACAGATCTCGATGCGGCCGCGGCCGCAGGCGTGTTCGAGGCGCTGCGCCGAGCCATCCGTGACCTCGGCGCGACCGGCACGATCGCGACCGTTGCCGCATCCGGGCTGCGGGGTCGCGGTGGGGCGGGGTTCCCGACGGGCGAGAAGTGGCGCGCCGCCGCCGCCGTGGAGGCGCCGCGCCGCTACGTCGTGGCCAACGGCTATGGCGCCGACCCGGCCACGTTCACCGACCGGGCCCTCCTCGAGCTCGACCCGTACGCCGTGGTCGAGGGCACCGCGATCGCCGCCTATGCGATCGGTGCGACCGAGGCATTCATCGCCGTCCGTGCCGAGCAGGTCGAGGCCATCCGCCGGCTCGAGGCAGCGATCGCCAACGCCGAGGAGGCCGGCTTCCTGGGCATGGACGTGCACGGCTCGGGGCACGACATCGACGTCCGGGTCCGGCCGGTCCAGGGCGCCTACATGCTGGGCGAGGAGACGGTCCTGCTCAAGGCGCTCGAAGGTCGGCGCGGTCAGCCGGAGCAGCGCCCGCCCCACCCCACGGAGCGCGGATTGTTCGGCCTGCCCACGGTCGTCCAGAACGTCCAGACGCTCGCCGCCGTGCCGTGGATCGTCCGCAACGGACCGGGCGCGTTCGGCGCGATCGGTGCCCGGGAAAGCCCCGGCACGATTCTCGTCCAGGTCCGCGGCCCCGCTGCCGAGGGCATCGCCGAGGTGCCGCTGGGAACGTCGCTGCGCGACATCGTCGCGCTGGCCGGCAAGCTGCCCAGGGCCGCTCGCTCGTTCAAGGCCGTCCTGGTCGGCGGTCCGTCCGGCGGATTGCTGCCGCGGGACCTGCTCGACACGCCGTACGACTTCGAGTCGCTCCGCGCCGTCGGCGCCCACGTCGGCTCAGGTTCGCTCGTCATCGCCGACGACCGCGCCTGCGTCGTCGACCTTGCACGCCTGCTCACCCGGTTCTGCTCGAGCGAAGCCTGCGGCAAGTCCATCCCGTGCAGGATCGGCACGAAGCGCCTGGCCGAGATCGCGGACCGCATGACCGAGGGCCGCCCACGCCAGAACGACATGGGCATCCTGGCCGATCTGTCGGCCGACATCGTGGCGTCCGGGCTGTGCGACCACGAGCGACTTGCAACACTTCCCCTCGGGAGCGCGATGCGATACTTCCAGGCGGAGCTTGACGCTCACCTCCTCCGCAGCTCCTGTCCGGCCGGCGTGTGCCAGCCCATCAAGGTCGCCGCCGGCAGGACACCCAAGACCCCCGTGAAGGCATCCTGATGGCCGACCTGATCACGCGCCCGGACAGCCGCCTCGACCGTGCTCCTGCGGCTTCGCCGGAGTCGCTTGCCGAGCGGCTGCTCGAGACGCAGGCGCCGCAGCGCCCGCAGTCGACGCCGCGCATCCGCATCGAGGTCGACGGGCGGGTGGTCGAAGGCGACGAGGGCCAGACGATCCTCGAGGTCTGTCGCGACAACGGCATCGAGATCCCGACCCTGTGCTACGAGCCGAAGCTGGACGGTTTCGGCGCATGCCGCATGTGCGTGGTCGACGTCGAGGGCGAGGACCATCCGCCGATCTCCTGCTCGCGGACATGCGAGGACGGGATGGTCGTGCAGACTCAGACCGAGGAGATCCGGCGCCTGCGCCGGACCAACCTCGAGCTGATCTTCAGTGACCACAACGCGTACTGCCTGCCGCCCTGCCAGAACAAGTGCCCCAGTCACATCGACATCCCGGGCTTCCTCAAGGCCAACGCCGAGGCCGATTGGCGCGAGTCGACGCGGATCTTCAAGCGGACGATTCCGTTCCCGAGCGTGCTCGGTCGGGTGTGCCCGGCCCCGTGCGAGGAGCACTGCCGGCGCGACGAGGTCGACGAGGCCATCGCGATCCGCGACAGCCACCGCTACGCCGGCGACCAGGTCATCAAGGCGATGCTCGACGACGACGTCGAGCCGCCGTTGCCGTTCGAGCGCCAGGCGCCGACCGGTCGCCGGGCCGCGGTCATCGGCTCCGGGCCGGCGGGCATGGCCGCCGCCTATTACCTGCTGCTGTCGGGGCACGACGTGACCGTCTTCGAGCGCGACCCAGCGCCCGGCGGGATGCTCCGCTACGGGATCCCGCAGTACCGCCTGCCCAAGGTCGAGGTGCTCGAGGCCGAGTACGAGTCCGTGACGCGCCTCGGTGGCAAGGTCGTGTGCAACGCCGGCCTCGGTCGCGACTTCACGCTCGACGATTTGACCAACCAGGGCTTCGGCGCCGTCATCGTGGCGATCGGCTGCTACGACACGAACAAGCTGGGCATCCCGGGCGAGGACGCCCCGGAGGTGCTCGACGGCCTCGAATACCTGCGCACGGCCACGCTCGGCCTGCCCTACCCCGACCACGCCGGCAAGCGCGTCGTCGTCATCGGCGGCGGCTTCACCTCGATGGACTGCTCGCGGACCTCGGTCCGCCAGGGGGCCCGGGACGTCACGCTCGTCTATCGCCGTGACATGAAGGACATGCCGGCTGCGAACGAGGTCCACGAGGCCATCGAGGAAGGCGTCACCACGATCTTCCAGGCCGGCCCGGTCCGCATCGTCACCGACGAGCAGAACAACGTCACCGGCGTCGAGTTCATCCGGATGAAGCTCGGCGAGCCCGACGCGTCGGGCCGCCGCCGGCCGGAGCCGGCGCCCGGGACGGAATTCACGATCCCGTGCGACCGCGTGCTCCTGGCGATCGGGCAGGGGCCTGAGCTCGACTGGCTGGAGCAGCCGGGCAACGAGGGCGTGACGGCCAAGCGCGCGCGGCTGACCGCGGACGCCGTCACCTTCGAGACGGGCCGGACGGGCGTCTTCGGGACCGGCGACGTGCGGATCGGCGCGGCGACCGTGGTCCAGGCCATCGCCGAGGGTCGGCGTGCCGCGTACGCGGTCGACGCCTACCTGCGTGGCAACGACCTCTCGGCGATCCGGACGCGTCAGACGCTGGCCGAGCCGCAGCCCGAGTTCCTGTCGATCGTGCCGTTCACGAGCGAGGTCAAGGAACCGCGCTACCGGCTCGCGGCGATGCCCGCCGAGGTGCGCAACAAGAGCTACATCGAGTACGAGCTGCCGTACACGCCCGAAGCCGCGATGGCCGAATCCACCCGCTGCCTGCAGTGCACCTGCGAGGCGATCGGCTTCTGCGACCTGCGCCGCCTCGGCATCGAGTACGGGACGACGCTGAAGACCCTCGAGCCGCAGTACCACCAGGGCGCCGGGTATCGGAGCGTCACCGAGAACCGCTTCACCGGGGTCAACCACGACTACATCCGGGACGATTCGCACGCATTCATCCTGCGTGAGCCATCGCGCTGCATCGACTGCGGCCGCTGCGCCAACGTGTGCGCCGAGGTGGTCGGCGCGGCGTGCTACGACTTCATGCGGATCGGGTTCGACACGCTGGTCACGACGCCGCTCGACATGAGCCTCAACGACACGCCGTGCGTATCCTGCGGCCGCTGCGCCGAGACGTGCCCCACGGGCGCGCTGATGCCCAAGCCGCGCGTGCTCCAGAAGTACGAGGTCGACGAGAGCCGCTGCATCCTGTGCGGGATCTGCGTCGATGCGTGCCCGTACGACGCCCTGCGCGACGGCCCGGATATCGAGCTCGCGCAGACGAGCCGCGAGGACCCCATGATCGACCTGATGGCGATCTCGGCGGTCGAGATGGACACCGAGGTGACCTACATCCGGCGCGAAGCCGACTGGGCGACGCGGGCCGCGGCAGAGGGCCGCCTGATCGACGCCGGGCGGCTGCTGCCGGTCCTGCCGGCCACCACCCGCGGACTCCCGGCCGGCAACGGCCACGACGGCAACGGGCACGAGGGCAACGGCCACACGGCGCTCGGCAGCGGGCACGGCGGCGGCCACGCCCACCCGAAGTAGGCCATGATCCGGACGCTGCTCTCCATCGCGGTTGCGCTGGCGATCCTGGGTGCGGTCGCGGCCGTCGCGGCGCTGATGATCGTGTTCCTCGGCCAGGACTGGGAGGACGCGCTCCTGTGGATCCTGTCCGCCGTGATGATCGGCTCGGCGCTGCTCGTCGTGACGATGCGCGACATCATCCGCTGCGGCCTGGCGATGATCGTCTGCTTCGGCGCGCTGGCCGGGATCTATGTGCTCCTCGGCGCGCCGTTGATCGGCGCCGCCCAGGTGATCGTGTACATCGGCGCGATCAGCGTGCTTATCCTGTTCGCGATCATGCTCACCCAGACCAAGGACGCCCCACGCGCGCTCGTCTTCCAGACGCAGTCGGCGGCGGCGGCCGTCGCGTCGATCGTCATCGCGGTGGTCATCGGCCTGTCGATCACCGCCACCGACTGGGGCGAGGCCTCGGAGCGGATCCGGCTCGCGACGAACACGCTGTCCGAGGAGCTCTTCACCGACCCCGGCAACCTGCTGCCGTTCGAGGTGGTCGGCGTGCTCCTCCTGGCGGCCGTGATCGGCGGCGTGTTCCTGGCCAAGCGTGAACCGGGAGGACCTTCGTGAGCGACACGAGGGCCATCTCATGAGCAACTCCCTCGACGCCTACCTGATCCTGTCGGGGATCCTGTTCTCGATCGGCACGTTCGGGTTCCTCGCCCGGCGGAACGCGATCAGCATGCTCATGTCGATCGAGCTGATGCTGAACGCGGTCAATCTCGCGATCGTCGCGTTCGCCGCGTTCGGCGCCTTCGGCGAGACGGCGCAGGGCGTGTCGCGTGGCTCGGTCATCGCGCTGATGGTCATCTCCGTTGCCGCGGCCGAGGCCACCGTCGGACTCGCCATCGTCATTGCGATCTACCGCAACAAGCGAACTCCACTCGTCGACGAATACGACGCAATGAGGCAATAGCCGGCGTGGAGTCGCTCATTCCGCTCATCCCGATCCTGCCGATTGCGGGCTTTGCGTTCACCGCGCTCGTTGGGCGACGGCTCGGCAAACAGGCCCACTGGGTGCCGGTCGGGGCGGTCTTCATTGCCTGGGTCATCGCGTCGCTCGCGGCATACAACGTCCTCAGCGGCGCGGCGCCGCTCATCGAGGGTAGCGACGAGCTCCACGGGTACACCGGCCTGCTCTACACCTGGATCCCCGCCGGCGACCTCCAGGTCACGGTCGGCTACTTCGTCGACCCGCTGACGGCGTGCCTGCTGATCGTGGTGACCACCATCGGACTGCTCGTCCACGTCTACTCGATCGGCTACATGAGCCACGACCCGGGCTACTGGCGGTTCTTCGCCTACCTCAACCTGTTCATGTTCTCGATGCTCCTGCTGGTGCTCGCCGATAGCTGGCTGGTCGTCTTCGTCGCGTGGGAACTGGTGGGACTCAGCAGCTACCTGCTGATCGGCTTCTGGTACCGCAAAAACTCCGCCGCGCTTGCGGCCAAGAAGGCGTTCCTGGTGAACCGCGTCGGCGACGTCGGCTTCGCGCTGGGCATCATGGCGATCTTCGCGGTGACCCTCGCGCTGGGCGAGCCGACGCTCAACATCCGCCATTCGATCGAGCTGCTGATCGAGCACGCCGCCGAACTGACCGTCCCGATCACGGTCATCGCGCTGCTCGTGTTCGCCGGCGCGATGGGCAAGAGCGCGCAGTTCCCGCTGCATGTCTGGCTGCCCGACGCGATGGAGGGCCCGACGCCGGTGTCCGCCCTCATCCATGCGGCGACGATGGTCAACGCCGGCGTCTACCTGGTCGCCCGGGCGAACGGCCTCTTCGCGAGCGCGCCGGAGGCGATGGTCGTGGTCGCGGCGATCGGCATCTTCACCGCGATCCTGGCCGCGAGCATCGCCATGACCCAGACCGACATCAAGCGCGTGCTCGCCTACTCCACGCTGAGCCAGCTGGGCTACATGTTCGCCGCGCTCGGCGTCGGCGCGTTCACCGCGGCGATCTTCCACCTCATGACGCACGGCTTCTTCAAGGGCCTGCTGTTCCTCGGCTCCGGTTCGGTGATCCATGCCGTCCACGAGGAGCAGGACATGCGCAACATGGGCGGCCTGTCGAAGAAGATCCCGATCACCTACACGACGATGCTCGTCGGGTCGATCGCGATCTCGGGAATCCCCCCGCTGGCCGGCTTCTTCTCGAAGGACGAGATCCTCGGCGAGGCGTTCAAGTTCGGCTTCTGGTGGGTGTGGGGGATCGGCCTGTTCGTCGCCCTGCTGACGGCGTTCTACATGTTCCGGCTCATGGGCTTGACATTCTGGGGTGACTTCCGAGGACCGAAGGAGTTGTGGAACAAGATCCACGAGTCACCGGCCGTGATGACGGTCCCGCTGGTCCTGCTGGCCATCCCGAGCGTCCTCCTCGGCCTGTTCCTCGGCCTGCCCCTCGGCGACAGCGTCCTTTCTCAGTGGCTCGCGCCGGTGTTCCACGAGGCCGAGGTGCTGCTTGCCCTGCCGCACGAGGAGTACCAGCTGTTCGGCATCGACGGCGTGCTGATCCTCGCGAGCGTGACCGTGGCGACAGTCGGACTGCTCCTCGCATGGCGGTTCTTCGGCGTCGAGATCGGGCCGATCCGGTTGCCCTTCCGGCCGGATGCCGTTCGTGCGATGTCGGCCCGGCTGCCGTTCCTCTATCGCGCGTCGCTGAACAAGTGGTGGTTCGACGACCTGAACCACCTCCTGTTCATCGTCATCGGCGGGCGCGTGGCGGCCTTCCTGTGGTGGTTCGACCGGGTCGTCGTCGACGGCACGGTCAACGCGGTCGGCGGGCTCACGGTGGGCGCCGGACGCGGGCTCCGCCAGGTCCAGACGGGGCGGGTCCAGAACTATGCCCTGGGGATCGCCTTTGGGCTGATCGTGATGGCCGGCTCGTACCTCATCCTGGCGGGCCGCTGACGATGAACGTGACCGACATCCCGATCCTGTCGATCATCATCTTCCTGCCGTTGGTTGGCTCCATCGTGCTGGCGCTGCTGCCGGCCGTCTACGCGCGCCAGGTCGCGCTGGCCACGGCGCTGCTGACCTGGGTCGTGTCGCTCCTCCTGCTGGTCGGCTACGCACCTGGATCGCCCGGCTTCCAGTACCAGGAACAGCTCGACTGGATTCCGCTGTTCGGCATCCAGTACAAGCTCGGTGTGGACGGGGTGTCGGCCGCGCTCGTCGTCCTCACGACGACGCTGACGTGGATCTCGATCCTGGCCAGCTTCGAGCCGATCCAGACGCGGATCAAGGAGTACATGGTCTCCTTCCTCGTCCTCGAGGTCGGCATGCTGGGCGTGTTCCTCGCGCTCGACCTGTTCCTGTTCTACATCTTCTGGGAGGTCGTGCTCGTCCCGATGTACCTGATCATCGGGATCTGGGGCGGCGCGAACCGGATCTACGCGACGATCAAGTTCGTGCTCTACACGCTGGTGGGCTCACTGCTGATGCTGGTGGCGATCCTCGCCACGGCGTTCTCGTACCAGGCTGCGACGGGCAGCTGGACCAACGCCTTCGACTTCGTGACGTTGCGCGACTTCGCGCTGAGCGGCGCCGGTTTCGCCCCCGAGCTGCAGATCGGGGCCTTCCTCGCGTTCTTCCTCGCGTTCGCGATCAAGGTGCCGATGTTCCCGTTCCACACGTGGCTGCCCGACGCCCACACCGAGGCGCCGACGGCGGGTTCCGTGATCCTCGCCGGCGTCATGCTCAAGCTCGGCGGCTACGGCCTGCTGCGCTTTGCCGTCCCGCTGTTCCCCGATGCTGCGCACACGTTCGCGCCGGTGATCATCGTGCTGTCGCTGATTGCAATCATCTACGGCGCCATCGTGGCCCTCGTCCAGCCCGACCTGAAACGGCTCGTGGCGTACTCGTCCGTCAGCCACATGGGCTTCGTCACGCTCGGCATCTTCGTGTTCACCGAGCAGGGCATCCAGGGCGCGATCCTGCAGATGATCAATCACGGGCTGATCACCGGCGCCCTGTTCCTCCTGGTCGGGGTCATCTATGAGCGGACGCACGACCGCACCCTGGCCAAGATGGGCGGCCTGTCGGCGCTGATGCCCGTGTACACGGCCGTCCTCGGGTTCTTCGTCTTCGCCTCGGCAGGTCTTCCGGGCCTGAGCGGATTCGTCGGCGAGTTCCTGACGCTCATCGGGGCGTTCGTGGCGAACCCGTGGATCGCGGCGGTCGCCGCGTTCGTGATGATCTTCGGCGCGGCCTATTTGCTGTGGATGTTCCAGCGCATGGCGTTCGGTGAGGTCTCGGCGTTCTTCCGCGGCCTGGGCGACCACATGACCGACATGACCGCGATCGAGATCCTCACGCTCGTCCCGCTCGGTGGCCTGGTCGTCGCCTTCGGGTTGTTCCCGGGGCTCGTCCTCGACCTGTTCCCGCGAACCGTCGAGGCGACCCTTGAAAGCGCCGCGGCCGGCCAACCGATCGCCATCCCGACCGAGACGATCCTGCTCGCGCTCGGGCTGCTCGCGGCCTTCATCGTCGGGCGGATCGTGTACGCGGCTGTCGTCGAGAGCCCCGGGGCCGAACCGGCGCCGGGCGCGCGGAGCGTGTCATGACGTTCCAGGAGCTCACCACGGTCGCGCCCTTCGTCGCGGCGGTCCTCACCGCGATCGCGATCATGGGCGTCGACCTCGTCTGGCCGAACCGCACCCCATTCGCCGTGGCGACGGCCATGATCGGCCTCGGGATCACCGCCGCGCTCGTGATCGTGGTCGGTGGGACCGGGACGACCACGCAGCTCGCGTTCGGCGGCACCTACAAGGTCGACGCACTCACCACGTTCCTGCAGCTGCTGCTGATCGGCGTCGTGGCGCTGTCCATCCTGTTCGGGCCGGACTACCTCGGTCCGCGCAACCTGCCGACGGCCGAGTTCGCCACCGTGCTCGTGTTCGCGCTCACCGGCGCGATGCTGATCTCCGCCTCGGCCGACCTGCTGATCCTGTTCATCGCCCTCGAGCTGATGGTGCTGCCCGGCTACCTCCTGGCGGCGTACCACAAGTCCGATGCCTACTCCACCGAGGGCGCGATCAAGTACTTCCTGCTCGGCTCGTTCAGCTCGGCGATCTTCCTGTTCGGGCTCGCCTTCGTGTGGGGCCTGACCGGCACGACGAGCACGACCGGCGTGGCGGAGGCGCTCGGCGCGATCGTCGCCGGGACCTCTGAGCTGTCACCCGGGCTGGCGATGGGCCTTGCCCTGCTGACCACGGGCGTCGCGTTCAAGATCGCGGCGGTGCCGTTCCACTACTGGACGCCGGACGCGTACCAGGGCTCGCCGACACCGGTGACGGGCTACCTGTCCGTCGGACCGAAGGTCGGGGCATTCGCGTTGATCCTTCGCCTCTTCGCGGACGGCCTGTTCCCGCTCGCGGAGTGGTGGCTGCCCGTGATCCTGGTCCTGTCGACCCTGACGATGACGCTCGGCAACCTCGTTGCGCTGACGCAGGACAACGTCAAGCGGATGCTCGGGTACAGCTCGATCGCGCATACCGGGTACATGCTGGTCGGCCTGGCCGCGTACGCGGCGGGCCAGGTCAGCGGGGCGCAGGGGCTGCTGTTCTACGGGGCCGCGTACACGTTCATGAACCTGGGTGCGTTCGCGGTCGTCAGCGCGCTCCAGAAACGCGCCGGCGTGACGTCCCAGCTCGCGACGTTCGCGGGGCTCGGACGGCGGGAGCCGCTGCTCGGCGCGCTCATGCTGCTCTTCCTGCTGTCCCTGACGGGCATTCCGCCGTTTGTCGGCTTCTGGGCGAAGGTGTTCGTGATCGAGCCGGCGCTCGAGGTCGGCGGTGCGCTGACCGTGCTGGCGGTCATCGTCGTGCTCAACGCTGCCGCGGCGGCGTTCTACTACCTGCGGGTGGCCGTGTACATGTATATGCGCGAGCCGGCCTCTGAGGCGGAGCCGCTGCGCCATGGCCGGCTGCTGTGGGCCGGTCTCGCCGTCGCAACGGTGCTGACGATCGTGGTCGGCCTGTTCCCGACACCCGTCTACGACAGCGCCGGCCAGGCGGCCCAGGCGCTCCCGCAGGACATCACCCAGGCCTCCAACTGACCGGGCGGTCCGGGACTCGCTGTCATCGCCCTGCAAGGCAGCCAGTCACCGTCGCGGGGTACGCTCGGGCCATGCCCAACCCCATGTCGGCCCTGCTGGACGGACTGTTGCCGGACAACGCGCGGCTGTTCGTCGTGTCGAATCGCGGCCCGGTGACGTTCGAATCCGCGCCCGGCGCCGGGCATGGCGCCGACCTCGACGACGGGCGGGACGGCGTCTTCGATCCGAAGCACCTGACGGCGTCGCGCGGCTCGGGTGGACTGGTGACCGCGCTCGCCGAGGTCGGGCGCTATGCGCCGATAACCTGGATCGCCACCGCCTCCACGGACGGTGATCGCGTAGCAGGCCCGGAGCTGCGCCGCACGCACAAGCCGCTGCGCGCGATCCCGGAAGCGGCACGGCCCGTGGCGACGCGCGTCCGGGAGCTGCTCGAAGACCAGCTGCCCGGCCAGGACGTGCGCCTCGACTACGTCGACCTGCCCCGGGACGTCTACGGCCGCTTCTACGAGACCGTCTCCAACCCGTTCCTGTGGTTCCTGCAGCACCAGATGTACGCGCTGCCGTACGGCCCGAACGTGGACGGCGAGCTGCTCGACGCCTGGCGCAACGGCTACCGGCCGGCGAACCGGGCGCTCGCGGAAGCCGTCGTCGCGGCCTCGAAGGACGTCGAGCGGCCCATCGTGCTGCTCCAGGATTACCACCTGTACCTCGCCGCGGCGAACATCCGCGAGCTCCGTCCGGACGCCACGATCCTCCACTTCAACCACATCCCGTGGCCGCCCGCGAGCATCTGGCAGATGCTCCCGCAGGGCATCCGCCGCGCGATCTGCGAGGGCCTGCTCGGCGCCGACATCGTGGGCTTGCAGACCGACCGCTACGCCGACCAGTTCCTCGACACCGTCGCAAGCTTCGTGCGCGACGCACGGGTGGACCGCGATGGCCGCTCCATCCGCTGGCACGACCGGCGGATCCGAGTCGCCACGTATCCGATCTCGATCGACCCTGACGGCCTCGCGCGTTTCGCCCGTTCCGACGGCGTCGCCGACCGGCTCGAACGGCTCGAGTCCCGCTTGGAGCGCGCCGGCGATCCCCGGGTCATCGTCCGCGCGGACCGGATCGAGCCGTCGAAGAACGCATTGCGGGGATTTCTCGCGTTCGAGGAGATGCTCCGCCGCCACCCCGAGCTTCGCTCGCAGGTGCGCTTCGTGGCGGTCCACGCGCCCACGCGGACGTCGATCAGCGAGTACGTCGAGTACGCGGCGGCCGTTCGTGAGGTCGTCGCCCGCGTCAACGGCCTGGCGGAACCGGACGACCAGCCGATCTGGATCTACGACGGCTCGGACTACGCGATGGCGATCGCGGCGATGCGTCGTGCCGACGTGCTGCTCGTCAACCCGATCGTGGACGGGATGAACCTCGTCGCCAAGGAGGCCGTGCTCGTCGGCGAGCGGCTGCCCGTGCTGGTCCTGTCGGAGACGGCCGGCGCGGCCGAACAGCTCGCATCCGATTCCCTGTCCGTGGCTCCGGCCGACGTGGCCGGCACGGCCGACCAGCTGGAACGTGCCCTGACGATGCCCGTGGAGGAGCGCCGCCATCGCCTGCGCCGGCTGCGCTCAGCCGTTCGGGAGCAGGACCTCGCCTGGTGGCTGCGGCGACAGCTGCGCGACATCGCGGCGGTTCGCAGCGGCGCCCTGGCACCGTCGCGCCGGCTGCGCGACACCGTCCGGCGCGTGGAGGCCGAACCGGCCTAGGCGTCCGTCCCGGGTCGTGGCTTCCGTTCCTGCTCGAGCAGGCGCGCGACCAGCGTCAGGACGCGGGCGGCCGCGGCCGGATCGGGCAATGCCGCGTCCGCCGTTTCGTGGACCTCGGGCGGCGTTTCCAGGTGGCTCAGCACCGCGATGGCGAGGCCCTCCAGCCTGCCCGCCCGGCGCGCGGCACGAACGGCCTCGAACGCCTCGGCGTCGGTCCGGTCATCGCCCATGACCAGCACGGCGCCGGGCCGCTCCCGCTCGATGAGCCGTTCGACGGCGGTTCCCTTTCCCCCGGCCTCGGCCGGCCGGAACTCGATCACCCGACGTCCGTCGATCGCGGCCAGCCCATGATCGCCCACCTCGGTTTCGACGGCGCTGATCGCCTCCAGCAGGGCGGCCCGCGCCCGCTCCGGGTCCGGAGCCTGACGGAAGTGGAAGGCGACGCTCGGGCCCTTGTCCTCCACGAACAACCAGGATGGGCTGCCCAGCTCGCGGGCCACGGCACGCCCGAGCGCGGTCGCGCCCGGCACGAACGGGTCGAGCAGGGCGTCCGAGGCTACCTCGAGCTGCTCGGCACGGCCTCGGCGGGCCAGCGTGCCTGCCTCGATCCCGTGGTTCCCATGGTAGGCAACGCCGCCCACCCGCACCCGGCCGGCCACGTCCCGGGCCGCTCGACCCGACAGCACGACGACGCGGACGCGTTCGGGCCGTTCCTCGGCCAGGCGGGCAAGCCGGCGCAACGCGGCCCGCGCGGCAGGCACGATCCGCGCCGCCGTCGGCTCGAGCACGATCGGCGAGAGGGTGCCGTCGAAGTCCGACACGATCAGGAGGGGGCGGCGTCCGTTGACGAGGCGGCGGATCGAGTCCTCGACCGCGCGGTCAAGGCCGCGACCAGCGCGGCCGGCGGTCACGAGGCCCCGGAACGCGGCGGCGCGATGGTCACCCGAGCCTCGCCGCCGACGGGCACCTCCGAGGGGCTGGCCGCCGGTTCGGACGGTGCGGCGGACTCGCTCGGCTCCGGCGTGGGGGTCGGGGTGGGGGTCGGCGTCGGCGCCGGGACGAACGTCGGAACCGGCGTCGGCGACGGCACCGGCTCCGGGGCGAAGGCGAGGACTCCCCCCAGGATCAGTGCCGCCGTCGCGATGCCGGCAATGAAGCCGATGACGATCGCCAGACGGGGCCACATGTTGCGCGCGAATGTACCAGTACGACTAGGCCCCGGGCGTCTCGAACGTGCCGCTGCTACGATGCCCGCCCGATGGAGCCGCGCCGCGATCGAGTTCAGGACCGGATCCTCCCGGCCGTGCTGACGGCGCTGGGAGTGACCTTCCTTGCCGCCGGCCTGCTGACGTGGACCGTGCCGGTGGAAGCGGGCCCGCCGCCGTCCGTGCCGGACGACGGTGCGATCGTGAGCGCTCCGCCCGAATCGCTCGAACCGGGGATCACCCTCCCGCCGCTGGGCTCGGCCCCGCCCTCATCGGGCGATCCGACATTACAGACGCCCGAACCGCTGGTCGTCGAGCCCGACCCGGATCGCGTGGCGACACGGGTCCGCGTCAAGGCGCTGGACATCAACCTCCCGGTGATCCGCGGGAACGACGACTATCCGTTGTGCAACGTGGCGATGTACATCCGCCAGCTCAGCCAGCCGGGCAACGGCGGCGCGACCTACCTCTACGCCCATGCCCGGCCGGGCATGTTCGAGCCGCTCCTGCGCACGAGAGCCTCCGAGCAGCTCGGCATGATCGCCGAGGTGTGGACCAACGACGACCTCAAGTTCCTGTACCGGATCATCGAGGTTCGCCGCCACCAGACCTCCCTCGACGGGCCGCGCAAGGTCAAGCGCGACGAGCTCTGGCTGCAGACCTCGGAGGGGCCTCGCGGGACCGTCGGCAAGACGCAGGTGCGCGCCAAGCTACTCTCGGTGGAGCGCTCGGCCCATGGCCCTGCGAACCCCACGCCGAAGCCGGTCAACTGCGAGTAGGCCGCCCTCGCCGGCCAGCAGCTAGATCCAGCCGATCCGGCGCAGCAGCGCGACGGCGAGCACGGCGGCGCTGACCGTCAGCATCGTGACGAGCCAGAAGCCCGTCGCCTCGTTGCCGGTCACGGCCTTGCCCGCCTCGCTCATGCCGAAGATGCCCGCCACCGCCCCGACCCCAGCCAGGATGACTGTGACGCCGGTCAGCCGCTTCATGATCGTCGACAGGTTGTTGTTGACCTGCGTGAGGTACACCTCGAGCGTGGCCGACAGCAGCTCGCGGTACCCGTCGATCTCGTCGCCGAGCCGGATGAGGTGGTCGTAGACGTCACGGAACCACAGCAGCTCGGCGGGATCGATCAGGGGCGTCTCCCGGTTCGTCAGCTGGTTGAATACCTCGCGCACGGGCGCGATCAGGCGGCGCACGTCGTGCAGCTCACGCTTGAGCTTGATCGTCCGTTCCAGCGACGCCGGACCGGCGGCTCGGACGACCTCGTCCTGGACCGCGTCGACGGCGTCGCCCAGGCGATCGGCCAACGGGAAGTAGCCGTCGACGATGTCGTCGCAGACGGCCCACAGCAGGTGGTCGGGGCCGCGCGCAAGGAGCGGTGCGACACCGCCGCGCAGGTGGTGCGACGTCCGCGGGTCCCACGCGCGGTCGTGGACGGACAGCAGGAACCCCGGACCGAGCACCAGGTCGATCTCGACCGTCGCCAGCTCGTCGTGCTCGTACTCCAGGTGGAACAGCACGATGTGGATGAGGCCGTCGGTCACCTCCACCTTGGGCCGCTGATTGCCCTCCAGCACGTCTTCGACGATCAACTCGTGAAGGCCGAGCATCCCGCCGACGCGCTCGACCTGGCCTGGCGAGGGCGACGCGAGATCGACCCATACGGCGATCCCCTCGCGCCCAACCAGGTCGGTCAGCTGCCCGAGCGCCTCGGGCCCGGACTGCTCGCGGCCCGAGCCGGCCTCGAACCAGGCGACGGCGATCTCGCCGTCATCCGAGGTCATGATCGGGCGGCGGCGGGTCATGGGCTCACCGGGTCCGCGACCGAGCTGTGTCGCCGGACCTTCAGAGGACGGCGGTCGGTTCGCCACGTTCGATCCCCTCGCGTGTCGGCGCCCGGGCCACGGTCTCAGCGACCCGCCGGCGACGTCCGCCGAGGGCCAGCCCCGGCGGGATGGCCACGAGCATGACTCCGGCCGCGACCACGAACAAGCCCACCATGATGCCTGCCGCCTCGCGCGACGCCCATTCCTCGAGCGCCTCGACCACGAACGGGTCCCGCAGCGGCCGGTCGCGCAGCTCCTCGGGGACGACCGTGGTGTAGCCATCGGGCGTCGAGTAGATGCGGTCGTACAAGCGGTCGATGGTCGTCGACCCATAGGCGGTCAGGATCGCCAGTCCGATCGCCATGCCGATCATGCGCGCAACGGTGACCACGGCGGACGCGATGCCGAACGCATCGCGCCCGGCCGACTCGACCGCCGCCGTGGAGCGCGGGGTGACCGTCAGCCCGAACCCGAACCCGAAGACGCCGAGCGCCAGTCCGACCTGCTCGATCGAGACGGCCGAGGTCCAGGTCGACATCACGATCAGCGCGGCGGCCCCTGCCACGAGGCCGATCAGCGTGACCAGCCGCAGCGACAGCAGGCGCACCGCGAAGCCGGACACGAGCGCCCCGATGGCGGTCGCACCGGCGAGTGCGCCGAGGGCCAGCCGCTGGTCGTCCGGGCCGCCGTACAGGACGCGATCGACGAAGACGGCCCCTCCGATGATCGCCGTCGCAAAGGCGTAGCCGGTCAGCAGCGACACGATCGCCGCGGAGCTGAACGAGACGCTGCGGAACAGGCGGACTTCGAGGAACGGCGTTTCCTGTCCGACGTCCCGAATGACCGTCAGCGCGGTCGCGATCGCGGCGACGACGAACAGGACTGCGCTGATGATGGTCGGGTCTACGTCCAGCCCGGCGACCTGGCTGCTGCCCAACAGCGTGAGCCCGATCAGGCCGGACGCGAGCGCCACCGTGAACAGGGCGGCGCCGATCACGTCGACGCGGCCAGCCCGACGCGGTGTGTCCCAGCCCGACGATGCGGCCCACGCCAGCGTGAGCGCAATCACCCCGATCGGCACATTGACGTAGAAGATCCAGCGCCACGACGGAGCCAGCGCCGGGGCCAGCGGTCCACCTTCGAGCCCGAGCCGCTCCACGGCGCCTTCGACATGGACGCCGCCCAGGATCGCGGCGCCCACGAACGGGCCTGCCGCCATGCCCAGGAAGGTCAGCGCGCCGATGACGCCGAGCGCGCGCGGCCGGTCGTGACCCTCGAACAGGTGCGAGGCGGCCGCGGTGGCAACCGGAACGAGCACTCCGCCGCCAACCCCCTGGATGATGCGCGCGGCAATCAGCTGGTCGAGGTTCTGCGAAGCGCCGGCAAGCGCGGAGCCAACGACGAACAGGACGAGCGCGCCCATGAACAGCCGGCGGGCGCCCCACAGGTCGGCGAGACGGCCGGACAGCGGCATCGTCACGACGTACGCGAGCAGGTAGCCGTTGACGATCCAGCTCGCCTTGCGCAGCTCGATCCACGCCGAACCGCCGGTCGGTTCCACGAGGTCGACGAGGATCGAGGGCAGCGCGACGGCCGTCACGATGAGCTCGAGGCCGGCGAGGAAGACGCCGATCCCGAACACAACCAGGAGGACGAGTGCCGATCGGCGATCCATTCGCGCCAGTCTAACGGCCCCCTCCGGGGGGCCCGGATGGCCGTAGCGCCCGCACGGCCGCCGACCCGATCATCCAGGGGCGTCCGCCTCAGCGCGTCCCCGACAGTTGAAGGGACGATGGATGACGCTCTCGATCGACGGCCTGCGCAAGCGGTTCGGCGAGGTCCAGGCACTGGACGGCGTGACCTTCAGGGTCCGGCCCGGTGAGGTATTCGGGTTCCTCGGCGCGAACGGCGCGGGCAAGACCACCACGATGCGCATCGTGCTCGGCTTCCTTCGGGCGGACGAGGGAACGGTCACGTGGATGGACCAGCCGGCATCGGCCTTCCCACGACGAACGTGGGGCTACATGCCCGAGGAGCGCGGCCTGTATCTCCGGATGCCGGTCCTCGAGCAGCTCGTCTACTACGCCTCGCTCTACGGCGTCCCGCGCGGAAAGGCGCGGCGCGATGCGCTGACCTGGCTCGCGCGGTTCCGAATCGCCGAGTACGCGGACCGCAAGGCCGAGACCTTGTCGAAGGGCAACCAGCAGAAGGTGCAGTACATCGCCACGATCCTGCACGACCCCGACGTGATCCTGATGGACGAGCCCTTCTCGGGCCTCGACCCGGTCAACGTCGCGCTCCTGAAGTCCGCCTTGTTCGAGATGCGCGAGCGGGGCAAGACGGTGATCTTCAGCACGCATCAGCTCGACCAGGCGGAAGAGCTGTGCGATTCGGTCGCGATCATCGACCACGGCCGCATCGTCACGGCAGGCCCGACCCGGGAGGTGAAGCGATCGACCGGCCACCAGGTGGTGCGGGTGGCGACGTCGACCGACGGCGACATCGGCTGGCTCCGTTCGCTGCCGCATGTGACGGTCACGCGCCCCGGCAACGACTACACGGAGGTCCGCGTCGACACCGGCACCGACCCCCAGGCCGTGCTTCGGGCGGCACTGTCGCACGGCGGTGACGTCCTGCGCTTCGAGGTCGCCGACCCGTCACTCGAGGAAGTCTTCGTCACGCGTGTCGGCGCACTGGACACCGAAGAGCACACGCTCGCCGGCGTCGCGGAGGGACCGGCATGACGTCCATCGCCAACATCGCCACGGTGGCTCGGCGCGAGTTCGAGGTACGGGCGCGGACCCGCAGCTTCCTGCTCGGAACCTTGCTGCTCGTGATCGGCGTCCTCGCGATCGCGCTGTTGCCGGTCATCGTGCGGGTCATCGATCGGCAGGACGCGACCAAGGTCGCTGTCGTCGTGACCGCGGAGGACCTGACCAGCGACCCGGTCGCCACGCTCACGCAGCTGCTCAACACGCCGACGGGCACGACACCCGACCCGCAGGCCGCACCCGACTACACGGTGACCCGGCTGGAGGACGTCGATGCCGGCCGCCGGCAGGTGATCGACGGTCGCTACGCCGCGCTGTTCGCCATCGACCGCGCCGCGGACGGCGAGCTGTCGTTCACGCTCTACTCGAACGACACGACGGGGCGATCGGCAACCTTGGCGTGGCAGGCGGCCAACTCGATCGCGGTGGCGGACCGCCTCGACCGACTCGGCATCGCGCCCGGCGACCAGGCCGGGCTCTTTGCGCCCGCCCAGTTCGGCGTCGCCTGGCCGGATCCCGAGCGAACGGAGCCGATCGGCGACACCGCCGCGCTCGTCGGCCAGGACATCCTGGCGTTCGGCATGACGATCCTCATCTTCATGATGATCGTGATGTACGGCACGTGGATCGCCATGAGCGTCGTCGAGGAGAAGTCGTCGCGGGTCATGGAGGTCGTGCTCAATGCCGCGACCCCGTTCCAGCTGATGGCCGGCAAGGTGCTCGGCGTCGGCTCGGTCGCGTTCGCCCAGTACGCCGCGGTCGTCCTCAGCGGCGGCCTCGCCTTGCTGTTCCAGGACGCGATCGCGGCGGCGGTCCTTGGCGAGGGCGGCGGGGCGAGCCTGCCCGAAGGCCTGAGCCTCGGGATGCTGTTCGCCTTCGGCTTGTACGGCGTGTTCGGCTTCCTGCTCTACGCGTGCCTGTTTGCCGCCGCCGGCTCGCTGGTGAGCCGCCAGGAAGACGTCAACACGGCGGTGATGCCGCTGACCCTCCTGTCCGGCGCCGGCTACATGATCGCGCTGTACGCATCCATGGGCACGTTCGACATTCGGGCCGGCTGGGTGATCCTGCTCAGCCTGGTGCCATTCCTCGCCCCGTTCATGATGCTCAGCCGGATCGCCGACGGCACGGTCCAGCCGGTGGAAGTCGTGCTGTCGATCGTCCTGCTGGTCGCCGCACTGGGCGCGGCGCTGTGGGTCGCCGCGCGGATCTATCGGGCGGGCGTGCTGCTCTACGGGCAGCGGCCCGGCGTTCGCGCGGTGTGGAACCTGATGCGGAGCGGCATCTAGCAACGCGCCCGACTAGGCTTGGCCGATGGCGATCCCGTCACCGGCCAGCCGCCGGGCGTTCGTCCGCCGTCACACCCGGCCGCAGGAAATCGCGGAGGTGCCGGGCATGCGCCTCCACCTGGCCGACGATGTCAG
>DASTYU010000079.1:0-4991 GCA_035764655.1 Candidatus Limnocylindrales bacterium
CAGCAGGCGGGGGTCGTGGACGAGCGCCTGGGCCAGCTTGACCCGCTGCTTCATCCCGGTTGAGTAGCCGCCGATCGCGCGGTAGCGCTCCTCGTACAGGCCGACGTGGCGCAGGACCTCGGCGGTCCGCTCGCGCGCGGCGGTGCGTGGCAGGCCGGACATCTGTGCCATGTGCCCGACGAAGTCGGTTGCCGAGGACTCGGGCGGCAGGCAGTCGTGCTCGGGCATGTAGCCGACGAACTCGCGGATCTGCGGCCCGTGGGTCCTGACGTCCATGTCGAGGACCTTGACCGAGCCTGCGGTGGGCTCGAGGAGGCCGAGCAACAGCTTGAGCATCGTGCTCTTGCCCGCGCCGTTGGCGCCGACGAGCCCGATGATCCCGGGCTCGAGCTCCAGGGTCAGGCCGTCGAGCGCGGTCACGCTCGCGCTGTAGCGCTTGGTCAGTCCTTCGAGCGCGATGAGAGGCATCGTCGCGAAGGGTACCGTGCCGGACCCGCCCGGCGTCTCCGCCAAAGCGGACGACTCAGCGGCGATCGATCTCCGCTTCGGGGGCGCGGACCCAGGCCTCGGCCTGCTCGAGGGCGCCTGCCGCGAGGTTGCGCAGCCGGCGGCGAAGGGTCATCCGGCGGCGCGGCACCGCAGTGGCGACGGCCGGTGTGGCGGCCACGGCCGCTGCCGGCTCGACGGCCGGGGCCGAGGCCAGGGCGACCGGCTCGGTGGCAGCTGCCGCGATCGGGATCGGCGCGGGCTCGAGCCGTGGGAAGCGACGATCGGCCAGCACGGCAACCTCGTCCCAGGCGCGTGGGCGGGACGTCGTCGGGCGCCACTCCTCGCCGGCGCGCGGAACGTCGAGGCGGCCTTCGAACAGGTCGTTGAAGGTGTCCCCGTCGAGGCGCTCGTGCTCGACGAGATAGGCGGCGAGACGACGCAGCGTCTCGACGTGCTCCACCAGCGTCCGGTACGCCGATTCGTATGCCTCGTCGAGGATGGCCCGGATCGCGCGCGTGGCGGCTCCCTGGACCCCGGACGGCATCGACCCGCTGGAGCTCGCAACGAGGAAGCCGAGATCGCCGCGGCCGGAAGTCCCGCCGTCGGTCGCCTCGGGATCGCGACCCATGCCCCATTTGTTGACCATCGTGGCGGCAAGTCGGTTGGCCTTCTCGAAGTCGTCGCCGGCCCCACCGGTGACCTCGTGGAACAGCAGCTCCTCTGCGGCCCGGCCGCCCATCAGCGCCACGAGCCGGGCGCGCAGGTCGGATTCGGAGGGGAGATCGTTGTCTTCCTGCGAGCTGACGGTCACGCCAAGCGCATCGCCGTGGGCGAACAGGCTGATCTCCTCGACCTTGCGCTTATCGCCGTGAACCCGGCCGCAGATCGCATGACCGATCTCGTGCGCCGCGATGATCGAGCGCTCGCGCTCGTCCATCGACCGCCGTCGCGACGTCCCGACCGCGACCTTGAGCCAGCCGGCATGGATATCGCTCGGGGCGATCGCGAGGGCGCCGCTCCGTGCGGCGATGATCGCCGCCTCGTTGAGCAGGTCGGCGAGCTGAGCGCCGGAGAAGCCGTACGTCCGGCGGGCCAGCGCGTCGAGGTCCACCTCGGGCGACAGCGGCTTGCGCTCGGCATGGACGGCGAGGATCGCGCGGCGCCCGGCGACGTCCGGCAGCCCGACATGGATCTTCCGATTGAAGCGACCCGGGCGTAGCACGGCCTGGTCGAGAATGTCGACGCGGTTCGTCGCGGCGATCACCACGATCTCGTCGGTCGTCGTGAAGCCGTCGAGCTCGATCAGCAGCTGGTTGAGCGTCTGCTCGCGTTCCTCGTGGCTGTTTGCGCCGCCGCGCGTCCGGCCAATGGCATCGAATTCGTCGATGAAGATCACGCCTCGCCCAAGCTTCCGGGCTCCGCCGAACAGCTCGCGCACGCGGCGCGCGCCCACGCCGACGAACTTTTCGACGAACTCGGAGCCCGACGCGTAATGGAAGGGCACGCCGGCTTCGGATGCCACGGCCCGAGCGAGCATCGTCTTGCCGGTCCCCGGAGGGCCGAACAGCATCACGCCGCGCGGGATGTGCGCGCCCAGCAGGCGGAACCGCTCCGGCGCCTTCAGGAACTCGATCACTTCGGTCAGCTCGAGCTTCGCCTCGTCGCAGCCGGCGACGTCGCTCAGGCACACCGCGCGGGCATCGCCGGCGTTGCCGGCCACCTCCGTGGCGGGGTCCTCGGCCGAGGGCGGAAGAATCGTGCGGAAGCCGCTCGACGCATCGCGCCCGGTGCTGTTACCGCGGTGCATGCGCAGGACGAACACCGCCAGCACGGCCAGCAGGGCGAGCGGGACGACGAGGCTGAGGACCGTTCGAAGCGGATCCACGGCGCCGGCCGCGGGGGCGCCCGTGACCACGATGACGTTGCTCGCGGAACCGGCGACCTGCTCGAGGGCCGACAGCGTTTCAGGGTCGAGGGTCACCTGGGTGGTGCCGGCGCTGGTATCGGCCGGCCGTGTCAGGGCGACGGCCGCGACGATCGAAACCACGGCTGCGATGGCAATCGCGCCCGCGAAGATCGGGCCACGTCCGCGAGGACGTCGGGTACGGGAAAGGCGCAGAACGCTGACGGGCGCACGCACGGGCAGTACCGGGATGAAAGGGGATGAATTCGTTATGCAGATGCTATGGATCCGGCCCCCAATGCAGCAACCCTGCATCTGTACCAGTGACGCTACGTCAGATGGATGGTTTCCGCGTTGCACGCCCCCGGAGGGCGGCCTCAGCCGAGGTCGAGGCTCGACAGTGCGCCGTCCGCAGCATCCAGGAAGTCGTTGAGATCCACCCCATTCGCGCCCTCGAGCGCCAGGATCAGCAGCTCGCCGCGGACCTCGAAGACGTAGACGCGCGTGACCGTCTCGGGCTCGGCGTAGAACACGTCGCCGCCCGACCCGAACAACGGCGCGCGGTCGCCGCTTGGGACGAGGTCGAGGCGGATGGCCGGGTGGCCGTCGACGCGGGCGCGGGCACGGTCGACGACTTCGATCGCCGGATCCGACGCAAACGCGTCGGCGACGGCGGTGGCGTTCGGACGGACCGCGTACTCCTGGTCGCCGTCGAACGCGGTGATGTCGCCACTGGCGAGCGTGAGGTAGCCCTCCTCACGCGCAAGCACCATCAGGCGATTTCCGGCTCGAAAGGCTCCCCAACCTTCGTCCAGCTCGATGGAGACCTGCGGTTCGAAGCGGGACGGGGCGTAGAAACCGGCCGCGAGCGCGCAGGTTGCGCCCGGGTCGGGCTCGCACAGGTCGATGGACTGCTCGGGGGTCGGCGCCGCCGTCGCCGCCGGTGGAACGGACGGGTCCGGCGTCGGCGGGACCGCCGTTCCCGGATCGGGCGGCGTCGTCGCGGCGAGGCCCGTTCGCTGGTCCGGGTCCGATCCCAGCGCCAGGATGGCACCGATGCTGGCAACCACGAGCACCAGCGCCGCGAGGAGTCCGAGCAACGGCGCCGCGACCGAGGAACGAGCGGTCGCCGGCCGTCCCGACCCGACGCGCGGAACGGTGTAGCGCGACGTCGTGCTCAGCGCATCAACGGGCGCGCGCGGAGCAAGGCAGCGGTCGAGGGCGTCGGCGAAGGCGCCGGCCTCCGCGAAGCGAGCGGACGGATCCGGGTTGAGGGCACGGACGACGACCGCATCGATGTCTGCGGGCACTGCCGGGTTGACCGCGCGCGGTGAAGGCGCGGGTGCCCCGACGCGCGCGAGGGCAATCGCGGCTGGCGTCTCGCCGCCGAACGGTCGCGTGCCCGTGAGCATCTCGAACAAGACCAGCCCAAGGCTGTACACGTCCGAGGGCGGGGTCGTGGCAAGACCCTGAGCCTGCTCCGGGCTGAAGTAGTGCACCGAACCGAGGGTGGTGCCGGGTATCGTCGCCTCCGCCTCGGCAGCGATGCGGGCCACCCCGAAATCGGTGATCCGCGCGCGACCGTCGGCATCGACGAGGATGTTCCCGGGTTTCACGTCGCGATGGACGATGCCTCGCGCATGGGCGATGGCCAGCCCATTGGCGACGTCCTGCGCGATGGAGGCCGCGACCGCCGGCAGGAGCGGTGCCTCATGACGGATGCGCGTGGCCAGGTCGTCGCCGTCGACCAGCTCCATCACCAGGAACGGCGTGTCGCCCTCGCTGCCGGCGCCGAGATAGCCGACCACGTTCGGATGATGGAGAACCGCCGCGGCATGCGCCTCGCGCCGGAACCGAAGGGCGAGATCGGGGTCGGCGGTGATCTCGGGGCGAAGCAGCTTGACGGCCACCGGCCGCCCGAGCAGCGTGTCCCACCCCCGGTAGACGGTGGCCATCCCGCCCCGCCCGACCAGCTCATCAAGGCGGAAGCGGCCCGCAAGCACGTCCCCGGGTTGTGGCATGCGCGCACGGTAGCCGGGATTGGCGCGCGGCGTCATGAGAGCGGCCCCATTGCTGTATGAGGCCGCCTACCGCCCCGAGGTTTCGCGACTCGAGACGCACGGTGTTCGGGTGGTCAGTCCAGTGCGCGCCGGTGTGCCTTCGCGATCACCTCGTACCCGTCGTCGTTGGGATGGACGTTGAACCCTTCGCCCATGTGCGTGAGCTCCAGCGTGCGGCCCTCGAAGAGCGGATATGAGTCCACGGGGATCGCGCCGAATGCCACCGCGGTGCATCCGAGGATGTCGTCGAGCCCGTAGCCGGCGGGATTGACCGCGCAGTCGAACGCAAGATCCGGACCGCGCATGACCTGGGCGATCAGTCCCTCGAGCGGGTGGCCCGTCCCGCTGAACGGGTTGTAGGGCAACAGCACGAAGACGGTCTCGTCGCCCGGGTCGTCCGCGAGCGCTGCGTCCAGCGTGCCGAGGATGACCGGCATGTTGGACGCCACCTGGCTCATCGCGAGGAACAACAGTCCCTGGCAAGTGGCAGACGTCGCGTCGGCCACGCACGGGTCGGTCGGGTCGTTGATGAGGTTCAG
>DASTYU010000080.1:0-14241 GCA_035764655.1 Candidatus Limnocylindrales bacterium
ATCGCCGCCGTCAAGGACTGGCGTGACGCGTGCGGCCCGACGACCGTCGCGAACGTCACGGGTTCGGTCGTTGTGGAGCTCGTTCCGCCCGAGGCGACCTCCTAGAAGGGCGGCCAGGGCACCGCCGGCCAGTGTGGCGAAGGCATCGGCCAGTGCCGCGTCGCCAGGAGCCCCTCGACGCGGCGGCGCGTGGCGTCCACCTCGCCCGCCGACAGCAGCTCGCGCAGGGTCAGCGCGAGGTCGCCGTTGAGTCCGGTACACAGCCGTTCGAACCCGTCGAGCTCGTCGGCCTCGAACGGGATGCCGCGCCAGCCCCACAGGACGGTCCGCAGCTTGGGCACGGTCGAGAAGCACACACCGTGGTCCACGCCGAACACGTGGCGCCCACCATCCACCGGCAGCAGATGGCCGCCCTTTCGGTCGGTGTTGTTGACCGCCGCATCGAAGGCGGCGATGTGTCGCAGCCGTCGGTCGTCGGACACGATCATCTCGATCACGTCGACCGTCTCGTCCAGCTCGATGAACTGCTGGACCATGCCCTCGCCGAACGGCCCGTCGCGCATCACGGTCGGCGGAACGATGCCCCAGCCGATGGCCTCGGACACATGCCAGGCCGCGACCTCGCGGCGCGACAACGTCCCATCCGGGAAGTCGTCGAGCGGCCGCTCGCCGGCGGTCGGCTTGTAGACCGCGTGCATGGACAGCTCCGGCTCGGGCTCCGGGCACGGAACGGTGACCGTGGCGAGCATCGCGTTGTTCGACGAGCCCACGATCCTCCCCACGATCTCGATAGCGCCATCACGCAACACGCGCTCGGCGGTCCGGGGATCGAGCATTCGCGGGCTGGTCAGTTGACGTAGTTGCCGTTGCGTCGCGGGCAGAGGTGCCCCGTCGGGTCGAGCGGCTCGCCGCACAGGGGGCACGGCGGACGGCCGGACGCGACCACCCGGACAGCCCGCTCGACGAAGCTCCGCGCCGCGTCGGCGGTCATCCGCACGCGCAGGAGGTCGGGGCCGTCCTCGTCCTCGTCGTCATCCTCGTCCGGGTCGATCGGCTCGCCGTCCTCGGACTCGGCGCGGGCTTCGACAAGAACGCGCTCGGCGTCACCATCCCAGCCCAGCGTCAGCGCGCCCGCGCGGAATGCCTCGTTGAGCGGCTCGTCCAGCGGGCTCGTGTCGTCGCCGGCAGCGGCTTCGACGCCTGCTGGTGCGATGCCCCGCCGGTCGAGCTCGAGCAGCAATGCCCCGAGACGGTCGGCAAGGACCGCCACCTGGACCTTCTCGAGGGCGACGCTGACCACGCGCCCGCCGGCACTGGCCTGGAGGAAGAACGTGCGCTGGCCGGGTTCCCCGATCGTCCCGGTGACGAAGCGCTCCGGTGGATCGAAGATGAAGCGACGTCGCATGGCTCGACTCTATACCGATTCGCCGGCGTGGCCCGTCAGCCGACGGTCACGTCGACCGAATGCCATCCGCGCGCCCCATCCGGGGCGGGTGTCGTGCGCTGTTCGGGCTGCGTTTCCCCGGCGCCGTCGGTCGCGCGCACCTCGATCCGGTGGCGACCGGGCGTCGGATCCCAGTCGAACACCCATTGCACCCAGGTAGCGTCCGAGATCGGGGTGGACAGCCGCGCGTCCTGCCACGCGTCATCGATGCCGACCTCGACCTTCGAGATGCCACGGTCCGGCGCCCAGGCGACGCCGGCGATGGCGACGCGACCCGTGGCCAGCGCGCCGGGGCGGGGCGTGTCGATCCGCGACTGCGTCAGGATTGGTGCCTCCTTCGCCCAGCCGAGCGGCACCCAGTAGGCATCGAACGCCTCCATCGTCGTCAGTTCGAGCTCCGCCAGCCACTTCGTCGCCGACACGTAGCCGTACAGCCCGGGCACGATCAGCCGGGCCGGGAAGCCGTGCCGTGGCGGCAAGGGCTCATCGTTCATGCGCAGTGCGATCATCGGTTCGCGGGCCGGGTCCATCACCCAGGCCGTGGGCATGCCGGCGGTCCACCCGTCGACCGACCGACCAACGAGCTGGGTGGCGCCCGCCTGAACGCCGGCCATGTCGAGCACCTCGCGCAGCCGGACGCCGGTCCACTTGGCGTTGCCGACGAGCCGCCCGCCGACCTCGTTGCTCACGCAGGCGATGGTCACGTACTGCTCGAACAGGGGCAGTTGCACGAGCTCGTCCCAGGTCAGCGTCGTCTCGCGGTCGACCATGCCATGGATGCGAAGCTGCCACGTCGCCGTGTCGACGATTGGCGTGAACAGCGCCGTGTCGATCTGGTAGAAGCGGTCGTTGGGGACGATCAGCGGGGTCAGGCCGGCCACCTGGGAGGACAGGTCCGCGCCACCCGGCGGCGGCGGAGCGAGCTCGCCGGCCGGTGGGATCTCGCCGTCGGCCGCGGCCGGCGCGACGCTCGATCGCGCCGCGAACGTGCGACCGAGCAGGCCGCCGGCCAACGCCGCGACGCCGACCGCGGAGCCGGTCAGGAGGAGCCTGCGGCGGCCCCAGTCGGGCATGCCCGCGCTCGCATCAGCAGTCACGGCAGCCACCGCGAGGCGCCGCTTCGCGGTACCGAGCAGCCAGCTCATGACCTGGACCCCGGCGATCACCGCGATCCCGGCGATCAGCGCGCCGAACGCCGGCGAACCGAGCGGCTGCCGAACGACGGCGAGGAAGCCGATGATCCCGAATGCCACGAAACCCCCGGCGGCGATGGCGAACCGGTCGCGGCCGAGATAGCCGAGCAGGGCTCCGATCGCGAGGGCCGTTCCCGTGACGATCAGCTCGAGCGCGAGCTTGTCATTCGTGCCGAACAGGGCGACGACGAAGTCCTTGCCGCCCGGGGGCTGCAGGTCGATCACGGTCTGACCCACCGCGGTGATGAGCGACGACCCCGGCGCGAACAGCCCGGCGATCAGCTCGCTGAGCCCGAGCGCGACGGCGGCCCCGATGAAGCCCGCGAACGCGCCCACCCAGCCGGGAGTGCGGCTCTGCTCGCGGATGTCGATCGTCGCTGCACTCGTCGTCACGTGCCTATCCTGCCTCGCTCCCGCTACATCCATCGTCCACTGACCATTCGTCGTCGACGCCGGCACAGATGCGAGGTGCTGCGGCACCCGGCGCCCACTTGGCTTGTAGTCCCACGAGGACTCGTACGAACGCTGGCGCACGGTCGGTGATGGAGACCGGCCTCCGGTCGTGCGTGATCGATCGGCCGCGAAGCGCGTCGCGTGCGTGATTCGCGCGAATGACGTGCCGAGCATTCCCGGTGGGACTGCAAGCGAACGGGGGGCTCCCGATCGGGAGCTGCGGATCGTGGCGGGGCATGTCGATCGTCGCTGCGGTGGTGACCATGTGGCTACCGTGCGCCATGTTCATGACGATGGCGTGTCAACGGGTCCTCCATGTCAGCCCGCACCGCGTGCCCAGAAGCGGCCGTCACGCCGTTCCGCCGAGATTGGCATCCCGTAGGCCCGCCCGAGCACGTCTCCGTTCATGACCTCCTCGATCGGCCCCGCGGCGACGGCCCGCCCGTCGGCCAGGACGAGCGCGTGCCCGAACCCGGGTGGGATCTCCTCGACGTGATGCGACACCAGGACGATCGACTCGGGCCGCTCGTCCGCGGCCAACGCCGTGAGGTCGCGGATCAAGGTCTCGCGCGCGCCGAGGTCCAGGCCCGCCGCCGGCTCGTCGAGCAGCAACAGCTCCGGATCGGGCAGGAGCGCCCGGGCGATCGATACCCGCCGCCGCTCCCCGCTGGAGAGCGTACGGAACGGGTGATCGGCCACCTGCGCGATCCCCAGCCGTTCAACCAGGGCCGCGGCGCGCGCTCGATCGTTGTCGTCGTAGACATGCCACCACGGCGCGAGGGCCGCGTGGCGTGCGCTGAGCACGAGTTGCGTCGGGGTGAGCTCGTCGTCCATCTCGGCCTCGAGGGCGCTCCCCGCGTAGCCAATCCGCCGTCGGTGCTCGCGCGCGTCGATGCGCCCGAACCGCCCGCCCAGCACGTCGACCGTGCCAGAGGTCGGCCACAGGTACAGGCTCACGACCTGCAGGAGCGTCGTCTTCCCGGACCCGTTCGGGCCGACGATCGCCCAGCGCTCGCCAGCGTGGACGGTCCAGTCCAGCGGTCCGAGGATGGTTCGCCCGCCGCGGTTGACGGTCACCCCGGCGAGCTCGATCGTCACCCCTCGCCCCGGCTCAGGGCGGTGGCGGTTCGGGGCTGCCCTGTCCGGGATTGTCGGTGGGCGTCGGGCTCGGCTCGGGCTCCGGCGTCGGGGTCGGCGTCGCTTCGGGTTCGGGCGTCGGTGTCGGCTCGGCCGATGGAGGTGCCTCGCTCGGCGGCGCGCTCGGTTCGGGTGTCGCGGACTCCGGCGGACAGTAGACCACGGCCTCGCCCGACCCCTCGGGCAGCTCCGGCGTCGGGATCACGCCGCTCGCGTCGGGACTCGGCAACGGCACGCACGTCGGCTCCGGGGTGGGTTCAGCGCAGTTCTGGCCCATGACCGGACCCCAGGTTCGTCCGAAGGGATTGAACCCGTTGTTGTAGAAGTACGTCACTCGCGTCCGATCCGGCCCGCCGACCGTCCCCGGTCCGCGCCGTGCCCGGCGCAGCCAGTCGCGGTTCCACTCCATCCAGTTGTCGTGGTCCTTCTCGTACGCGAAGAGCTCCAGGACGTCGGCGCCGCAGGTTTCGCGCGGGATCCGGTTCTGGGGCTCCGTGCCGGAGATGAACCACTCCTCGACGCCCTCGTCGCCACGCTGCGGCAGGTACCCCGTGAACGGGTCGATCGCAACCCGGGTCAGGCCCTCATCGGGACGCGGGAAGTTGCGGATCGGCCATTCCCCGGTGACTTCCTGGAGGAAGCCCTGCCAGACGTGGGTCGACACCTCGATCGAGAAGACCGGGTTGTTGGCGCTGCTCACGACGCTGTTGTCGCTGTTCCCGTTCCACACCCCGACGGCCAGCGCGTACTCGCCGTCCGCGCGCTGCTCGCGCGTCGGCGGGGCGATGTAGCCGTAGGCGTTGAGGTCCTTGGCGTCGTTGTTGGTGCCCGTCTTGAGGGTCGCCGGGCGGCGGTCGCCATCCGGACCCCGCAGCGCGAATACGCCCCAGTACGGGTTGGTGTTGCGGTTCGTGTTGCCGGCCAGGATGTTCGTGACGATGTACGCCGCCTGGGGGCTGACCACCTGCTCCGGCTCGGGCGGTTCGTAGGGCTCGATGACGTCCTCGCCGTTGCGGTCCTGGACCGTCAGGATCGTGGTGTGGCCGGTGTAGCCGCCGCCGTTGGCGATCGTGGCGTACCCGGTGACGAGGTCGACCGGCGGCGTCTCCTGCGTGCCGAGCGCCAGCGACAGGCCGGCATTGTCCGCATTGCCCCGGAAGCGCAGCCCGAATTCCTGGGCCTTGTCGAACACCGCGACCGGGTCGTTGACCTCCATGGCCTTGACGGACGGAATGTTGAGGGAGAACTGTAGCGCCTTGCGGATCGTCACCGGCCCGCGCTCGAGGCGGTCGGCGTCATTCGGGGTGTAGTCGTTGCCGAAGTCGGTGCCGACGTCCATCAGCACGGTGCCCGCGGTGAGCTTGCCGGAGTCGATGCCGATCGCATAGTTGAACGGCTTGAACGCCGATCCCGGCTGGCGGTAGCCCTGGCCCGCCACGTCGTACTTCGGCTGGAAGCGCTTCAGGCTCTTGGTCGCGTAGTAATCGGCGCTCCCGACGTAGGCGATCAGCTCACCGGTCTGGTAGTCCATCGCCACGAGGGCCCCGTTGCGCAGGCGCTTGTCGGCCAGGTTGCGCATCCAGTCCTCGTACTCGAGGCCGAGGCGCTCGGCGGCCCGGCGCGGGTTGTTCTGGAACGGCACGATGGCCGCGGCCTTGACCCACTTCTCGGCGGTCTGCTGGACGTCGTAGTCGAGCGTCGTGGTGATGCGCAGGCCGCCGTGGTCGAGCTGCGGGCAGGTGGCGTCCTCGCCGCACAGCTTGGTCGCCAGCTCGTCGCGAACGCGCCACACGAAGTGTGGAGCCTTCCAGCGCTCGTTGGTCTGACGGATCAGCACGACCGGCTCGTCGCGCGCGGCGAGCAGCTCCGCATCGGTGTACTGGCCGTCGGACATCGGCGTGCGGTCGTCCTCGGCCATGAGCGTGAGGATCTGGTTGCGCCGCTCGACGATCGTCGAATCGGCCGGGACCACGAGCTGGGTCTCCGAACACTCCTCGTCCTCGCCAACCGGCTCGACGCATTCCTCGACGGCGTTGCGCACCAGGTCGTAGTTCGAGGGCGACTTCGGAAGGGCGGCGAGGATGGCTGCCTGGGCCGGCGTCAGCTCGCTGAGATCGTCGACGCCGAAGTACGAGCGCGCCGCCGCCTTCACCCCGTAGCTCTGGTTGCCGTAGTAGATCTGGTTGAGGTAGGCGGTGATGATCTCCTGCTTGCCCGCTTCACCCGCGTAGTGCTGGGTCAACCGGATCGACTGGATGATCTCCTTGAGCTTGCGCTCGGCGAGGCGGTCCGGGTCCTGCAGCAGCTCGGCGTCGAGCAGGCGCATGCGCGTGAGCTGCTGGGTGACGGTCGAGGCGCCGCGGCCGCGACCGCGCAGGGAGTCGAGGCCGGCCGAGAAGATCGCCACGGGATCGAAGCCGGCGTTCTCCCAGAACGTCTTGTCCTCGATGGCCGTGGTGGCGTCGAGCAGGATCGGCGGCAGCTCGTCGAAGGTAACGACCTCGCGCTTGAACTCGCCGAACCGGGCGAGCTCGGTGCCCTTGCGGTCGAAGACGATCGATTCCTCGGGCAGCTCGTAGTCCTCCATCGCCGTCACCGGCTCGAGGTTCGAGGCAAGCGCGGAATAGACGCTGATCGCGGCGAGTGCGCCGATCGCGCCGACTCCGGCGAGGAAGAAGAAGACGATGATCCCGAGCCAGCCCGCCGTCGTGGGCCGCGCTGAACCGTTACGCGGGCCCTGCCGGGTCACGCGCTGCGGAGGTGATTGCACCGGCTAAGGATGCCCGAAAACCGGCCCGTGCCGGTAAGACAAATGGTTCGGTAATGGCGAAGTTTCGCAAATACCGCATTGCGATCCGTCCCGCCGCCGGTGCGCCCGTGCGTGCTCGCCCCGCGAGCGAGGGAACGTCAAGCGCCGCGGACCGGTGCCTGGTCCGCGAGCAGTTCGTCGAGCAGCCCGGCCGGATCGGCAACGTCGCGCGCCAGCGGGTTGGCGATCAGGGCACGCAGCGCCGCCTCGCGCTCACCCGTCCGTGCCGCCTCGACGGCCAGCATCTCGTACGCCTTCACGGCCTGGACCAGCGCGTGCTGCTCCGTGGACAGGGCCTTAAGGGGTAGGGGATGCGCCCCGTCGCGGTCGATCCGCGCCGGCACTTCGACGACCGCGCTATCCGCCACGTCGGGCAGCGCGCCATCGTTGCGAACGTCGACGACCTGGACGTCGCCGCGTCCATCGTGCAGTGACGCGATGAGGTCGACCGCGGCCTCGCTGTAGTACGCCCCGCCGCGCTTGCCGAGGAGCGCCGGTTTCTCGGTGAGTGCCGGGTCGCGGTACATATCGAGCAGCTGTCGCTCGATATTCATGACGTCGGCGGCCCGCGTATGCCCATCGAGCTGTTCGCGCACGACCGTCTCGGTCGCCTCGTAGTAGCGGAGGTAGTAGGACGGGATGGCGCCCATGCGCCGAACGACGTCGACCCCAAGGCCGGTGTGCTCGGCGATCCGCTCGGGCTCGTCGGCGAGCAGGCGCGGCAGCACGTCGGCGCCGTCCACGAACACGGCCCGCACCCAGCTAAGGTGGTTGAGGCCGACGTGCTCGAGCGCCACGCGCGATGGGTCCACGCCCAGCCAGCCGGCCAGCCAGCGCTGCATGCCGATGGCCACGTTGCACAGGCCAAGCGCCCGGTGACCCCCGTCGACCAGCGCCTGGGTCACGATCCCGACCGGGTTCGTGAAGTCGACGATCCAGTGTCCCGCGGCTGCCCGACGCCCGACCTCCTCGGCCAGATCCAGGATCACCGGGACGGTCCGGATCGCCTTGGCGAGGCCGCCCGGCCCGGTCGTCTCCTGGCCGACTGCGCCGTAGCGCGGCGGAACGGTCTCGTCGCGCAATCTCGCGGCCTGGCCGCCCACGCGCAACTGCACCAGGACGAAATCGGCTCCGTCCAAAGCAGCGGCACGATCCGTTTCGAGCGAGAGGCGCCCACCCCAGCCTGCCCGGTCGAGCATCCGCCCCGCCAGCCCACCGACGATCGCCAGCCGCTCGCCGTCGACGTCGAGCAGGCTCAGCTCGTCGATCGGCAGCCGGTCAGCACGGTTGACGACGCCTTCGACCAGTTCCGGCGTGTAGGTGCTTCCGCCACCGACGACCGTGACCTTGACGCCCATGTGCCTCCCACCACCGGCTCATGTCCGAGCCCTTGACAGATTGCTTATAACATTATGAACAATCTCGGCCAACCCCCAACCGTGGCCGACAGCGGCACCGTCGCACGGAGGAACCGGTCTGTCGATGGCGCGTTTCCGCCTCGAGCTCGGTCCTGTCCCGCTCCACCACCAGGTCTATCTCCATCTGAAGGCGGCCCTGGACTCGGGTGAGATCGCGCCGGGAGACCGGTTGCCGCCCGAACGCGAGCTGTGCGGCCGATACGGCTGCAGCCTGATCACCATCCGCCGCGCGCTGACCGAGCTCGCGCGCGAAGGACGCATCGAACGAACCCGTGGTCGCGGCACGTTCGCGCTCAAGCAGCGCATCGAGCGCGACTTCGCCGACGCCCTCAGCTTCACCGAGGAGATGCAGCGGCGCGGCCTCGATCCCGAGACGCGCCTCGTCGCGGCGCGGCCCGAGTCCGCGGGCGAGGTCGTCGCCCAGGCGCTCGATCTCGAAGTGGGTTCGCCAATCGTCTACCTGGAACGCCTCCGGGTCGCCAACGGAGAACCGCTCCTGCTCGAGCAGGTCCACCTTCCCGCCGAGCGCTTTCCGGGACTGCTCGCCGCGGATCTCGAGCACAACTCGCTCTATGACGTCCTCACCGAGCGCTACGGCACGCGCATCGCTCGCGCCCGTGAGTCGCTCGAGCCCGTTCTCCTGCGCACGCGCGAAGCCGGGCTCCTCGACCAGCAACCGCGCACGCCGGCCCTCGTGATCGAGGGCGTCGCCTTCGACGAGCACGGCACGCCGATCGAGTACGCCCGGACCTTCGTCCGCGGCGATCGAACCCGCTATTACGTCGAGCGCGTTGTCGTGCGCTCGAACCGCCCGAGCGGCAATGAGCCGACGCTCGTGGCCGGCCTTCGTCCGGAGGCACCCGTCGGCTCGTAACGCGCCCCGAACGCGCCAGGAGGAGGAGCGATCGATGCGAACCCCGCGAACCCTGCGGCTGCCGGCGTTATTCGCCGCAGTCGTGCTGCTCGTCGCCGCCTGTGGGCAGTCGACGACGACGACCGCTCCCGGCAGCCAGGCGCCGGGGCAGTCCGCAGCGCCGCCGGCGTCGCAGCCGGCCGCCAACGGCGACGTCGTCGAGCTGCGCTGGTACTGCTGCCTCGGTGGCGGTGACGCCCCGGAGCAGGTCGAAGTCGAACAGCAGGTTGTCGAGGACTTCAACGCGGCCCACCCGAACATCCACCTGACGTTCGAGGCCGTCCCGTACGAGGGCGCCCGCGATGCGCTGGCCACACAGATCGCGTCGGGCAACGGGCCGGACATCGTTGGTCCCGTCGGGGTCGGCGGTGCGGAGGCATTCCACGGCCAGTGGCTCGACCTGCAGCCGTTGATCGACTCGACCGGCTACGACCTGGGCCAGTACCCCGACAGCACGGTCGCCCTGTACAACACCGGCGGCGAGGGCCAGACCGGTATCCCGTTCGCGATCTATCCGTCGGCCCTCTTCTACAAGAAGGGCCACTTCACCGAGGCGGGTCTCGCTGAGCCGCCGCACGAGTGGAACGCCACCTACACGATGCCCGACGGGACCGAGCGCCCGTGGGACTGGGACACCGTCCGCGAGATCGCGAAGATCCTCACCGTCGACAAGAACGGCAAGGACGCCACCCAGGACGGGTTCGATGCTGAGAACATCGTCCAGTGGGGCTTCGAGCCGCAGCGCGACGACCTCCGCCAGACCGGTGCCTACTGGGGCCCCGGCCAGCTTGCCAGTGGCGCCGACGGCACGACCGTCGAGATCCCGGACGCCTGGCAGCAGGCGTGGAAGTGGTTCTACGCGGGGATGTGGGACGACCACTTCTCCATGACAGGTCCGCAATTCGAGAGCGACGAGCTCAACCCGAGCGACTACCCGTTCTTCACGGGCAACGTCTCGATGGCGCCGAATTACCTGTGGTCGACGTACGGCGTCGGCGACAGCGGCGACGACTGGGACCTCGCGGCCACGCCGTCCTACAACGGGACGACGACCGCGGCGTTCAACGCGGACACGTTCCGCATCCACAAGGACACCAAGCATCCCGACGAGGCGTTCGAGGCCCTGACCTACCTGCTCGGCGACGCGTCGCAGACGTTGCTGACGACCTACGGCGGGATGCCCGCCCGCCCCGAGGCGCAGGACGCGTTCTTCACCACCCTCCAGGAGGGCTTCCCGAACCAGGTCGACTGGAACGTGGCCAAGGAGGGCGTCAACTTCGCCGACGTGCCGAACTTCGAGTCGTACATGCCGGCGTACAACGAATCGCTCGACAAGATCATCGAGTTCGGCACGAAGTGGCAGTCCACGCAGGGCCTCAACCTCGACACGGAGATCGAGTCCCTCAAGACACAGCTTCAGTCGATCTGGGACCAGGAGGGCTGAGCGACCCCAGGCGATGGCCGTCCTGACCCAGCCACGGTCGCGCCGCCTCGTCCGCCCGCGTGGGTTGGCGTGGCGGCGCGCGCTGTGGGGCTACGTCTTCATCTCGCCGTGGATCATCGGGTTCCTGCTGTTCACGCTGGGCCCGATGATCGCCACCCTCGGGTTCACGTTCACCAACATCAACCTCGAGCAGGCCGAGCCGCTGCGCTTCGTCGGCCTGCGCAACTACGAGAAGCTGATCAACGACCCCACGGCGATCCATTCGCTGACCGTCACCTTCCGTTACGCGCTCATCGCGTTGCCGGTGGCGGTGGCCCTGCCGTTCGCCGTCGCCTTGCTGCTCCACTCGCGTCACCTGCGGGGGAGCGGCGCCTTCCGCGTCCTGTTCTTCATGCCGTACGTCGTGCCGTTCGTGGCGGGCGTCCTCATCTGGCAGGGCATGCTCGGCTCGGAGGGCAACGGCTGGGTCAACAACTTTCTGCAGCTGATCGGGATCGAGCATCCGCCGGACTGGCTGGAGAGCACCACCTGGATCTATCCGGGCCTCGTGATCATGGGCGTGTGGGGCATCGGGGCGGGCGTGATCATCTACCTCGCCGGGCTGAAGGGCATCCCCAGCGAGCTGTACGACGCGGCGCGCATCGATGGCGCCGGGGCGTGGGCCAGCCTGCGCAACGTGACGATCCCGCTGATGTCGCCGGTCGTGTTCTACACGCTGGTGCTCGCGGTGGTCGAGGTGCTCCAGTACTTCCTCGTCCCGCTGGTCCTCAAGAACGGCACGGGGCAGCCGGGCGGTTCGACCCTCTTCTACAACCTCTACCTCTACAAGAACTTCTTCGCTTTCCAGGACATGTCGTACGGCGCGACGCTGGCGTGGGTGCTGTTCGCAATCACGCTGCTGCTGACGCTGCTCCTCTTCTGGGGCGCCCGGCGCTGGGTGTACTACGCCGGCGAGGCCCGCTGACATGGCGGTCGGCGTCGGGCTCCAGCAATCCGGCGGGAGGCTCACCGGACTTGTTCGACGGCGTGGCAGCGGGCGGGCCGAGAGCCGCCGTCCGGCAGAGCATGGCGACCGGTCGAAGTCGTTCCTGGTCACGCTCATCGCGGTGCTGTTCCTCGCGGCATTCCTGTCGCCGCTGCTGCGCGCGGCGACGTTCGCGGTCAAATCCACCGACCAGATCAGCCAGCCGGGATCACCCATCTACCCGGCCGACCCGGCGACCTTCGAATACGAGGGCAAGCTGCTCGACGTGTACAACGTGCCGATCGAGGGCACCACCCGAGAGCTGGCCCTGCTGCAGCCGGGCCGGGCCGAGAGCCAATTCGTGGACCCGGGCAATCCCGCGGGGCCACCGATCACGTGGCAGGGGTCGTGGCGGACGTTGACCCCGGCGTGGACGTTCGCCCCGCACTGGGAGAACTTTGCCGAGGTCTGGGACCTGATCGACTACCCGCGCCTGCTGTTCAACACCTTTGCGATCGCCGTGATTGGGACGATCGGGACGATCCTGTCGTGCACGGTCGTGGCGTATGGGTTCGCCCGCTTCCGCTTCCCGGGCCGGAACGTGCTGTTTACCCTGCTGATCGCCACGATCTTCCTGCCATACGCGGTGACGATCATCCCGACCTACACCCTGTTCGTGGAGCTCGGCTGGGTGGGCACCTGGCTGCCGCTGCTCGTGCCGGCGTTCTTCGCCAACGCCTACGACGTGTTCCTCATGCGGCAGTACTTCATGACGATCCCGACCGAGATGGACGAGGCGGCCGCGATCGACGGCGCGGGTCCGTTCCGGACGCTCATCTCGGTGATCCTGCCGCAGGCCTGGCCGGTGGTGATCGCCGTCGCGATCTTCCACCTCGTGTACTCGTGGAACGACTTCTTCGGGCCGCTGATCTACCTGTCAGCGAAGCCCGAGCTGCAGCCGCTGGCGGTGGGCCTGTCGCGGTTCAATGGCATCCACTACCGCAACCCCGAGTTGATCCAGGCGGGCACCCTGATGACGATGATCATCCCCGTCGTGGCGTTCCTGCTCACGTCGCGCTTCTTCACACGCGGAATCGTCATCACCGGCGTCGAGAAGTAGGGCGCATTGGTGCCGATCCGCGCGGCGTTGACGTTCGATACGGAGCACCCGGACCGGCCGGACCATGAAGGGACCGGGCCGCTGCTGCAGGTGCTCGCGGCAGCCGGCGTGCGCGCGACGTTCTTCGTGCAGGGCCGCTGGGTGGAGGCCGAGCCTTCGCTTGCCCGGTCGATCGTGCAGGATGGCCACGTCGTGGGCAGTCATGGCTTCTACCACGCGCGGATGTCGTACCTGACCGACGACGGGATCCGGCACGACATCGATCGCGCGGAGGCCTGCATCCGCGAGCTGGCCGGGGTGGACCCGCGGCCATGGTTCCGCTGTCCGTTCGGCGATGGCGTCTCGGACGCGCGGGTGCTCGGCGGGTTGGCCGGCGCCGGCTATCGCCATGTCGGCTGGCACGTCAACCCGGAAGACTGGCGGGGAGGCCTGACACCCGAAGAGGTCGAGCGCTGCATCCGCGACGGCGTCCGCGACGCCGGTGACGGGGCAGTCGTGCTGCTGCATGGCTGGCCGGACGTGACGCCTCGGGCGGTGGAGCGCGTGGTGGCGGCCGCCGCCGCCGACGGCGTTTCCTACGTCGGCATCGACGAGCTGGGTTCGCCTCCGATCGCGACGGTGCCGTGGTAGATCGCCGGTTCGTCCTCGCCGTCGACGGCGGGAATTCGAAGACCGATGTCGCGGCGGTGGCCGAGAGCGGTCGGTTGCGAGCCGCCGTTCGCGGCCCGACGGTGTCCCACCAGGCCGTGGGGCTGGAGGAGGGGATGGCGCGCCTGGCCGCGCTGGCGGGTAAGGCAGGCGTTTCGGCGGCGTCACCGGCTGACGTGGGCGTGTTCGCGCTGGCCGGAGCGGACTACGCGAGCGACGTTCGGACGCTGGAACGCGGAATCGGCGGTCTCGGCGTCGCCCGCGAGGTGGTCGTCGTCAACGACACCATGGCCGCGCTGCGTGCCGGTAGCCGGCGGCCGTGGGGCGTCGCGCTGATCTGCGGGCAGGGCGTCAACGGAGCGGGTGTCGCGCCGGACGGACGCGTTGCACGTTTCGACGGTGTGGGCGACATCTCCGGGGACTGGGGTGGGGGAGGATCGCTGGGCATGGCCGCACAGGCCGCCTCCGTGCGGGCGCGTGACGGGCGCGGTCCGCGCACGAGCCTCGAACGGCTTGTTCCGGCGCATTTCGGGCTCGCGACCCCGGGCGCGGTGGTCCGCGCGCTGTACGACGGGCGGATCGAGCACGAGCGCCTCGGTGAGCTGTCACCCGTTGTATTCGAGGCCGCGGTCGATGGCGATGCCGTGGCACGCGAGATCGTGGACCGGCTCGCGGACGAGCTGGGCGTGATGGCCACC
>DASTYU010000081.1:0-26606 GCA_035764655.1 Candidatus Limnocylindrales bacterium
GGACCGGCCCTGTTCCCGTTGCGGCTGATGGCCACCGTCTACACCGATGTGTTCCGGGCCATCCCGGGCCTGCTGATCATCTACGTGCTCGGGTTCGGGGTTCCCGGCCTGGGCATCGACGGCGTGCCCAACGACCCGTTCTTCTGGGCGGTCGTCACGCTGACGCTCGTGTACTCGGCCTACGTGTCGGAGGTGTTCCGGGCCGGCATCGAGTCCGTCCACCCGAGCCAGGAGGCCGCCGCTCGTTCGCTCGGGCTCAGCCGGCTGCAGTCGCTGCGCTACGTGGTGGTGCCGCAGGCCGTGCGCCGAGTGGTCCCGCCGCTGCTCAACGACTTCATCGGGCTGCAGAAGGACACCGTGCTCGTGTCGCTCATCGGGGTCGTCGAGATCTTCCGGACCGCGCAGATCAAGGCGGCCGCCAACTTCAACTTCACGCCGTTCGTCGCAGTCGCGCTGGTGTTCCTCGTGGTGACCCTGCCGTTGTCCCGCTTCACCGAATGGCTGGTCGTTCGCCAGCGCCGCCGCCAGGCAGGGACGCGAGGCGCCCGATGAGCGAAGCGGTCCTCAGGATCGAAGGGCTCCACAAGTCGTTCGGCGACCTCGAGGTCCTGAAGGGCATCGATCTTGCGGTGGACCGCCACGAGGTCGTGTGCCTGATCGGCGCTTCGGGCTCGGGCAAGTCGACGCTGCTCCGCTGCGTCAACCTGCTCGAGGAGATCGACGCCGGGCGGATCGTCATCGACGACGTGGACATCACCGCGAAGGGCGTCGACGTCGACCGCATCCGGCGACGCATCGGCATCGTGTTCCAGGCGTTCAACCTGTTCCCGCACATGACGGTGCTCGACAACGTGACCCTGGCGCCGCGCAAGGTGCTCGGCCGCCCGCGTGCGGAGGCCGAGCGTGCCGCGACCGAGCTGCTCGAGCGCTTCGGCCTCGCCGAAAAGCGCAATGACGTGCCGGACCTGTTGTCGGGTGGCCAGCAGCAGCGCGTGGCGATCGTGCGGGCGCTGGCGATGGAGCCCGACCTGCTGCTGCTCGACGAGGTCACCAGCGCCCTCGATCCGGAGCTCGTCGCCGAGGTGCTGAACGTCGTCCGCGAGCTGGCGTCCGGTGGCATGACGATGGTCATCGCGACGCACGAGATGGGCTTCGCGCGTGACATCGCCCACCGGGTCTGCTTCCTCGACGGCGGGCGGATCGTCGAAGAGGGGCCGCCCGCCGAGATGTTCTCCGAGCCCCGCGAGGCGCGCACGCGCCAGTTCCTGCAACGGATCATCGAGGCGGGGCGGTTGTAGGCGGGATCTGGCTGCTGTCAGCGGCGGCTGAGCGGCCCCCGCGCGGCGTCCACGAAGAAGGCGAACAGGCGCTCGAATTGCTTCGGAGTGGAGTCGGTGCGCTCCGGGTGGCATTGGACGCCCAGGACGAACCGCCCATCGCGGGTTTCGAGGCCTTCGACCAGCTCACCGACCGGGCTGGCCGCACGCGCGTTCGGGACGAGCCCGGGCGCCAGGTCGGCCGCGCCGACACCCTGGTGGTGGGAGGAGTTCACCTCGAGGACGCCACCACGAACGTTGGCCGGGAAGAGGATCCGCGCGAGGCGCGTTCCGGGTTCCACGCGCAGCGGGTGCATCGTCACCCGGCCGGGACGGCCCGGCGGTTCGGCGTGGCCGTCGAGGTGCTGGATGAGCGTGCCGCCCGAGAACACGTTGATCGCCTGGAGGCCGCGGCACACGCCCACCACGGGGAGTGCCCGTTCCGCCGCCGTCGCCCACGCATCGGCTTCGAGCGCGTCGCGGTCGGTTTCCACAGTTTCGCTGGGGTGGCGCGGTCGGCCGTATCGTGCGGGATCGATGTCGCGCCCACCGGACAGCAGGAGGCCATCCATCGTCGCCAGCGCATCCGCCCGGTCGCGGGCCGCCAGCCCCGAGTGCACGAACACGGGTTCCGCGCCGTGGCGCGCCAGCGCGTCCGCGTAGCGCTGGCGCTTTTCGCCCGCCAGGGCCGCATCGGCGCTCCGGGAGGGATCGCTGACGGTGATCGCGATGCGAGGCGCGCCGGGTTGGTTCACCGGGCGCAGTCTAGTCGGCCGGCTCCTCGCTGGCCGTTTCCTCACCGGCCGCAGGGGCGACGGTCGGGGGCGGCGTGATCTCATCTGGATCTACCTCGACGCCGGGGATCAACAGCAGCGTCCAGCCGACGCGCAAATTGTCCGGGTTGTAGCGGCCGCTGTCGGGATCCAGTGACGGATACGTCGTGCGGTTCCAGTAGCCGATGCTGCGGACCGTCGTGTCGTGCTCGCGGGCGATCGAGGTGATCGTGTCGCCGCTCCGCACGCGGTAGGCGAGGAAGGTCGGCTGCGGCGTGGCCGTCGGCCGGCTGAACGTGAGGCTCGGGGACGGCGTTGCCGGCGTCGGAGTTGGGGGTTGCGTGACCGGTGCGGCCGATACGGCAATCGGCGCCTGGGTCCGCCGGTTGGCCGGCTGCGGGACACACGCGATCGCGATGACGACGAACAGCCCAGCGAGCGCCGAGACGGCGAGCGAGCGGAGCACGGCCCCTCTGCTCATGCGGGTTCGGACGGTCGGTCGTGGACGTCCGTGACGACCTCGACAGGGCGATCCTAGCCCGCGTCGGCGGTTGTTGGCGGGTCGACCGGGGTCGGCTCCTGCAACGAGAACTCGTCTTCGAGCGAAAGGCCCTCGGCGGCGGTGGCGATCCGGTTGCGACCGCTGCGCTTGGCGAGAAACGCCGCTCGATCCGCGGCAAGCAGCACGGACGCGGCGGACGTGCCGTCGACCGGGAACGTCGAGATCCCGACGGACGCCGAGACCGCGGCTCCCTCGGCCGCCCAGCGGGTGCCGGGGCCGCCGATCCGTCCGACGGATTCGTGGACCCGCTCGGCCACGCGGTGGGCGCCGGCCGCGTCCGTGTCCGGCAGGATCATCGCGAACTCGTCACCGCCGTAGCGGAACACGAGGTCCTTGCTCCGGCCGGCCGCCACCAGCCCGCTCGCGATGGTCCGCAGCAGCGTGTCGCCGGCCTGGTGACCGAGGGTGTTGTTGACGGAGCGGAAATTGTCCAGGTCGACCATGACGATGCTGAACCCGGTGCCCTCGACGACGTGGCGCTCGAGCCACTCCTGGAACGTCCCGTGGTTGTACAGCCCGGTCAGGTCGTCGGTTCGGGCCTTGACCTCGATGGCGCGGTAGACCTCGGCGTTCTGCAGCGCGATCGACACCTGCGCGGCAAACAGCTGGACGAGCTCGAATTCGTCTTCCTCGAACGATGCCCCGACGCCGAGCCGCTCCAAGGTCAGCACGCCCATCGCCCCTTCGCGGCCGCGTAGAGGAACGACGATCAGGCAGCCGTCCTGTGCGCCCGTGTCCCGGAACATGTTGACCCGCGGATCGTTGCGCTCGTCCGCGACGTACACCGGCTCGTTGCGTTCCACGACCCACGTTGCGATGCCGGTTTCGTCGGGCTCCCATGGCATGAGGTAGTAGTCGGCATGGATGCCTCGTGCGGTCAACGGGGTGAGCAGCCCGGTCTGTGCATCGACGACCTCGATCGCGATGTTGTCGCTGGCGATCAGCCCGCCCAGCCGCTCGGTGATGCTCTCGAGCACGGCGTGGGCGTCGAACGTCGTGAGCATCGATTCGGTGATCTGGAGGAGCGCCCGCTGGCTGCGTACCTGGCGTTCGTACGCGGCCGACTGGGCGCGCAACCGATCGGTGGCATCGGCATTGGCCATCGCCTGCGCGGCGAAACTCGCGTAGATCACGAGGAGGCGCAGGTCGTCGTCGCTGAACTGGTGCAGCCCGAGCTTCGACAGCACCAGCACGCCGAGCACCTGGTCTTCGAACACCATCGGGGCGAGGAGCATCGACTCGTCGAGGTCGTCCTCGGTACCGGCGATCGTGTTCGCACGCTGGTCGTTGGCGGCATCCGGCAGGTTCTGGGCAAGCCGGTGCTCGGCGACCCAGCCCGTGATGCCCTGGCCCATCCTGACCTGGAGCTGCTCGGGCGTTTCGTCGGTGTACTCGCCGACCTGGCCCTGCATGGCGACCGGAATCAGGTCGTCGCCGTACAGGCGATAGACGCGGACGTTGTGGTAGTCGATCAGCTGGCGCAGCTCCTTGGCGATCGCCAGCCCGATCTCGCGCACGTCGGTCAGCCGGTTGAGCCGCGTGCCGAGCTGCTGGATCGACTGCAGCTGGGCGGTCCACGTGGCCATCTGCTCGTAGTGCTGGGCGGTCCGGATGGCGACCACGGCGCTCGTTGCCAGCGACGTCATCGCCTCGAGCTCCTCCGCCGACCAGTGATAGGGCTGATCGTGGTAGACGTCGAGGGTGCCGAGGAGCTGCGCCCCGTCGAACAGCGGCGCCGAGCAGACCGTGTCGAATCCCTCCTGGACGACGGCCGCGCGGACGTCGGCGCCGCGGGGGTCGTCGCGGTAGGCCTCGGCTGCGATCGGCTGGCGCGCGGCGATCGCCGCCGCCTGGATCGAGCGCGCAGGCAGGCTGCGCACGCTGCCGAGATACGCGGGCGACAAGCCGCGACTGACCTCGGCCAGCGCCTGGCCATCGCGGTGGCGCAGGAACACGGCCGTGCGGTCGGCTTCGAAGAGGACCATCGCGTGATCGGCGAGGCCGCCCAGGATGCGGTCGAGTTCGAGGCGGCTGCCGATGTCGCTGGCGACCCGGCGGAGCGCTTCGGCGCGGTGCAGGTGCTGCGTGACCTGCTCGGTCTGGCGGCTGACGCCGACGATGCCGCCGATGGCCTCGGCCGCCAGCGTCGCGAGCTCTGCGTCGCGATCGGTCAGCGACGTGCCAGCGACGAGGAGGACGCCCCACGAGCCCGCCGAACCGGGGATTGCGACCGCCAGCTCAGCGGGCGCCGCCGCCACGATCGGGACCGCGCCGCCGGCGGCCTCGTGGTCGGGATCGTGGCTCCTGGCGACCCGGGCGAGCGGGCTGGCCACGCTCGCTGGTGCGCTGCCCCGGGCGAGGGCTCGTCCGAGGATGCCGCTGTCCGGCGGCAGCGCGACCACCCTCGCCGCCTCGGCGCCCGCCGCCGCCCGCGGCACGAGCTGCTGGTTGACGCGTTCCCACGCGGCGACGAGGTCGGCGCCGGTTGCGTCGCGAAGCAGGCCGACGGTCTGTTGCAACGCCCGATCGGCGTCCCCGGTCGACCCTGCGAGCCGCATGAGCTCGACCAGCAGGGACACGTCGGCCTGCCGATCGACGATGTGTTCGGGGTCGCCCTGGGCCCCGTGGCCGGCAGCGGCCGGCGTCGCCAGTCCGGCGGTGGCCGCGCGCAGGATCTCGCGCCGGGCGACGCCCGGTGGCAGATCACGAATCGCTCCGCCGGCCGCGGCGGCCAGGAAGCGCTGCAGATCACCCAGCCGGTAGCGACGATCGCCGCGCGGGTTGATGCGGTAGTAGCGCAACCGCCCCGCGTCGCTCCAGGCCCGCACCGTGTTCGGATGCACACCCAGCAGGCGTGCAGCCTTGGTCACGGACAGCGTGGCATCGATGGGGCGATTGGGGAGGGCGGGAGGCATCCGGAGGTGACGGCTCGCTGGAGGAAATGTGAACTTACGTCGTCGAGCCTACCCTCCGCACAGTTCTTGCCAATGGGCCGATGGTCCTACCCGCCCGACCGGGCGGCCGCTCAGCCCTCGCGATCGCTCGAACGTGAGCTCGTAAGGCGCACGTAGGCAAGCGTCACGACGACGCTCGTGAGCGCGATCAGCACGACCGCGCCGATGGCGAAGAGCGGATCGCCGACGAGCCCGGGGCCCTGGCCCGGCGATCGGGGATCGCCGCCGGTGCCCGGTGACGCGGCCGGCTCCGCGGCGATGACGGATGTCGCCGCCGTCAGCAGCAGCCCGAACGTCGCGATGGCTGTCGCAAGCGTGCGCCTCATAGCACGGCCTCGACCACGGCGGACGCGAACCCGAGCGTGACCAGGGCGAGGCCGAGGACCAGGAAGAGCGCTGCGGCGAGCGGTCGGTGGGTCGAGCCGTCGGCCAGGATGCGCATCGCCTCGGGTCGCTCGAGCGTGGTCATGATCAATGGCCGGCCGAGGCCCTCGGTGAGGCGCACGACGCCGCCGTCGAGGCGGCGCGGGACGCCGACCGCGATGGCGTGCTCGACCGCGGATACCTGCTCGACCAGCAGCCGGACCGGCGTGTCGGACGGCGCGTCCGCCGCATGGTCGGGGACGTCTGCAGCGGTCCCGACGGCCTCGCGTCGGACGACGATCAGCCCGGCGTCCAGCGCGGAGCTGTCGATGCCGATCTCGTCGAGCCCTTCACGTACCTGGAAGTCGACGGCCTGCAGGTGGTCTTCGAACGCCGTCCACGCGGAGCCCGTACGCCGCTGGAGGCGCGTGCGACGGTAGACCAGCGGGCGGTGCGCGTCGTCCTCGAACGGTTCCTCGGCGTCGATCCGCCCCCGCACGGCGACGTAGCGCGGCTCGCCGTCGGCGAGTTGCAGCGCTTCGGCCACCGTCACCTGCGGCGCGGTCGCGAGGAGGCGCCCGATGCGGTAGCGCGGACCGAACGTTCGCAGCACCACCGCTCCCGCCGCGAGCGCGACGAGACCTGCAGCGAGGAAGGCAAGGGGAATCACGGCGGCGATGATAGCGCCGGCACATGGAAAGGCCCGTAGGAACCTACCCGACACGTGGACCTTGATGCGATCTCGGCCGTTAGTGTCGCTCGGCCCCTCCGGGCTGATGAATACGCTACCGGCCGCGTGGCGGCCGGGTCAATGGCCGTCGTCCACGACTTTGGGCTCGAACCGCCCGGTTATCCACGCGCCATCCACAGCGGGTGGCCTTCCGTCAGGCCGGCCGTCCCGAGGCCGGATCCAGCGCGGACACCTGGCCGTCGAAGCTGGTCAATACCAGCCGGCCGCCGACGAGCTCGGCGCCGATGACCACGTCGGAGTGCGCGACGCGCCACGCGACCGTCCCATCCGGCTCGATCGCGAACGTCTCGATCTCGGCCTGGACGAGGACGTGGGCGAGGCGCGCTGAGCCCAGCACGACCAGGACCGGTGACGCCGAGCGGTGCTCCCAGCGGAGCTCGCCCGAGGCGGCCTCGAGGCCGAAGGTGTGGAAGCCGTACTTGACGACCAGCAGTCCGGCCGCGTCCCAGGCGAGCCCCGCCGGATCGTCGAACACGGTCGACGCGAAGCGCGCCGTCCAGGCGCCGCGCGGCCCCTCGACCCGCACCTCCGCCCGGCACAGCGCGTCCGGTTCGGCCGAGACATGGTCCCCGAGGTCGAGGAGTGCGCCACCCGCCTCGGACAGGGCGAACACGTCGCCTGCCTGACCGCTGCCGCCCCACCGCCATCGGGCACGGAGGCCGCCGGGGTACGTGACGGTGGCATTGTGCGGTTCGGCCGGCATCGGTCCCGCGCGAGTGGCTCAGCCGCCGAGGGCGGCTTCGAGGTCCGCGCGGCGGACGACCTCCGCGAGCGGCGTTACCTCGGCGTTCGACAGCATGCGCAGTGTCGCGGGGGGGACCGGGAAGACCGCAGTCGGCAATCCGGCCGCGGCCCAGACCGTCTCGTAGCGGCCGAGGTCCGGATCCATGATCACGCGCAGTGGCCGGCTGTGACCGATCGGGGGGATGCCCCCGATGGTGAACCCGGTCAGGTCGTTCGCCTCGCGTGCCGTCGCCCGCCGGATGGCCGGTTCCGCGGTGACGGCCGCCAGGCGCGCCATGTCGACCCGGTTCACACCGGAGACGAGGCAGAGGACGGGTTCGAGCTCGCCGGCCTCACCCGGGACGACGAACACGAGCGACTTGACGATCTGGCCGAGCTCCGCGGCCAGCGCCGCGGCGGCCTCCTCCGCGGTGTGCGTCGACTCGGCGAAGGTCGAAATCTCGAGGCTGATGCCCTTCCGCGCGGCGGCGTCGACGACCCGTCGAACGGCGGGGTGGGAGGGCTGATCCGGCACCGGCGGAGTCTAGCATCGGGCCTCCTCCATGACGCTGCTCACCACCCTCGGGCGGTAGCATCCCGGCCATGAAGGCGATCGTGCTGGCCGACGGGGACGCGCCGGACCGTGCCGCCCTGGACGCGGCGTGGCCCGGCTGGGCCGACGCGGCCGAGGTCGTGATCGCGGCGGACGGCGGCGCGCGCCACGCCGACGGACTGCAGCTGGCCATCGACACGTGGGTCGGCGACGGTGATTCGATCACGGCAGATGCGCTCGACGCGCTTGCAGCGCGCGGTGTCGCCATGCGCCGAACGTCCGTCGCGAAGGACGAATCCGACACGGAGCTGGCAGTGCTCGAGGCGCTGACCCACGACCCGACCGAGGTCCTGATCATCGGGGCGCTCGGCGGCGTCCGCTTCGATCATGCGCTCGCCAACGTCGGCCTCCTCGCCATGCCGCAGCTCGGCGGCCGCGTGGCCGCCCTGCTCGACGCACGAACGCGCATCCGGCTGATCAGCGCGCCGGACGTCGCGGGATCGGCGGTCCGGATGGCCCTGCCCGGGCACGTCGACGACCTGGTCTCGCTGCTGCCGTTCGGCGAAGGTGTGCTCGGCGTCACGACCGAGGGACTGGCCTACCCGCTGGCCGACGAGCCGTTGCCGCCGGGACCCGCGCGCGGCCTGTCCAATGTCCGCGCCGCGCCCGATGCCGCGGTAAGCGTCCGAGCCGGCCGCCTGCTCGTGATCGAAACCCCTGCTACCCTCGTTCGATGAGCATGCCGCAACCGGGCGACGTCGCTCCGGACCTCGCCCTCCCCGACGAGTCGGGCAGGGTCCACCGCCTGTCGGATCAGCGCGGCCGATGGACGATCCTCTACTTCTATCCAAAGGACGACACGCCCGGCTGCACCGTCGAGGCGTGCGAGTTTCGCGACGCAAACGAGACGATCCACGAGCGCGGCGCGGACGTCTGGGGCGTGAGCCCGCAGGGCGCTGCCAGCAAGCGCGCCTTCCGCGAGAAGTTCGGCCTGCCGTTCACGCTCCTGGCCGACGAAGACCACAAGGCCGCGGAGGCGTACGGCTCGTGGGTCCTCAAGGAGAACTACGGCAGGTCGTACTGGGGCACCGCGCGGACGACGTTCCTCGTGGACCCGGAGGGTCGCATCGCTCGGACGTGGCCCAAGGTCAAGCCGGACGGTCACGCCGCCGACGTGCTGTCCGCGCTCGACGAACTCCAGGGCGCCCACGCCAGCTGACGAAGCGCAGAGAAACGAACAGAGGCTTCGCTCGTGGGGGGAGACGAGCGAAGCCTCGGCCGCAAGAGTACGCTCGCGCCGCTTCGCGCTGCAACCTTTCTGAGCAGATGGTGAGAGGGTGCTGACACATGACCGATGACGGGCTGCACCAGGATCATGGCTGGCGCCCGGCGCGGTTCATGGTCATCGCGGCGCATCCCGACGACGCGGATTTCGGTCCCGCCGCCACGTGTGCCCGCTGGATCGCGGAGGGCTCGGAAGGCTGGCTCGTGTGCTGCACGAGCGGCGACCAGGGTGGCGAAGACCCGGACATCGACCCGCTCGAGCTCGCCGCTGCTCGAGAAGCCGAACAGCGGACTGCCGTCGCGGCCGTGGGCTACGTTGGGGTCACGTTTCTGCACCAGCCCGACGGCGCGCTGGCCAACGACCTGGCCCTGCGCGAGCAGCTGGTCCGCGAGATACGGACGTTCCGCCCCGACGCGGTCCTCGCGACCGACCCCGAGACGATCTTCCATGGTCGCCACGGGGTGAACCACACCGACCACCGCGCCGCAGGGATGGCCGCCATCGATGCCGCATACCCGGCGGCCCGAAACCCGATGGCATTCCCGTGGCTGGCTCGAGCCGGCTTGGCCAAGCATCGCGTCCGGCGGCTGTATCTCTTCTGGTCGAACCAGCCCGATGCGTGGGTCGATGTCAGCGGCACGCTCGACCGGAAGTTCGACGCGCTGCGCGCGCACGCCAGCCAGATCGAGGACATGGACGCGCTGTTCGAGCGCGTTCGCGAGCGCGCCGCGGAGGCCGGCGTGCACATCGGCACGGACGCGGCCGAGGCGTTCCGGGTCATCGTGATCGACGAGGACGAAGCCGAAGACGAGGCCGCGGCCGAGGAGGTCGAGGAGACGGCCGACAGCGCCTGAACCGTCAGCGCTCCTCGAGCAGGAGCGGGCGGATCCGACCCCAGGCGTTCCAGACGTCGGTCAGCGCATCGGCGCGCGGCCCGAGCATCGTCACCAGCTCACCGAGCGTCAGGTCGCCCGCCGACACGGCGAGGTACTCGGCTGCCGCGACACGGACGTTGGCGAACAAGGCGGCCATCTCGCTCTCGTTGGGCCAATGGCGCATGCGCATCGGGTCGAGGCCGGCATAGCCGAGGGCGAGGGCCAGGTCGCGCTGCGACGGGACGCGGCCGTCGACCCAGCCGCCGAGCCCGTCGAAGCGGTAGCCGAGCGATGACAGCGCCGAGACGATGTCGCGCGACTGGCTCATGGTGAACGGACCCCAGAATGGATCGTCGTCCGGAAACTCGAGCGCCGCCCCCTCGATCGCCGTGGCCAGGATCGCGTCGACCAGGTTGCTGATCGACAGCTGCCACGTGCGCCGCTCGGCTGGATCCTCCCCGGCCAGGCGTTCGACCACCGCGACCAGGGCAACCCGATCGCCCTGCAGCAGCCGGAAGATCGTTGGCGCGGTGCCGGTGCCAAGCGCCGAGGTGGCCGCCGCCTCGTCGTTCCATGTCTCGCTCGGTGCCCCGGATGGCATCGCGGGCTGGGCGGCCGGCTCGGCGACCAGCGACTCCTCGCAGTCGGCGGCCGCCTGGCGGGCGTTGAGGCAGGCCTCGTCGGCGGATTCGGCGGCAATCCGTGCCGCGTCCGCCTCCACCGTCAGGCGGTCCAGCGAGCCGGCCAGGTTGCGCGCCGACTCCTGCTCGCGCGCGGCCGTCACGACGGCGGCCTTGGCCTCCTGGTTGATCCGGTTGATCTCGAGCAGCCAGTCGCGAGCCGCCGAATCGACGGTCTCCTTGTCGGCCGCGCCCGACCGCGAGGCCCGGAACGCGCGCTGGGCTTCGTCCTTGGCTTCGCGGATCGTGCGCGGGTCGGCCGCGCGCTGGGCCTCCTCGGCCTTCGCCTGGTGCTCGTCGTAGGATCGCTGCGCGGCCCGCAGCGTGTCCTGCGCACGCTCGGATTCGACCCGCGCGCGGGACGCGACCTCGCAGCGCTCGTCGGCGACCGTGCGCAACTCGGCGCACGGGCCGGATGGCGCCGCGGCTTCGCCCGACGGGGCCTCGGGTCCGCTCCCCGCGGCGGCCGATGCCGCGATCGGTTCGGCTGGGCTGGCCGACGCTGCCGGCCGCTCGAGCACCGCCGTTCCGATGGCGGCCCCGACGGGGCCGCCCGGGGTCGTCGGTGGCACTGCGGGCGAGGCGTGCGACGCCTTCGGCGGGTCCTGCTTCGGCGTGGGGGAGCCCATGGGGACCGCCATGAGCCGTGCGCCGCCGCCTCCGCCGACCGGCGCCGTCGCAAGGACGAACGGCGGACGGATGACGGACCGAACGGGTGTTCGAACTTTCGGTGGCGCCGGAACATCCGCAAGCAGGTGCGGCCACGGATCGGCGGGACCGCCTCGAGCCGGCAGCGTGGGTGCCATCGAGCCAGCATAGGCGAGGGTCGACGACGCGCGTCGCGGGATGGCGTTCGGAGCCACGATCACGCGAACGTCCGGCCTGGGTTCCGTTCGACCGTGGAGGACGCTGACGATGGCGGCACCGAGGCCGCCTCCGACGAGAACACCGAGCAGGAGGAAGGCAACTTCCTGTCCGGTCAAGCCCAACGAGCCTCCAAGCGGTGCATCCTCGGCCGGGCAGGCCATTCCCCGCAAACGAATGTAGCTGCGACGCTGGCGAGCGTCAACCTGAACTTGTACTAGATCGGGCTCGCCGATCCTGCCCGCGTTTTGCAGCCGTTCGAGGCCGGGTGGTAGATTCGGCCCACTCGTCCCCTTTGTTTGGCCTCCCCCGCGCCCCGCGCCCCGCACCAGGGAAAGGCAACGAATTCGGCTTGGTCATTGACGCCACCCAGGATTTCCTCGTCCAGCCGGTGGACGCGTCCTGGCTCCAGTGCAACATCGAGTGCCAGGAAGCCTGTCCGGTTGGGACCAACTGCAGGGGCTACCTGAACCTCGCCGCCGAGGGCCGGTTCGAGGAGGGCTACATCCTGAGCCGCGAACCGAACCCGGTCGCGGCGATGTGTTCGTACGTCTGTTCGGCGCCCTGCGAGCGGGCCTGCCGCCGTGGCGACATCGACCGGCCGCTGGCGATCCGCGCGATGAAACGCTTCCTCGTGGAGTGGCACGAGGCCTCGGGGATCCCGGACGTCATGCCCGAGATCGAGACGCGCGAGGAGCGCGTGGCGGTCGTCGGCGCCGGACCGGCCGGCCTGTCGGTTGCGCGCGAGCTGGCGATGAAGGGCTACCGCGTCACGGTCTTCGACAGCCTTCCTTACGCCGGCGGCACGATGCTCATCGGGGTTCCGGCCTTCCGCCTCCCGCGCGAGGCGATCGAGATGGACGTCCGCCTGATCGAACGGCTGGGCGTCGACTTCGTGTACGGCACGCAGATCGGGAAGGACATCCCGTTCGAGCAGCTCCAGCGCGACTACGACGCGGTGGCGATCACTGCCGGCGCGATGGACGCGGTCGCGCTCGACATCCCGGGCGCCGAGCTCGAGGGCGTCCAGTACGGCGTCGATTTCATGAAGAAAGCGAACCTCGGTCAGGAGCTCGAGGTCGGCAGCGACGTCGTGGTGATCGGCGGCGGCTACACCGCGATGGACTGCTCGCGCACCAGCCTCCGGCACGGCGCCGAGCGCGTGTCGATCGTCTACCGGCGCACCCGCTCCGAGCTGGTCGTCGACGAAGAGGAGCTGGGCGAGACCGAGCGCGAGGGCGTCCGCATGGAGTTCCTCGCGAGCCCGATCGAGATCATCGGCGAACAGGGCAAGGTCGCCGGCGTGAAGTTCATCCGCAACCGGCTCGGCGAACCCGATGCCTCCGGGCGGCGCTCGCCGATCCCGATCGAGGGCTCCGAATTCGTCATCCCGGCCCAGACCGTGATCCCGGCCGTGTCGCAGGCCGCGGACCTGACGTTCCTGCCGGTCGAGTCGTCGTTCGAGGTCGCGCGCGGCCGGGTCAAGGTCGACCCCGCGACGTACGCGACGAACGTCAGGGGCGTCTTTGCCTGCGGCGACTTCGTGACCGGGCCGACGACGCTCATCGAGGCGGCCGGGCACGGCAAGAAGGCCGCCTACGCGATCGACCGCTACCTCGCGGGGCGTACCGACGTGACGGTCGTCCCGCACGTCCGCATCAGCAGCTCGTGGCGCCACGACATGCCGGAGTACTACGACGTGCTGCCGCGCCAGCACATCCCGATGGTGCCGCTCCAGGTGCGCATGCCGTCGACCGACCCGGAGGTCAACTTCAACACGCCCGTGGAGCTGGGTTACGACGCCAACCAGGCGGTGGCGGAGTCGACCCGCTGCCTGATGTGCAACTACAACATCTGGTTCGATCCGTTCCGCTGTGTCCTGTGCGGGGCATGCGCCGACGTCTGCCCCGAGGGCGTCATCCACATGATCGATGTCAACCAGATGAAGTCGGAGGGACCGCTGCCGGAACTCGAGGAGGCCTACGGCTGGGACCAGGGCGCAGCGATGATCCTCGACGAGGAGCGCTGCATCCGCTGCGCGCTGTGCGTCAAGCGTTGCCCGTTCGACGCCATTACGATGGAGCGGTTCGAGCTTCGAGAGGTATCAACTGACGGGCGGCTCTACAAGGAGTCGTACCGCGACGCACAGCTGGCCGGCTGGTCCGGCATCGCAGGAGGAGCCCGGTGAGTTTCCTCGAGCGGGTGGACCAGTCCATCCGCCGGAGCGCACTCTGGCGTTCGCTGTTCCGCAACCCGTACCCGCGCGACGAGCGGTCGCGCGCGTATGCGGTGATGAACAACGTCTTCCTGCACATCCACCCGGTGCGGGTGCGCCAGCACGCGGTCAAGTTCGCCTACACGTTCTGTCTGGGCGGGCTGTCGTTCTTCCTGTTCCTCGTGCTGACGGTCACGGGCGTGTACCTGATGTTCTTCTACGTGCCCTCGGCGACCCTCGCCTACACGAACATCCTCGAGATCCAGAGCGAGGTGACATTCGGGCTGCTGACGCGGAACATCCACCGCTGGGCGGCGCACCTGATGGTGTTCTTCGTCTTCCTGCACATGATGCGGGTCTTCTACCACGGGGCCTACAAGCCGCCGCGCGAGTTCAACTGGGTCGTCGGCGTCGTGCTCCTGTTCACGACGATCCTGCTGAGCTTCACGGGCTACCTGCTGCCGTGGGACCAGATCGCGTACTGGGCGATCACGATCGGCACGAACATGGGCGGCTACGTGCCGCTGCTCAACACCCCGATCAACCGCCTGCTGCTCGGCGGCCTCGAGGTCGGCCAGAACACGCTCTTGCGGTTCTATGTGCTGCACATCATGGTGCTCCCCCTGGTGGGGGCCATCTTCCTGGCCGTCCACTTCTGGCGCATCCGGAAAGACGGCGGGATCAGCGGGCCGCTGTAGATGACCGATACGAAGCAGCCGCCTGACCGACGGGTCGTGCTACCCGTCGATCCGGCGCGACGGACGGAGATCGACAAGCAGCGCGTGCCGATGTCGGCGCGGCCATACCGGCTGCTCGCGCTCGTCAAGCAGGACGCCGTGGTCCGGGTCCAGAAGGAACCCGACGACACGGTCATGACCTGGCCGCACCTGCTGTCGATCGAGTTCCTCGCGGCAGGTGTCATGAGCATCTTCCTGCTGCTGATGGGTCTGTTCATCAATGCCCCGCTCGAGGAGCTGGCCAACAGCAACGTGACCCCGGCCGTGGCCAAGGCGCCCTGGTACTTCCTGGGCCTGCAGGAGCTGCTGGCCTACTTCCACCCGGTGGTCGCCGGCGTGCTGGTGCCCGGGTTCGTGTTCGTAGGCGCCGCCGCCATCCCGTATATCGATCGCGGCAACGTGCTGGCCATCCGGCCCTCGGAGCGCAAGACCGCGGTCATGCTCTTCACCCTGTTCTGCATCCTGGGCCTGGTCCTGACGTTCGTCGGGATCTTCTTCCGCGGTCCGGGTTACTCGTTCGTCATCCCGTACCTGCCCTTCTTCGAGAACAGCTCTGAAGGGCTCCACTTCGCGTTGTAACGAGAGGCATCTACGCGGCGCATGAGCAACTACCACGTCGAACCCGCCGACAAGCCCGGGGCCCTCACGAAGGAGGCCATCAAGGCCCTCCGCCGCGAGCAGGTCCAGGGTCTGTCGCGCCGTCAGCTCCTGCGGGGGGCGCTCGGCGCGACGGTCGGGTTGTGGCTGCTGGAGATCAGCGCCGGCACGATCGGCTTCATCTGGCCGAGCCTGCGCGGCGGGTTCGGCGCGCCAATCGACATCGGCACGTTCGACGTCATCAAGCTGCTGAACGCCAACCTGCCGATCGACGAGGGCTTCCCCGCCTACTTCCCGGACGCGCGCGCGTTCGTCGCGCTCATCGATCCCGGACGCCAGCAGTTCTTCCCGGGCACCGATGCGTCCGGCGACGGCACTGCGCTCAACGTGCGCGCGCTCTACCAGCGCTGCCCCCACCTGGGCTGCAAACCGAACCCATGCCTGCGCAACTTCTGGCTGGAATGCCCGTGCCATGGCTCGCGCTACGACCGCCTCGGCATCAAGGCCGACGGCCCGCAGTACGGGCCCGCGCCACGCGGCATGGATCGCTTCGAGATCACCGTGAGCGGCGAAGGCGTGCTGACGATCAACACGGGCAAGATCACGCTCGGGCCACTGCCGGTGGCAGTGGGCCAGCCGGGCATCATCCCGCCGCGAACCCCCACGGGCTGCATCTGACCGTGTCGACCATCCCCACCCGAGGACCCCGATGACCGATCAGCCCGGCCAGCCCGGTCCGGAAGAACGGCTGCCCGCGCCGCGACCAGAGACCCCGCCGGCTCCCGTCGAGCGGTTCACGTCGCCGCCCGGCACGCGCAAGTTCGAGCTGACGCCCGAGCGCGCCGCGATGATCGTGCGCCAGTCGTCGAACGCCCGATGGGTGAGCTTCCTCGCGGTCATCATCGTCGTCCTGTTCGTGGCCCTGTACTGGTTCTACGAGCTCGGTGCACCGCTCGGCCTCACGCAACCGCGCCTCGAGGCCGAGCGCGACGCGCAGGCCGTGCTCTCGGTCGAACGCGGCTACAACATCTACGAGGCCAACTGCGCGCGCTGCCATGGCGCCAACGGCGAGGGCGGCATCGGCCCGGTGCTCAACCGGCAGGACAAGCTGTTCCAGCACCTCAACGAGGCGTACCTCCACAACATCCTGCTCGTCGGTGGTCGCTACGCCTGCGGCAACGCCAATTCGCAGATGCCGGTCTGGTCCAACGAAGGCACGCCGCCCGGCCCACTGAACTACGTCCAGATCGAGGAGCTGATCGCGTTCATCCGCGCCGAAAACACGCAGACCTTCACCAAGCGCGACCCGGAGCTGCTCGAACCGCGCATCGACCCGGTAACGGGCGAGGTCGAGACGTTCACCGGCTGGGTCGACCCGAACTACCAGCCGGAACCGAACGCCACGCCATTCCCGGACTGCTGGCAGGACGAGTTCCTCAGCGAGTCGCCGGCGCCGGCGGGCTCCGGTGAGCCGCCCGCGTCCGCCGAGCCGTCCGGTGCGCCGGCGCCGTCGGGTTCGGCCGCGCCGTCATCGCCTGCCCCGGCGGGGTCGCCGGCCGCGGGCGGTTCGGTCCAGATCGTCGCCTCCGGGATCCAGTTCACGACCACCGACGTCGAGGCCCCCGCAGGCCAGGACTTCACGATCGAGTTCGATAACCAGGACGCCAACGTGCCCCATGACGTCGACATCCGCGATGCCTCAGGCAACGTCGTCGAGGACAGCGCGCCATTCACCGGAGCAGGCGTCGAGGAGATCCCCGTAACGGCCCTCGAGGCCGGCACCTACACCTTCTTCTGCTCGGTTCATCCGAACATGACCGGCACGCTCACGGCCCAGTAGGCAGGACGGGAGGACGATGGCCACGCAGGCCCTTGGACCTGGCGCGACCCTTCCGCGCAAGCGGGTGATGTTCGGGCTGCTCGACGCGAATGGCTGGACATGGGCCGGCCTGAAGGCGGGCTTCTGGCTGATCGTGATCATCTTCATGCTCGGCTACCTGCCCGATCGTGCGTACTACTTCACGGTCAACCGGACGATTGACCTGGGCATCCTGGCCTGGTCGCCGATCAACCTCTGCCCGCCCATCCCGAACGAGGACCTGCCGTGTCCGCCGCCGGTGGGGGCGATGACACCGTGGCATCCGAGCCCGGCTGAGCCCGTATCCCTTGCCCTCCCCGAAGCGCGAACGGATGGTGCCGCGGCGCAGCTCGGGTCGAACGTCCTGTACATCGGCGGCAGCGACGGCGAGACCGCGCAATCCGATGTCTACCTCGCCGAGGCCGTGCCGGTCGGCAACTTCGATGCCTGGCGCGCCGGGCCGGCCTTGCCCGAGCCGCGCGCCAACGCCAGCGTGCTTGCCGAGGGCGGCAGCGTGTACGTGTTCGGCGGCCTCGACGCGGAAGGCAACCCGACCGATACCGTGTTCGTGCTCACCCCCGACGCGGAGACCGGCGAGCTCGGCGAGTGGCAGCCGGGCGACGAGGCGCTGACGCTGCCCGAGCCGCGAGCCGGGGCGTCGATCGCCGCGACCGCGACCGGCCTGGTCCTGGCCGGCGGCGTCGGCCCCGATGGTGTGTCCGGAACGACCTGGCAGGCGGCGTTCAACGCCCAGGGGACGCTCCAGCCGTGGCAAGAGGTCGCCCGGTTGTCGGTCCCCGTCAGCGACGCCGACATGGTCTCGACCGGCAGCAACGTCTGGCTGTACGGCGGCAGCGATGCGGACGGCCGCCCGGTCGGTTCGGTCCAGCGCGGTGAGTTCGGCCTCCCTGCCGGCCCGGGCCAGGAAGCGAACCCCGATGAGGGCCTGGTCGTCGCCTGGAGCACCAATGACGCGGCCAACCTTCCCGTCGCCCGAACGAACGCCATGGGCTGGGGATCGAGCGGCGGCCTCTACCTGGTCGGCGGAAACGACGGCACCTCGTCGCGACCCGAGGCCTATTGGGCCGTGCCGGACAGTGAGGGCAACATTCCCGAGTGGAAGCACCTCGACGTCAGCGATCTGCCCGCCCCGGGCCTCGAAGGCGCGGCCCCGCTCCTCACCGGCCCGAACATCGTCCTGATCGGTGGCGCCTCGAATGGAGCCGAAGGCGGCCAGGTGCTCGCATCGAGCGTGCGCGCAAGCCTCGCCCCGCAGGCCCCGTTCTTCCAGTTGGGCATCCTCGGCGCGACGGTTCCAGCGCTGAAGATCGAGGGCGAGATCGGTCAGCAGCTGGGCTACATGAACGCGGCGCTGGTCGGTACCGTGAACTTCATCATCCTGCTGATCATCGGCTGGGCGTTTGCCCACAAGGAACAGTCGCGGGCGTTCTTCGGGCGGATCGCGGAGCGGCGTCGCCGCCGGAGAGCCGGCCGCGCCTGAGCACGGGCGGGAGCTGAGTTCCACGGCGACGCGCGGCGCCCGCTTTCCGTCAGATACGCACGCCCTGCGTGTTAGGCGCGCATTTCAGCCGTCCTTGCGCCGCATGACGCGACAATTAGCCAGTTACGGCTATTTCGAGCGGTCGAAGGCACGTCGTTCGCGGCTAACACGCACCCGGTACGTAAATGGCGGAAACGGTCGGCACATGGCGTACGAGCGGCGGCGTCGCAGAGCCGGCCGCGCCTGAAGGTCCAAAGGCCCCGTCCCCGGTGCGTGACTGGCAGAAACCGGAGGTGCTAGCGGCCTCGTTCGACGGGAAGCCCTGCGCGCTGCCAGGCGGTGATCCCGCCCGCCACGTTCGCCACGTCGGTCCAGCCGCTCCGGAGCAGGTAGCCGGTGACCGCCGCGGAGCGGACGCCGGTGGCGCACATGATCATCAGCGGCCGGTCCTTGGGCAGCTCCCCGACGTGCTCGGTGAAGGTCGACGTCGGCACGTGCAGCGCGTCCGCGACGCGGACCACCGCCAGCTCGTCGGCCTCGCGGACGTCGACGAGCAACGGCCCGTTCGGATCATGCGAGGCAAGCTTGCTGGCCGCCTGGGCCACGTCGATGCCCGGGATGCCGCCGGCTTGGGTCGTCATGCAGGAATCCTCTGTAGCGGGGGAGCGCCATCCGGCTGGCGATCGGGAGCGTCGGCCAGCTGCGCGAGTCGCCTGTCGATGTCCGCAAGCAGCGCGTCCAGGTCCAGCCCGGCGGTGTGGCGGCCGTCCGCGCGCGCCGCGTCGAGCCGGTCACGGGCGCCGGCCAGGTTCGTCGCGACCCCACGCGGGTTGCCACGGACGGCGTGGACGTAGGCGGCGGCCAGCTTGATGAGGCCCTGCAGCACGTCGCGCTCGGCGAGGTCGTCGGTGCCCATCCAGGCGGGCTCGAGCAGCTCGTGGGCCTCGAAGAAGTCGCCGCGGTCGTATGCGGCCAGGCCGCCGGCAAGGGCCGCGGCGCGCACATCGTCCGGCAGGGGCCGGTAGGCCTTCGCCCGTCCGTCGCGCCCGACGACCGTCTGCGCCACGGCCGGTGTCACCTGAGCTCGGAGAGGGGCTGTCGCGCGGAGAACCCGCTGTCCAGCTCGTGCCACCATTCGACGGCGGCCTCGCCGCGACGCCAGCACAGCCACACCTGGCGGCCGGCCACGAGCGCCGGGAAATCCACGAGTCCCGACTCGATGTCGCGCAGGGTCAGACCGAGATGGTCGATGCGCGAGACGCCGGCTGCCATCTGGTCGACCAGGCCCTGCATCCGGAGGCGCAGCGTCCGCAGCTCCTCGTCACTGAGGGGCTCGACGTCGCGGCCGGTCCCCGGGCTGCGGGCAAGCGCGTGGTCGCGCAGGCGGACCAATTCGGCGCGCTGTTCGGCGAGCACGGTCACGATCGCCTCGAGCTCGAGGACGGTCGCGTTGGCCTCGTCGATATCGTAGAAGCGGGTCACCGAAGGATTCTACCGGAGGGTCCTGCGCGTGGCCTGCACGCGCTCGGCTACCATCGGGTCAGCCACGATCTTGGCCAGGGAGGACGGATGGATCTGGGTCTTGCGGGCACGCGCGCGCTGCTCGGCGGTGCATCGAGCGGACTGGGTGCCGCGATCGCCTCGGCACTCGCCGGCGAAGGTGCACGGGTGGCGCTCGTCTCGCGTTCCGCGGAGAAGCTGGAGGCGACCGCCGGCGGCCTCGGCGGGGCGGCACTCGCGGTGACGGCGGACCTGGCGACGCCGGACGGTCCGGGGAGGGCCGTGGCCGCGGCGGTCGACGCCTTTGGTGGCCTCGACCTCCTGCTCGTCAACAGCGGCGGGCCACCGCTCGGTACCTTCACCGACCTCGACGATCGAACCTGGCAGGAGGCGATCGACGGCACGTTCCTCAGCACGGTCCGCCTGATCCGGGCGGCCCTGCCGCACCTCCGCGCGAGCGAGCGGCCGGCGATCCTGGTGATCCTGTCGTCCTCGGCCCGGGAGCCGATCCCCGGCCTGACGACCTCGAACGCGCTCCGACCGGGACTTGCCGGTCTCGTCAAGTCGCTGTCGGCCGAGATCGCCCCGGTGCGGATCAACGGCATCGCGCCTGGGCGCGTATCGACCGACCGGATTATCCAGTTGGACGCCGACACCGCGGAGCGTGAGGGCATGGCTCCGGAGGCGATCCGCGATCGGGTGCTCGCCCGGATCCCGCTCGGGCGGTACGGTGAGCCCGCGGAGGTCGGCCGGGTTGGCGCGTTCCTGCTGTCGCCGGCGGCCAGCTACGTGACCGGCGCAATCCTCCCAGTGGACGGTGGCATGGTGAAGGCACTTCCATGATGCGCAGCGCGTTTCTCTGGCTGGCCCGCAACCAGTGGCTCAAGGCACGGCTTCCGCGACTGTGGTTCATGCGGCGCGCCGTGCGGAGGTTCATGCCCGGCGAGACCATGGACGACGCCCTCCTGGCCGCGGAGCCCCTCCAGGCCGCAGGGATCGGAACGTTGTACACGCGGCTCGGCGAGAACCTGACCATGCTCGACGAGGCCGAAGAGGTCGCCCAGCATTACGAGCTGCTCGTCGGGCGGATCGTCGGGGCGGGGCTCGACGGCGAGGTCTCGGTCAAGCCGACGCAGCTGGGGCTCGACCTCGACGCTGACGCGTGCTACCGCCTGCTGGCCCGGCTCGCCGAGCGAACGGCCGCCGCCAACTCCTACCTGTGGCTGGACATGGAGGGCAGCGCCTACACGGAGCCCACGATCCAGCTGTACGAGCGCCTCCGCGTCGAACACCCGCGGACGGGAATCTGTCTGCAGGCATACCTCCGACGGACCGCGGCCGACCTCGAACGGCTGCGCCCGCTCGACCCGGCGATCAGGCTGGTGAAGGGCGCCTACGACGAACCCGAGGAGATCGCGTGGCGCGACCGGCGCGCCGTCGACGCGAGCTTCGCCGCGCTCGCCGTGGAGTTCCTGTCCGGTTCGAAGGGCCGGCCGATCCGGCTCGGGCTCGGGACGCACGACGTCGCCCTGGTCGAGTTGATCGCCGAGCAGGTGGCGGCTGCCGGCATCGGGCGCGACGCCTTCGAGGTCGAGATGCTGTACGGCATCCGGACACGCGAGCAGTACCGCCTGGCGCGCGCGGGCTACCGCGTCCAGACCCTGATCGCGTACGGCGACGCCTGGTACCCGTGGTACATGCGCCGTCTGGCGGAGCGCCCTGCAAACGTCGCATTCGCAATCCGTTCAATGCTCCCGTAGACGCCATGCAGCTCTCGAGCCGGATGGCGTCGATCGGCACCGAAACCGCGTTCGAGGCCGCCGCGCGGGCGCGCGCGCTCGAAGCGACCGGTCGGAGCGTCATCCACCTCGAGATCGGCGAGCCGGACTTCGACACGCCGGCCAACGTCCGGGAAGCCGCCGCGCGAGCGCTCGACGAGGGCTGGACCCACTACGGCCCGCCGCTCGGTCTGCCGGCACTGCGCGAGGCGATCGCCGCCGACGCGACCGCCCGCAAGGGCTTCAGCGCGTCGCCGGACCGTGTCGTCGTCACGCCCGGCGCCAAGCCCATCATGTTCTACGCGATCGAAGCGCTGGTCGAAGCCGGTGTCGAGGTGATCTTCCCGGACCCCGGCTTCCCGATCTACGAGTCGATGACGCGCTTCTGCGGAGGGACGCCGGTGCGCCTGCCGATCCGCCAGGAGCACGAGTTCCGGATCGACCTCGACGAGCTCGAGCGGCTCATCACGCCACGCACCCGGCTGCTCATCCTGAACTCTCCTGCGAACCCGACCGGCGGCGTGTTCACGCGGGCCGACGTCGAACGGATCGGCGAACTGGCCCTCCGGCACGACCTCGTCGTCCTCGCTGACGAGATCTACGGACGGATCGTGTACGAGGGCGAGCACGTGTCGCTGGCGTCGCTGCCGGGCCTCGTGGAGCGCACGATCGTGCTCGACGGGTTCTCGAAGACCTACGCGATGACGGGCTGGCGCCTGGGCTACGCGATCGTCCCCGAGGCGCTGGTCCAGCCGTTCTCGCTGATGATCATTAACTCGGTCAGCTGCACGTCGTCGTTCAGCCAGCTGGCCGCCGTCGAGGCGCTGACTGGTCCGCAGGCCGCGGTCGACGCGATGGTCGACGAGTTCCGGGAGCGGCGGGGGCTCATCGTCGATGGCCTCAACGCGATACCTGGGATCGACTGCCGGATGCCTGCCGGCGCGTTCTACGCGTTTCCCGACGTATCCGGGACGGGTCTCGACGGGTCCCAATTCGCCGATCGGCTGCTCGACGAGGCGGGGGTGTGCGTGCTGTCCGGGACGGCATTCGGCAAGGTTGGCCGCGACCACATCCGCATCAGCTACGCAAACTCCCGCGAGAACCTGACCGACGCCCTCGAGCGGATCCGGACCTTCGTGGGCTCGCTGCGTTGAGCCTGCCCGTATTGCTGCGAGCGCTCCCTCAGCAGCTTGCGGTGCCATTGGCACCGGCTCGGCAGATGCTTGACGCCATACGACGGCCACGGCAGCCGTGGCAGCGAAATTCGCCCGGTCAATCGCCCCATCGAGCTGCCCATTCGTCGATTGCGGCCGTCGCAACCGCCGGGACAGTTCTCGTAGCAATACCGCGTGCCGCAGGCGGCGGGCCGGCGTGAGCCTGAGCGCGGACCGTAGGCGCCCACGCGTCTTCGTCGCGCGGCGAATCCCCGACGCCGGGCTGGCAATGATCCTCGACGCGTGCGAGGCGGACGTCTGGGAGGACGAGATGCCGCCGCCTCGTGACGAGCTCCTGCGCCGCGTGGCCGGCTGCGAGGGCGTGCTGACGCTGCTGACCGACCGCGTCGACGACGAGTTGCTCGATGCGGCCGGCGCGTCGCTGCGGGTCGTCTCCAATTACGCGGTCGGGTTCGACAACGTGGATGTGCCGGCGTGCACCCGCCGCGGCATCCCGGTCGGCAACACGCCGGGCGCTCTGACCGAGACGACGGCCGACCTGGCCTGGGCGCTGCTGATGGCCGGCGCGCGCCGGGTCGCCGAAGGGGATCGTTACGTGCGCGCCGGGCGCTGGCGGACGTGGGGTCCGCAACTCCTGCTCGGGCGCGACGTGCACGGTGCGACGATCGGAGTCGTCGGCCTTGGGCGGATCGGGCAGGCGGTGTCCCGGCGCGCGGCCGGTTTCGGCATGACGGTTCTGTACTGGAGCCGGTCGCGGGCGGAGCCCGGGGTCGAGCGAGACCTGGGCGCGACCTTCGTCGAGCTCGAGGAACTGCTCGAACGGTCGGACTTCGTGACGCTCCATGTCTCGCTCAACGACGAGACGCGGCACCTGATCGATGCCGCGGCGCTGGCGCGGATGAAGCCATCGGCGGTGCTCGTGAACACGGCTCGTGGCCCGGTCGTCGACCAGGCGGCACTCGCCGACGCGCTGCGCGACGGGACCATCGCCGCGGCGGGGCTGGACGTGACTGACCCGGAGCCGATCGCGCCGGATGACCCCTTGCTCGAGCTGGAGAACTGCCTGGTCGTTCCGCACATCGCTTCGGCGTCACATGCAACGCGGGGCAAGATGGCGGAGATGGCCGCGGCGAACCTGCTGGCCGGGTTGCGCGGTGAGCGCGTGCCGAACCCGGTCAACCCCGAGGTGTACCGGGATTAGTCGGCGATGTCCCGGCGGTCGAGCGGCGTGACCCACTCGGTCGACACGTGGCCGAGCCCGGCCAGGATCGCGACGATCACGTGGTTCACGAACGAGAGCAGTCCAAGCGACGGCATGACCTGAGTGTCCGGCGCGGCATCCGCGCGGTACCACCATCAGGGGTACTACGACGACACCGTCGAATGTCCATATTGGCAGTCACCAAACCGGATCAGATCGGGGCCAGCCCAAGACACGATCGGACGGCGTTCTCGAGCCGGTCGGCCCGGTCGTGGTTGCCCATCGAGCCGGTCACGAACCCGAACGCATAGTCTCCGACCACGCTGGCCCATCCGACGCTGCCGCCGGTGCCGCCCATGCCGAACCCGTCGTCATCCACGGCGAATCCGAGACCCCACGACCGCTCGGGCCCACCGACGACCAGGTCGATGCCGGTGGCCTGTGCCCTCGTCGCTTCGGCGAGCAGCCCTGCCGACAGGAGCTGCCCTCCCAGGAGCGCGGCATAGAGCCCGGCGACTCCGCGGGCCGTGCCATGGCCATTGATCGCCGGCATCTCGGCAGCACGAAACGCGTCACCGTTGACAACCTCGGCATTCCAGGCGCCCGGCGGGTTGCCCATGGCCTGCTCATAGAGGAGCGGACGGCCGTCCGTGTCCGCGCGGACGGCATCCAGCTCGGTGAGTTCGACGGCTCGCGCTCGCTGGCGCGCGTCCAGCCCGATGGCGAAGTCGATGCCGAGCGGCATGCAGACCTCGTCGCGCAGGAATGCCCCGAGCGATCGGCCGTCAACGCGTCGAACGAGCTCGCCGACGAGGTGTCCGTAGAACAGGGCCGATTCGCCGATCGCGCTTCCCGGAACCCACGAAGGCTTCTGCTTCGCGAGTCGCGCGCACATCGCCGCCCAGTCGTAGAAGAGGTTCGTGTCGGCGGGCTCGTCGAGGATGACGATCCCGGCCTGGTGCGAGAGCACGTGACGAACCTCGACGGGCGACTGGAACTCGGGCCAGTATCGATTGACCGGCGCGTCGAGTTCGAGCGAACCGCGATCGACCAGGAGGAGCGCACAGACCGCGGCAAACGGCTTCGTGACCGAGTACGGCATGACGATGCTGTCCCGTTCCCACGGTTCGCGACGCCTGGCGTCTCGGTAGCCGCCCCAGACATCGACGACCCACCGACCACGGTGCCAGACGGCCAACGCCGCACCCGTGCCGGGCTGCGCTCCGACGATCTCCTGGAAGGTGTCGCCCACCGACTCGAACCCGGTGGCAACCTGTCCGTCGACCTGCATGTCAGCCGGGTGCGATGCGCCGCAGTCGCCGGACCGCGGCGCAGGCGAGCCGCCGTGGACTCCGCCGCAGTCGCCGGGCAGCCGAACCGGCGAGCACCCTGGGACTCGGTCGGGGCCTCGGGGGAAGGCCGAAGTCGCGGCTCACGCTCCTTGGTATGGGCCGGGCGCGGCCGAACATCCGCTTGCCGCTGTGGTTCTCCCCGGTTTCGACGCGGTAGATCGCGGCCCGGAACGGCACCGGGACCAGCTCACGACCGTGCTCGGCGTACCAGTCGATCGCGTCGCGGTGCGCTCCCATGACCCGGAACAGCCGTTCGCCGAACCCGTCGGCCAGCTGCTGCTGCGTGGCATCCACCCCGAGGTCCGCGGGCACCTCGTATGCCTCATAGGGGATGAGGAAGCTCGTGCCGCACGTGCGGTTGAACTCATCGACCTCGCGGATCTCGTCCCGGCTGGCCGAGTACATCCAGCCCTCGCTGACGACGAACCCGGGGCCACCTGGATGAGCGTGCACGAACGCGGTGAGATCGCGGTGCACGAAGTCGTCGGCATCGAAGATCATCACCCAATCGGGATCGAACTCGCGCGCCTTCAGCAAGCCGATGGCGAGCTTGGTGCCCTTGTCCCAGATCACCGCTTCCCGACCGGTCTGCGGTCCCTTGCTGTCGAGCGGCGGCGGGAAATCGACGGGTACGAAGTGGACCTTCGGCGGCAGCGGAAAGCCGGGTCGCACGTTGCCGACGACGATGACGACATAGTCGTCGCTGGTCTGGCTGGTGACCGAGCGCAACGTGTCGGCCAGCAGTCGCTCCACCCGGCCGTAGTCGTCGGAGTTGAGGGGGTGCCGCAGGGACGTCACGAATGCCAGCATCAGCGCATCAGGGTACCAATCAGAGGCCGGTCTCTCGTCCGCCGGCGAGCTCCCACGGCTGACGTGCTACGGTCCCTGACGGGCCGGTAGCTCAGTGGTAGAGCAGGGGACTTTTAATCCCTTGGTCGTGGGTTCGAATCCCACCCGGCTCACCAGTTCGCGGGCCGTTCGGCACTGGGAGCG
>DASTYU010000082.1:0-4684 GCA_035764655.1 Candidatus Limnocylindrales bacterium
GCGATGTGGACGCCGGGAAGCAGCGGATCGTAGCCCGCACGGTAGTTGAGGCTGGATGTTGTGACGCTCGTGGCGCCCAGGGTGCGGCCGTGGAAGGCGCCACGGAACGCGATGATCCCCGGCCGCCCGGTGACCCGCCGGGCCAGCTTCAGGGCAGCTTCGATCGCCTCGGAACCCGAATTGAGAAAGAACACCGAGTCGAGCGGGTCGGGAAAGGTCGCCGCCAGCTCGGCCGCCAGCCGTGACACGGGCTCCGTGAAACCGATTGCGCTGATCGGGCCCACAAGCCGGTCGACCTGGGCGTGGATCGCCGCGTTGACCTTCGGGTGCGCGTGGCCAAGCGCCGTGACCGCGATGCCGTTCGCGAAATCGAGGTAGGCCTTGCCGCCCGTGTCGTACAGGCGGTGGCCCTCGCCTCGGCTCCATTCGCGCTCGAAGTAGCGGCCCAGGACGGGCGTCAGGTTCGGGGCGGTGTCCATCGCCCCGAGTATATGGGCGGGCCGGGCGCCGAGCGGGTGTCGATCCGAGTCAGCGTCCTCGGTTCAGGTACCAGATGGAGCCGTTCAGGATCGCGGCGAACGACGTCCAGCCGAGGTATGGAACGAGCAGGGCCGCGGCGGCCGGCCGCTGTGCCGAAGCGGCACGGATCGTTGCCGCGATGGCGAGCCACAGGACGAGGATCTCTCCGAACGCCGGCCCGATCGCGCGGCGGCCGAAGAAGATCAGCGACCACAACAGGTTGAGCAGGAGCTGGGCACTCCACCAGGCAACGACTCGCCCTCGGCCGCTCGGACGACGCGCACCGGTCCAGACGAGGTAAATGGCCACGCCCATCAGGAGATACAGCACGGTCCACACCGGACCGAAGACCCAGCCGGGCGGGTTGAACGGCGGCTTGCGCACGGTCGGATACCAGGTCCGGACCGAGGACGCGGTGGCGGCGCCGCCCAGGGCTCCGACGGCCAGGGGCAGGGCAAGGGCGACGAGCAGCGCCAGCGGCTCGATCCGGCGGTCGTCGGGCGACTGCATGTGACCTTCACCTCCTACAATCCTCGCGCCGTCACTCTCGCTCGCTTCGCCGTCGCTCGTGCAGGGCCGTCCCGCCCGAAAGGATTGCATTCGTGGTCGATTTCGCCCTCACCGACGAGAACCGCCTCGTTCAGCAGAGCGTCCGCGCCTTCGCCGAGGCCGAGATCCTTCCCCACATCCGCGAGTGGGACGAGAAGGGCGAGGTCCACCGCGAGGTGTTTGCCCGGCTGGGCGAGCAGGGCTTCCTCGGCGCCCCGATCCCCGAGGAATACGGCGGTGGCGGCACCGACTACATCAGCTTCGCGCTCCTGTGCGAGGAGCTCGAGCGAGCCGATACCGCATTCCGTGTCGTCCAGAGCGTCCACGTCGGGCTGAACTCGCTGGCGCTCCTCCAGTGGGGCACGGAGGCGCAGCGGCAACACTGGCTGGTGCCCCAGGCGAAGGGCGAGAAGCTGGCGACATTCGGGCTGACCGAACCCGGCGTCGGGACCGACGCCGCCAACCTCGCCACGACCGCCCGCCGCGACGGCGACGTGTACCGGCTCAACGGCCAGAAGATCTGGATCTCGCTGGCGGACATCGCGGACCACTTCCTGGTCTTCGCGAGCGTCGACCGTTCGAAGGGCTGGCGGGGGATCACCGCGTTTGTCGTGGAACGCGGCATGTCGGGCCTGACCACGGGCACGCTCCATGGGAAGCTGGGCATCCGTGCTGGCAACACCGGGCTGATCAACTTCGACGACGTGCCCGTCCCCGTCGACAACCGGATCGGCGAGGAAGGCGAGGGCTTCCTGATCGCGATGAGCGCGATCGACCAGGGGCGCTACACGGTTGCCGCCGGGGCCGTCGGCCTCGCCCAGGCGTGCCTCGACGCCTCGCTGCGCTACGCCCACGAGCGCCAGACGTTCGGCGAGGAGATCGGCCGCCACCAGCTCGTCAAGCAGCTGATCGCCAAGATGGACGCCGGGATCGAGGCCGGCCGGTTGCTCGTGTGGCGCGCCGGCTGGCTCAAGAACCAGGGCCTGCGCAACACGCGCGAGACGTCGCTGGCGAAATGGCATGCCACGGACCACGCGGTGCAGTCGGCGCTCGACGCGATCCAGATCCACGGCGCCAATGGCTACTCGAACGAGTTCCCGGTGGAGCGCTACCTGCGCAACTCCAAGGCGGCCGTCATCTACGAGGGCACGAGCCAGCTCCACACGCTCATCCAGGCCGACTACGCGCTTGGCTACCGCGAGGACCGACCGTTGCGCTGCGAGCCGTGGCCGGCGCAGGGGTTCGAACGCCCGGAAACCTGATTCGGCTTCGCCGTACCGATATTGTCCCCATTCGTGCTGCATGTACGTGGCGCACCCTCAGGCCCTCGCGGTGCTGAGCCTGTGGCACACCGAATCGTCCACATTCGTGCCAGGCCTTCCGAGGTTCGACAAGGCCGGCGCGCCCCGGGCCGCCCCGGCCCTTCCAGTGATGCCAGGTGCAGCCGGCATGAATGGGGGCGATTCAGTCGAGCGCAAGTCGGGACGCGCCGGTCCGCAGGCCGCTCCAGCTAGCCTGCGGCGGCTGCCTCGCCGCGCGGCCGCCTCTCTGGCTCCGGCGCCTCCTGCGAACGCGGAGCGGCCATCCGCCCTCGGGCGGTCACGATGAGCGCGACGGCGCCCACGATCACGGCGCCCGCCACGATCGTCCGCGGGTCGAGCGGCTCGTTGCGCACCACCGTCCCGAGGATCACCGCCACGACCGGGTTCACGTATGCATAGGTGGCGATGAACGGGAGTGGGGCGACCCGCAGCAGCCAGCCGTACACGGTGAACGCGAGCAGGCTGCCGATGATCGTCAGGTAGGCAAGCGCGACGAGGGAATTGCGGGACACGGCGGCCGGGTCGAAGCGTGCGGGCTCCCCGGCGAGCAACGCCATCACGAACAGGACCATCGCCCCGGTCACCATCTGCACGCCGGTCGCGACGAGCGGCTGCTTGGGGAGCGTTGCGCGGTGGCTCGCGAACAGCGACCCGGCCGACCAGGAGATTGGGGAGATGACGAGCGCCACGAGGCCGAGCGGGTCGAGGGCTCCGGATTCACCGGCGATCGTGGGCGCGACGAGGATGCCCACACCGACGAACCCGATCACGATCCCGAGGACGGCGATCCGGGGCAGCCGTTCGCCGAGGAAGATCCGGCCAAGCACGGCAACCCAGACCGGCATCAGGCCGATGATCAGGGCCGCGATCCCGGACGGGATGGTCTGCTCGCCCCAGGCGACCATGCCCATGCCTCCGCCGAGGAGCATCGCGCCAACGATCGCGCTGTCACGCCACTCCCGACGGGTAGGCGCCACGAATTCGCCGCGCGATCTGACGATCGACCAGGTCAGCAGGACGAGACCGGCCAGCGCGAACCGGACCGCGGCCATGAGGAACGGCGGGATCGTTTCGACGGCGTAGGCGATCCCGAGGTACGTCGATCCCCAGACGAAATAGAGGACGAGCAGCCCAAGCCAGACCTGGCCGCGATGCGCGGTTGGGGAGGCACTGGTTGGCATAGCAGGCTGGTCCAAGCGGCGATCATACACGGTGTCGAGAAGCGGGGAACCGACCGCCCGGTGGCTGGCTCAGGCGGAGATCGCCACAGCCCCCGCGCCCGACGCCGGCCGGCACACCTTGCACGGCCGATAGCCCGCGTCGGTGGCAGCATCGAGTGAGCGGAACCAGACGCGATGGCTGTCCATCACGCGCCTGGCGTGCCGGCAGGTCGGGTTGCACACGATGTGGGTCGTGCGCGAACCCGTGTAGTGGGCGCCGGCCCGTGCCCGTCGCTCGAAGGCGTCCGGGTCAAGCCCTTCCGCGGTGAGGATCGCACGCTTGTTCTCCGGGCCGCCCAGGGAGTAGTGCCCGATCGTTCCGTCGGTTCGCACGACGCGGTGGCAGGGCACGATCAGTGGGACGGGGTTGTGGCCCAAGGCGGTGCCAACGGCCCGGACCGCCTTCGGCCGCCCGATCTCCGCCGCGATCCAGCCATACGACCGGACCTCACCATGGGGGATCTCGGCTGCCTTGAGCAGGACGTCCCGCTCGAAGTCTGACCGCCCGCGAAGGTCGACCCGGACCCGCGCCCGGCGATCACCCGCGATGCGCCGGGCGATCCGCGCGGCAAGCGCCGGCGGCAGCGAGGCGGCGCGGAACGCCTTCCGGCCAGTCTGCTCGCGATGCCGTGATTCGAAGCCGGCGTCGTCGCCGGCGAGGCTCACCGTCGACACGCCACGGCCGTTCCAGGCCACGTACAGCGTGCCAATCGGGGATTGGGTGGTGGCGTAGTGATCGGCGAGGCCCACCTCGATGAGGACGTCCGGGCCAAGCCCGCGCGGTGCGGTCAGGCTGAGCTCGCCGAGCGCGGACTCGATCGCGGCGTCGTCGATGGGAGCGGTGGTCATGCGGTCATCTCCTCGCGCTCCGCATGTTCGGATGCCTCGAACGCGGTGCGCAGCAGCGCGAGTCCGCGGTGGACCTGCGCCTTGACGGTGCCCTCGGGTCGGTCGAGGGCGATGGCAAGTTCCGGGTAGGACAGCCCGTCGACGTGCCGAAGCACGATGGGCGCCCGGTAGACGGGCGGTAGCTGCACGACGAGCGCGGCCCATCGCCGCTGCGCCTCGTGCCGG
>DASTYU010000083.1:0-9335 GCA_035764655.1 Candidatus Limnocylindrales bacterium
GTGGTGCCCGGTGCACGGGAGGTCAGCGTCGACGCCCGATTCTCGGTCGGGCCCATGCGCTGGGCGGGAGGAGCCGACACGACCTGAAACGACAGCGCGTCGCCTTCGACCCGGGTCCACAGCGCGCCCCACGCGGGAAGCGTGTCGCGGAAGCCCTCGGCAAGGCCGAGTGCCTCGGCGTTCGTCCCGGCGGACAGGCTCATCGCCCAGTCCCAGTAGGCCGCGAAGTCGTAATAGACGAAGCCGACGTGGTCGCCGCTGCCGCTGTTGAGGGCGGCCGCGAAGTCGTCCTCAGCGGTCAGCGGGCTGCCGCCATCCGTGTCGACGATGTCCTTGATCGTGGCGACCTCGCCGAGCACTGCGACGTCGCCGGTCACGGCGAAGCCCGCCGGGCCGTCACGCATGACCTTGCTGTCGGGGAAGCTCGTGATCGTGACGCCGTTGTAGTCCTCGGTCGTCGGGTTCGCGTCCGCGGCGATCTTGTCGAACCAGGCCTGCGCGAGCGCGGCGTCCTTGATCGACAGGAGGAATGCGGCGCTGCCGGTCTCGAGCGATTCCGGGTCGACCGTCGCGCCGGGGTCTGGCAGGTCGCTGGCGACGAAGCCGATCTCGCCATCGAACCAGGGCTCGATGTCCGCGGTGTAGGACTGACCGCCATCGGTCACCTTCCCAATGAACTGGTCGAAGGTCTCGTCGAGCTTGGTGTCGATCGCAGCCTGGTCGTCGAATCCGGGGAAGTGCGACAGGAACTCCGCCAGGTTCTGGCGCTGGTCGCCGGGCAGGTCCAGCCGGAACTCGCCGTAGACGATGGAGTAGGCTGGCGCCCACGCGAGGATCTTCGCGTTCGGCGCACGGCCGGTCAGCAGTGCCGCCGCGACGCCCGACACGACGACAACCAGGGCGACGACGGCGACCGCCGCGGCCCAGCGGACGCGGCTCGACCGTCGTCCCGGGCTGACCGGCGGCGGGACAGCGGGTGACGTGGGCGCCGGGGACGCGACACCGTTCTCATACGACACAGTCGGCTGCGAGGCAGGCGCCTCGGCCGGTGGCACGCGATAGGCCTCGGTCGGCGAATCGGCGCCCAGCGGTTCGTTCGGATCCTTGTACGTCATCGGTCTGCCCCTGCTAGCGCGGTCCCAGCAGGCCGCTGAGCGCGGCACGTTTGCCACCGCTCCCGGCGAGCTGCTTCATGAGCTTCTGCATCTCGGTGAACTGCTTGACGAGTCGGTTGACGTCGGTGAGTGTGGTGCCGCTCCCGGCGGCGATACGCCGGCGGCGCGAGCCGTTGAGCAGGTGCGGGTCGCGGCGCTCGGCCGGCGTCATCGAGCGAATGATCGCTTCGATCCGCTTGAGGTCGCCGCGGTCGACGGCCGCCTGCGCCTCGTTGGCCATGCCGCCCATTCCCGGGATCATCGACATGATCTGACCGAGCGGGCCCATCTTCTGGACCTGCTGCAGCTGGTCGAGGAAGTCTTCCAACGTGAAGCTCGCCTTGCGGAGCTTCTCCTCCATCTGTGCAGCCTGCTTCTGGTCGACGACCTCCTGGGCGCGCTCGACGAGCGTGAGGACGTCGCCCATCCCGAGGATTCGGCCGGCGAGGCGGTCCGGGTGGAACACCTCCAGCGCGTCGGTCTTTTCGCCGGTGCCCATGAACTTGACCGGGACGCCGGTGACGGCACTGATCGAGAGGGCCGCGCCGCCACGCGCGTCGCCATCGATCTTGGTAAGGATCAGACCCGTGACGGGGACCGCTGCGACGAATGCCTGCGCAACGGCGACCGCCTCCTGGCCGGTCATCGCGTCGACGACCAGCAGCGTCTCGACCGGCTTGACCGCCTCGTTCACCGCAGCGATCTCGGCCATCAGCGCCTCGTCGACGGTCAGCCGGCCCGCGGTGTCGAGGATCACGACGTCGCGCACCTGGCGTTTCGCGGCCTCGACGCCGCCCTTCGCGATGTCGATCACTTTCGTGCCGGCGGACGCCCGGTAAACGGGGACGTCCAGCTGGCGCCCGAGCGTCTCCAGCTGGTCCGCCGCAGCGGGACGGTACGGGTCCGCCGCGACCAGCAGCGGCCGGCGGCCCTGCTTGATCACGTGCCGGGCGAGCTTGGCGGTGGAGGTCGTCTTGCCCGAGCCCTGCAGGCCGACCATCGCCACGACCGCCGGGTTGCCGGTGAGGTGGAAGACGCGGTCGCCCGCGGACAGCAGTGAGACGAGCTCGTCGTTGACGATCTTCACGATCTGCTGGCCGGCGGTGATGCTCTCGAGCACCTCGCTCCCGACCGCACGTTCGCGGACCCGCGCAATGAAGTCCTTGACGACCTTGAAATTGACGTCCGCCTCCAGCAGCGACAGCCGGATCTCGCGCATGGCCGCGTCGACGTCGGCTTCGCTGATCCGGCCGCGGCCGGTCAGGTTGCCGAGGGTCTTGCGCAGGCGGTCGCTGAGGCTGTCGAACATGGTCGAGTGCGGGACTCCGTGATCGGATGAGCCGGGCCCGGCGCGACGGGTCCGGGTGGTGCGCGAGTTCTGACGCACCGAGGCAGGGGCAGTGTAACGCAGGCCCGTCGGCGTCGCGACCGGCCCGCTAGGCTGTGCGCTCCGTGCGCAATCCGTTCGCGTCCCCGCTCTGGTCGAACAGCGCGTTCGTGCGCATGTGGTCCGCTGCGACCATCTCGATCTTCGGCTCGCTGATCACCCGGATGGCGCTGCCGTTCGTCGCGATCCTCGTGCTCGGCGCGGGGGCCTTCGAGGTCGCGCTGGTTCGTTCCATCGACCTGCTTGCCGCGCTGCTGTTCGGCCTGATCGTGGGTGCGTGGGTGGATCGGCTGCGGCGCCGGCCCGTGATGATCTGGGCAGACCTCGGCAGGGCCGTGCTGCTCGTGACGATCCCGATCGCCGCGATTGGCGGATGGCTGACGCTCGCGCAGCTGCTGCTCGTGTCGTTCACGGTTGCGATCCTGAGCACCTTCTTCGACGCCGCCGACAACGCCTATCTGCCGTCGATCGTCCGGCGAGACGAGCTCGTGCGCGCCAACAGCGCGCTCGCCGCATCGGGCTCGGCCGCCGAGTTCACCGCGTTCGGCATCAGTGGCTTCCTGGTCCAGGTGCTGACGGCGCCCATCGCGATCTTCTTCGACGCGATCTCGTTCGTCGTCTCGGCCGTGCTGCTCGGATCGATCCGCCGGCCGGAACCCCCGCCGCCGCCGAAGGCCGACCGGGAACCGGTGCTCCTGGAAATCCGCGAGGGCTTGGCCATCATCGCGCGGGACCCGATCATCCGCGCGTTCACGCTCGCGTCGATGGCCATGGCGACGCTGTGGGGCGTGTTCGGAGCGATCTGGATCCTGTTTGCGATCGAGGAACTCGGCCTCGGAGCCGCGGCGATAGGCATCATTGCCGGCTTCGGTGGCCTGAGCTCCCTCGTCGGAGCGACGGTGGCGGAGCGGGTTACGCGGCGGATGGGCGTCGGTCCGGCAGCCATCGCGTCGATGCTCGTGGCGAGCGCTGGTTTCGTGCTGATCCCCCTCGCGCCTGCCGGAATGCCGATTCTCGCATTCGCCTTCCTCGTTGGTCAGCAGCTGTTCGGCGATGGGGCGGTCACCCTCTACGACGTTGCCGAGACGTCCGTCCGCCAGGCGCGTGTCCACGATCGCGCGCTCGGGCGCGTTGCGGCGACGGTCCAGGTGGGCTCGGTCGGCGCCCAGCTGGTGGCCGCGCTCGGCGCAGGACTGCTCGGCGAGGTCATCGGCCTTCGGGCGACCGCGTTCCTCGCCCCGCTCGGGACCCTCGCCGCAGCCGGCATCCTCGTCGCGTCGCCCGTCCGCCGGCTGCGCGACCTGCCCGCGCTGGACGGCCGGTCGCCGGCGGAGGTCGTGGTCGACGTGGAGCGCGATCAGCCGGTCGGCGCCTGAGGCTCTCCGAACAGGGCGGCGACGAACGCTTCGGGATCGAACGGGACGAGGTCGCCCACCTGCTCCCCCACCCCGACGAAGCGGACGGGAACGTCGAGCGCGTCCTCGATCGCGAAGACGATTCCGCCCTTGGCGGTCGAGTCGAGCTTCGTCAGGACGATCCCCGTCAGGCCGACCGCCTCGTGGAAGGCCTTCGCCTGGGCCAAGCCGTTCTGGCCGGTCGTGGCGTCCAGCACGAACAGCGTCTCGGGCTGGGCGCCCGGGAGGCGCTTGTCCACGATCCGGCGGATCTTCGACAGCTCGTCCATCAGGTTCGACTTCGTGTGGAGCCGACCGGCCGTATCCGCGATGACGAGGTCGGCATCCCGAGCGACAGCCGCATCGAGAGCGTCGTAGACGACGGCGCCCGGATCCGCTCCCGGAGCATGGGCGACCACGGGAACACCCGCACGCTCCGCCCAGATCCGGAGTTGGTCGATGGCTGCCGCGCGGAACGTGTCCGCTGCGGCCAGGATGACGGAGCGGCCCTCCCCGGCGTAGCGGGTCGCAAGTTTTCCGATGGTCGTGGTCTTGCCGGTGCCATTGACGCCGACGACCAGGATCACGGCCGGCTGACCGTCTCCTGGGGGGCGCGGCGTCCAGTCGACGTCGCGGGCCACGAGCAGCGCGGCGAGCTGTTCGCGAACGGCGGCTTCCTTGCCGTCGGCGTGGACCTTCGACCGGGCCTTCTCGACCACGTCCATCGCCAGCGCCGCACCCACGTCGCCGGCGATCAGCGTCTCTTCGACGTCGTCCCAGGCCGAGTCGCCTTCCTCACCGAAGGCGGCGCGCAGGCTGGCCATGAACCCGCCCCGCGATCGCGCGAGACCTGCGTCGAGGCGCTCGCGGTCCTGGGCCGGTGCGGCGGCCATGCTCGAGGCCGACCAGCCCGGCTGGGCGAACGGCGAATCGGACGGCGCGGCGGGTGGCTCCTGCACCGCGGGCTCGGGCTCGGGTTCGACCTCCGGTCTGAGGTCGACGTCGAGTGGCGCCTCGTCGGCCGGGGTCGCGGCATCCTCGGCCGCTTCATCCCCGGCTGGGGCGGGTTCGACGACAGGTTCGAGATCGCGCTCGAGCTCGGGCGCTTCGGGCGCTCCCGGGGCGGGGTCGTCTTGCTTGCGACGCCAGAACACGTTCGGCAGGCTCCTGTCGGATCAGCCCGCCGGGGCGAGCTCCTCGCGTCGGTCCGCGAGGGCCTGGGCTTCGTCGAGCCGGAGGCTGATCACTCGGCTGACCGAGTCGTCGCCGACCGTCACGCCGTAGAGCGCGTCGGCGGCCTCGATCGTGCCGCGGTTGTGGGTGATGACGATGAACTGGGTCCGATCGGCCAGGCTCCGCACAGCATCGGCGAAACGGCCGATGTTCGCTTCATCGAGCGCCGCGTCGACCTCATCCAGCACGCAGAACGGCACCGGGCGAACCTCGAGCATCGCGAATAGCAGGGCGACCGCGGTGAGCGCCCGCTCGCCGCCCGAGAGCATCGCGAGCGCCTGCGCCTTCTTGCCGGGCGGCCGCGCCATGATCTCGACGCCGGTCGCGCTGAGGTCGCTTGGATCCGTCAGCGAGAGGCTGGCCTGGCCGCCGCCGAACAACTGGGTGAAGCGCGCGGCGAAGGCCGTCTCGAGCGCGGCGAAGGTGCGCCGGAACTGGTCGGCGATCATCGTGTTCAGCTCGTTGATCAGGTTGCGCGTGCTCGCGATCGCGGCTCGCAGGTCGGCCGCCTGGCCCTCGAGCATCTCCAGCCGGGCCTTGACCTCGGCGTACTCCTCGACGGCGAACGGGTTTGCGGCACCGAGCTCGTGGTAGCGGCGGCGGAGGGTGGCGAGGCGGCCGGGGGACGGCGGCTCCGCGTCGGGTGCCTGCGCCGCCCACGAGCCGGAGACGCCATCGAGCGCGGTATTGAGGACGGCCGCCTCATCGTCCCCGTTGGCGTCCACGTCAATCGTGGCCGCTGGCGGCGCGGGCGCGAGCTCGCGAAGCCGGGCGAGGCCCGGTTCACCGAGCGAGGCAAGCTCGACGAGGAGCTGCTCGCGGAGGCCGTCGAGTGCCAGCGTGGCTTCGAGGCGGGCGTGGTCCGCGGCCCGGAGTCGCTCGTCGGCTGAACGAAGTCGCTCGCGGGCCGTCGTGGCGGCTCGTTCGGCCGCTGCCAGCCGGTCGCGGTCGGCCGCGTCGGCGGTGCGGACCTCGTCTACTGCTGCACGAGCGGCGTTCTCGCGAGCCACCGCGGCGGCGAGCTCCGTCCGCAGGCCCTCGCGTTCGGTCTCGAGCGTGCGTTCCCGCTCCGCGAGGGTGGCCGCATCGCGCTCCGCGCGGCCGATGCGTTCCTCATCCATCGCGAGCGCGGCCTGGGCACGCGCATGGCGACCTTCCGATTCCCGTCGCTCGCCGTCGACCGCCCCGACCTGGCCCGCCAGCCGGTCGCGCCGGGCGCGGAGCTCGCTGATCCGCGACTCCCAGGCGGCAGTCGCAGCGCCGTCGGCGGGATCGGCATCAACCGCGGCGTCCGTCCCCGCGACGCCTTCGAGCTCCGCGAGCGCGGCTCGGGCCCGGGCTACCTCCGCCTCCAGCCGGGCCGCCTGTGCCTCGTGCCAGCCGGATTCCCGAAGGTGCGATTCGTGGTTGCGGGCCGCCTGGCGTTCGGCCTCCTCGGCCTTCCGCCGTGCTCCGACCGCTTCCGCCTCGACGACACGGAGTCGTTCGACGTCGGCCCGTGCTGCATCCACGGCGCGGGCTGCCTCGGCCGCGGCCCGTTCGATCTGCGTTCGTTCCTGTTCGAGCCGCGCGACCTCGCCGGCGAGCTTGTCCGTTTCTGCGCGGCGATCGAGCGTCCCGTCGGCGGCGCCCAGCCGGACCGTGCGGTCCGTCACGACCGCGGACCCATTGCGCGGCACCGCGACCCAGCCGGCCGGCAGGTGGGCCTGGAACGCGAGACACGCCGCCAGGTCCGGCAGCCAGACCGCGCGGTTCAGCAGGGTCGTTGCGGCGCCGTGGCCGTCCCGCCGCACCGCGTCGGCCAGCAGGCCGCCGCCCCGTTCAATCGCGTGCTCGCGGACGGGCCGGTCCGGAGCGCCGCCCTTGACCGGTGCTTCGGTCACCAGGATGCCCCGCTCCGACGCCAAGGCGATGACGGCACCAGCGTCCACGAGATACCCCCGCGCGGTATCGCCCAGTGCCGCCTCCACGGCGGCACGGAGGCCCGGATCGACAACGAGGTCCTCGTCGAGCCGCCGGCCACCGACCCGTCTCGCTGCCCGTGCGATCCCGCGCGTCTCCTCCTCGACCTGTCGCGCCTGGAGCGCTTCGAGCCGCCCGCGCAACTCCGCCAGCCGGCTGGATGCCCCGGCCAGCCGTTCGGAGGCTGCCCGGCTCGTGCCGTCGGCGGCATCCGCGGCAGCCCGGGCCGAGGCCCGGCTCGCAGCCGCCTGCTGCTCGGCCGCGACCGCGTCTGCCAGCGCCGACCGAGACACGGAAGCGGCTGCCTCCAACGCAGCCCGCCGCTCGACGGACTGCGCGGCCAGCGCACGCTCCTCGCCCGCACGCCGCTCGGCGTCCGCCAGTCGTCGCCGGGCCGTCTCCAGTTCCGCCTGTCGAACCGCCGCTGCCCGACGAACCGCGGCGCGTTCTTCGCCCCGTGCCTGGCTGGCCGCCCGCAGCGTGGCCAGCTCCGCGAGCGCATCCGCGAGCGCGCGCTCGGCAGCGCTGAGCTCCCCTTCCAACGCCACGTCCCGCGGCGCCACGGGGACGGCGAGCGCACGGCGCTGGACGACCATGTCCGCCTCCACGACCGCACGTTCCTCGGCCAGGCGACCGCGTTCGCGCCCGATCGCTTCGAGCTCTGCCGCAACGCGTTCCTCGCGCAGCCGCAACGTCGTCAGGGCCGATTGCGCGGTCTCGTAGGCGCCCCGTCGCTCGCGCTCCACGACCGCCCGCGCACCCAGCTCGTCGGCGAGCCCGGACGCAGCTTCCTCGGCCACCTGCAGCTCGGCCATCGCGGCATCGGCCTCGGCCTGCGCACCCGCGCGCCTCGATTCCGCCGACGCGGCCCGCGCGCTCGCCCCGAACCAGCGGGCGTGCGCGGCCAGCAGCAGCCCGGTGGCGAGCTCCTCCCCTGCCGTCAGTCGCGTCGCTTGCTGCTCGGCCTGCGCGGCGAGGCGCCGCGCCTGCGGCCGGAGCTCGGCCACGATGTCCTCGACCCGCGCAAGGTTCGATTCGGATTCGGTGAGCTGCTCTTCGGCCTTGCGCCGCCGTCGCTCGTGGCGGCGAACGCCGGCCACCTCCTCGAACAGCGGGCGGCGTTCCTCGGGCCGCAACGCCAGCGCCTGGTCGACCATGCCCTGCCCGATGAACAGGAACGCGTTGTCGGCGAGATGCGCCGAGTCGAGCAGGTCAACGAGGTCGCGCAGGCGAACTCGCTGCCTGTTCAGCAGGTAGTCATTCTCGCCCGAGCGATACAGCCGCCGCCCGAGCTCCAGGACCTGGTAATCCACGGGGAGCAGCCCGTCGGCATTGTCGAGGAGGATCGTGACGTCGGCCATGCCGACCGCGGCGCGCCGCTCGGAACCGGCCCAGATGACGTCCTCCGACTTCCGTGAACGAAGCGCGCGGCCCTGCTCGCCCAGCGCCCAGCGCAGCGCATCGGCCAGGTTGGACTTTCCGGAACCGTTGGGCCCGACGATCGCCGAAATGCCGGGTCCGAACTCGACGACGGTCCGTTCGGCGAACGACTTGAAGCCGTGCAGGCGCAGCGACAGCAGCCGCGCCTGGGCCGCGAGGTCAGCAGGCGACCCGCTGCCGTTGCCCGAACTCATTCGCTGTCCGCGCGTTCGACCACGGCCGTGGCGCCGCGGCGTGGCTTCCGAAGCCGGTCGAGCGCCTCGGAGGCTGCAGCCGTCTCGGCCACCCGGCGCGACGGACCCTCACCGGCCCCCAGCACCTCGCCCTCGACCCACACCTCGACGCGGAACACCCGCTCATGATCGGGCCCCACCATGTCGAGCACACGGTAATCCGGACGCGAGCCGGTCCGCCGTTGCGTGTACTCCTGGAGCCGGCTCTTCGGGCTCTTGAGCGCGGCAGGCGGACCGAGCGACGACAGCTCGGGCGACGCGAGCGCCGTGAGCCAGTCGCGGACAAGCGCCCAGCCGAGGTCGAGGTACAGCGCGCCGACCAGCGCTTCGAAGGATGACGCGAGCAGCGACGGCCGGCGCCTTCCGCCACGCTGCGACTCACCCTCCCCGAGCCGGAGCATCTCGCCAAGTTCGATGCGCGACGCGAGGCGCGCGAGACCGGGGGTGGAAACGATGGCCGCGCGCCGGGCTGACAGGGCGCCCTCGTCGTCATCGGGATGGATGGCGTACAGCGCCTCGGAGATGGCGAGGC
>DASTYU010000084.1:0-23112 GCA_035764655.1 Candidatus Limnocylindrales bacterium
CGAGGGTCCCACCGACATCCCCACGACCCCGGGAGCATTTCCGAGCATCGGATGGCCATTGGATGTGGCGATCCAGTCCGCGCGAAGGGCGCCTTCAGCGGGGCCGCCCTCGACGACCGGTGGCGGTGACACGACGGCTGATGGCGTCGGCTCTGTTGACTGCGATGGCCGTGAGCCGGCGAGGAAGAGCGCGCCGCCCACAAGCGCGGCGCCGAGCATGGCCGCCGCAGCGACCAGAACGAGGCGATGCATGAGTGACCTCCTCTGGCCGAGGAGCCGCACGGATCGCTGCTGCGACGTCGTCTCGACGGCCCGGAGGACGGCCTCGACGGCGCGATCCGGCGCCTCGTTCGGCATCAGGTCGAGCCAGGCTCGGGCGATGCTGTCGAAGTCTCGGTCGGTCGTCATGCCATCCGTCCTTGGTTGGCGACGGGCGCTGCGTCCGCCTCGATGGCGTCGCGCAGCAGCCGGATCGCGTTGTGCAGTCGCGAGCGGGCCGTGCCGGCCGGGATCCCGACGGTTTCGGCGATCTCGACCAGCGGCAGCCCGAGGTGGTGATGCAGGATGAAAACCGCGCGATGCTCCACGGACAGGCGTCGGAACGCACGGTCGAGGGCATCGCGATCGTCAACGGAAGGGATCTCGTCGTGGCCCGCCGGCCCGTCGACCGGCAGGACGCGAACGTTTGCCGCCCACGTTCGGCGACGCCTGGCCTCGGCGTAGCAGGAGTGGACGACGAGCCGCCGAACCCAGGCCTCGAAGCGGTCCGGGTCCCGCAGCGACGGGAGTTGCCGCCAGGCGTTGATCAAGGCGGCCTGGAAGGCATCTTCGGCGAGGTCGCTGTCGCGCAGGATCCGGGCGGCGAGTGCATACATCCGGTCGCTGATCTGCAGCACCAGCATCCCGAACGCATCGCGGTCGCCGTCCATCGCCCGCTCGACGAGGTCTCGCACCGGAGCTCCCCTCGGTGGTCCGCGCCACCAGGCGGCGCGGGTCACACCCAATGAGTGTGCGCCCGGCCCCAAACGTTCAGCTGGATCCGTTCCCGTGTTGGCTGGCGGCCCACGAAATCGAGCCCAGACCCTTCCTCGCCGCCGAGAAGCGACCTCCTGACGATCGTCCGTAGGCTCGCAGCCCACGGGACGTCAGTTGGACGGGTCGTATCGGAGCTATCCCGTGGAGTCGTGGGCTGCGGACCCACGGAGTTCCAGCAGGCGACTCGGAACCCGCGGTCAGCGTGTCGACATGATCGACTGACTCTAAGGGCTTCCCCGCTTCTCGCGCCTCGCGTGTCGACAGTGCCGACTTCGGCAACGGCAGCGCACGCCGAATGGGCGGATCTGTCGCCAGGACCGACAAACGGACAGTCCGGGAGGGCAGGCGCCGAGAAGAATCGACATGATCGACATGGACATATGGGCAGCGATTCGGGAGGTGGCCGAATGGAGTTCGTGGACGTCGTCATGAAGCGGCGAGCCGTGCGGCGGTTCGAGGAGGGCGGCGTTGACCGCGCCGTGATCGAACGCATTGCCCGCCTTGCCCAGCGCACGCCATCGGCGGGGTTCAGCCAGGGCCAGCGGCTGATCGTCGTGACGGAGCCGGAACGGCGGCGCGAGGTGGCCCGGCTATGCGGTGAGGACGACTACGCGGACCTCGAGATGGGCCCGTGGATCTCGCAGTGCGCCGCCCAGTTCATCCCGTGCGTCAGCGAGGCCATCTACCACCGGCGCTACCAGGAACCGGACAAGCTCGAGGACGACGGCACCGAGATCGACTGGCCGATCCCCTATTGGTGGGTCGACGTCGGGGCAACGATGCAGAACGTGATGCTGGCGGCGGTCAACGAGGGTCTCGGCTGCGGCTTTGCCGGCACGAACGCGGCCGGCTGGCGGCAGATCCGCGCGTACCTGGCGATCCCCGATGAGTTCGCCCCGATCGGCGTCATGCCGGTCGGCCGGCCGCTGCCCGATGTCCGCTCGCCGAGCCTCAAACGCGGCTGGGTCCCGTTCGAGGCGTTTGCTCTCTGGGAACGCTGGAGCGCCTCCTAGCCGACGACCTCGCGAGGCTCCTCGGGCGGTGGCGGCCAGGCGTCCGGAGGAGGATCGATGAGGCCGTCGCCCCACGCCTCCGGGCCGCAGAAGAACGGTCTCGCACGGGGACCCGGCAAGGTCGCCGGCTCGGCCCACCAGCCGGCGAGCGTCCGCTCGAGCCACGCATCGATCTCGGCGAACTCCGTCCAGCGCCGGAACGGCCAGCCTGCTTCGAGGCAGATCTTGACGAGGGCGCGCTTCGCCCAGACGACGTCGGCGTACCCGGCGGCATAGCGGTCGCTTTCGCCGTCGCCGATGAACACGACCGCGCGCCCGGCAGCCTGGTGGGCGCGGACCCGTTCGCGCTTGCACGTGCCGCAGACGAGGCACGTCGGATGGCCGTTGGGGAACTCGATGCTGGCGACACGACCGGAGAAGGTCGTGCTGGCGGTGACGACCGGGAGGTCGGCCAGACCCAGCGAGGCGAGGGCCGGCCGGATGAAGAACCCGAACCCGTCGGACACGATCTCGACCGGGATCCCGGCCGCAAGGGCGCGCCGGGCGAACCCCACGAAACCCGGGTCGTGCGGCTGTCCCGCCGCGGTCGCGAAGAGGTCAGCCGGGTCCGCATCGATCAGGCCGATCTCCCAGGCCATCAGCCGGCGCGAGCCCATGCCGCCCGCGTCGTACTTCGCCGCTTCCGCCTCCCAGTCGCCGGGGACGTGCTCGGCCATGATCTGATCCGACACGTCGTTGAGCGCGATCGTCCCGTCGTAGTCGACGAGGATCGCCAGCGGGGGCGAGCCGGGCTCGAGCGGCGCGACCGGCCGAGCGGCCTCGACGGGCGCAAAGACGCCCGCCGGTGGTTCCGGCGGGCGTGTGGGCCGCGAGTCGGCCGGGTCGATCAGACGCCTTCCCGGTCGAGCTCGAGGATCTCCTCGTCGGCCTCTTCGGTCACCTTCAGCCAGACGAACAGGCCGGCCAGGACGATGAGCGGGATGAGGATGATCGCGGCGAGGGTGATGCCGAGGGCGACGGCAACGGTCTTGAATGCGTTCACGAATGGACCTCCTGCGTGCTGCCAGCGGTGCTGGGCTTCTCGGGCTGTCGGAGTGATGGGCCACGCGCCACCAGCTCCGTGATGTCGTCCCGGGTGAACTCGGCGAGCTCGTGGTGGTGGCCCGCCTGGGTGGATTTAAGCAGGCGAACGACGAAGGCGCCTTCCTGCTCGAAGAAGAACACGTCCTTGGGCTGCTGCTCGTCCATGTAGCGGCCAAGCACGCGGAACGCGTTCTCGTAGTGGCCGGCAACGTGCGGCGCGGACTGCTCCTCGCGCCCGCGTCGTGCGGCTGCCTCGTCCATGAACCGGGCGATGTCGTCATCGAGGAACGTGAGCGTCTCCTTGACCTGGGTGCCCATGCCCTCGTTCCAGCCCCCGGACCCGCCGCTGGTCATCACGAGACCCTGGACGATGAAGCCGTCCGGCGCCTCGACGAGGAGCACGTCCTTCATCCCGCGTTGGTCGAGGAACGCCCCGATCGAGCGAAAGACCTCCTCGAAATCCTGGCGGGGGCTGCCCTCGTAGATCCGCATCGCGTCTCCTCACAGGATCCGGTCGTGTCCGCTGATCGCGCTGCTCAGCGCCCCTCGCTCAACCCGGACGACGGCGTGCGGCGAGTGTACCGATCGACCCGTTCACCATCAAGGCACGTGTGCGGGCAGATGGGCCGCAATCTCGCCTGCGACGCGGGCGTCGTTGACGATAAGCGCCGTATTCGCGCGAATCGACGCGCCCTCGGTCAGGTCGGCGACCCGTGACAGCAGCCAGGGCGTCAGCGCCGGCCCGCGGACAGCACTCCCCTCCGCCTCGGCGATCGCCTGCTCGATGGCGTCGCGCGCCACGTCCTCGGGGAGTGCCGCGTCCGCCGGCACGGGCGTGCACAGCAGGATCGCGCTCCCGAGACCGAGGCCCAGGTGCAGCGCCGCAGTCTCGGCCGCCGCCTGCGCGTCATCGACGGTCATCGGCGCGGCGATACCGCTGGAGCGCGCGTAGAAGCCCGGCAGCTCGGCCTGACCGATGGCCACGACCGGAACTCCACGGGTCTCGAGATATTCGAGGGTCACCCGCACGTCCAGGATCGCCTTCGGACCGGCGCACACGACGGCCATCGGTGTTCGGGCGAGCTCCTCGAGGTCGGACGAGACGTCGAGCGTCGGCGTGCCCGACCCGCCCGGGATGCCGAGCGCGCCGCGGTGGACGCCGCCGATCCCGCCCGTGGCAAAGACACGGACGCCCGCGGCGTGGGCCGCGATCATCGTCGCCGACACGGTGGTTGCGGCCCAGCCGCCGTCGGCGAGAGCCGCCGCCAGGGTCGGTCGAGCCGCCTTTCGGACGGTGCCGACCGGCGCGTTCGCGAGGGCCTCCAGGTCGCCCGAGGCGAGGCCCACCAGCAACCGGCCGTCGCGGATGGCGACGGTCGCGGGGACCGCGCCCGCCTCACGCACCGCGTCCTCCGAAGCGGTGGCGACCTCGAGGTTCTGCGGGTATGGCAGCCCGTGGCTGATCAGCGTCGACTCGAGCGCGACCACGGGTTGGTCGTCGCGCAGTGCGGCGGCGACATCCGGGGCGAGCGAGAGTCGGTCGGCGATCGAGGCGAGCATCGGTCAGCCGAGGGTCAGCTCTTGGCGCGGCATCGACAGCTGGCGCGCCGCCGCCTTGTGGCCCGCGACGGCGGCCTGGCGCAGCGTCGCCGGCAACGCACGACCGGCGGCGATCGCGGCGAACCAGCCAGCGAGGAACCCGGCATCGAAGGCGTCGCCGGCCCCCGTCGTGTCGGCCGCCTGGAGGTGCTGGGTCGCGACTTCGAAGCGCAGGCGCTCGGACCCGTCGCGCGACAACACGGTCGCGCCCTTGGGTCCACGCTTCACGACGGCGCGCGGCGCGAAGTCGAGCAGGCCCTCCACCCCGTAGCCGCCGAGCAGCGCCTCGGCCTCGGCGGCGGTCGCGAACAGCAGGTCCGGCGCGGCCTCCATGACGAGCCGCCTGGCGACCCGCCGGCCCCGTCCCAGCAAAGGACCGATCGACGCCAGATCGACGCTCACCAGCGAGGCACCCGCGTCGCGCGCGAGCTCGATCGAACGTCGACCGGCGTCGCCGAGCGGATGGCCGAGCAGCGAGTAGACCGGCAGGTGGAGCGCATCGACGTGGGCGAACCACGACGCCTGGAGATCCTCCGGTCGCAATCGGTCCGCCGCTCCGCGATCGGCGACGAACGAGCGCTCGCCACCGGGGCCGACGAACACGCCGATCCGGCCGGTCCTGACCCCGGCGACCCGTGCCGCCCGAACCCGCACGCCATCGCCCCGGACCGCCTCCACCAGCGCCCGCCCGGCCGGATCGCGGCCGACGGCCGTCACGAGGGACACGTTCACCCCAAGCCGGGCGAGCCAGCGCGCGGTGGTGGCAGCCGAACCGCCCTGTACGAATGAAACGGACCCGGGGATGTCGGTACCCGTCTCCAGCGCGCGATCGGAGCGCAGGACGACGTCGAGCATCAGGTCGCCGACCACGACGATCCGCGGTGCGGCGGACGGTCGGCGGGCTCGGGTTCGTGGCCGCAGGGCAGGCACGACCCGAGCATAGCCCGCCCGCTGCAGCCGTTTCGACATGTTTCGGGCCAGCCGGAAAGGGCGGTACCTGCCCAGCGGCAGTACGATGCAGGCGTCCCGCACGATCGGATTCGCACGACGGGAGCCCATCCCCATGACGATCGCCACCGATCTCGACCGCCTCGCCATCGACACGATCCGCACGCTCTCGATCGATGGCGTGCAGAAGGCGAACTCCGGCCATCCGGGCGCCCCGATGGGCGCGGCGCCGATGGCGTACGTGGTCTGGACGCGCTACCTCCGTCACGCCCCGACCCATCCCGACTGGCCGAACCGCGACCGGTTCGTGCTGTCGGCCGGGCACGCGAGCATGCTCCTCTACTCGCTCCTCCACCTGACCGGCTACGGCGTCACGCTCGAGGACCTCGAGCAGTTCCGGCAGTGGGGCTCACGCACGCCGGGCCATCCTGAGTACGGCCTGACCCCGGGGGTCGAGGCGACGACCGGCCCGCTCGGCCAGGGCTTTGCCAACGGCGTCGGGATGGCGATCGCCGAACGCCGCCTGGCTGCCGAGTTCAACCGGCCGGGCCACGACCTGATCGACCACCGCGTCTACGGCATCGTGTCCGACGGAGACCTCCAGGAGGGCATCGCGTCGGAGGCCGCCTCGCTCGCCGGGCACCTGCGGCTCGGCAAGCTGCTCTACCTGTACGACGACAACGGCATCCAGCTCGACGGACCGACGTCGATGGCGTGGTCCGAGGACGTCCCGAAGCGCTTCGATGCCTACGGCTGGCATACCCAGCGCGTCGAGGACGGCAACGACCTCGCCGCGATCTCCGCGGCGATCGAAGCCGCGCAGCAGGATCCGCGGCCGAGCCTGATCGCCGTCCGGACGCACATCGGCTACGGCAGTCCGAATCGCCAGGACACCCAGAAGGCGCACGGCAGCCCGCTGGGCGAGGACGAGGTCCGCCTGACCAAGGCGGCGTACGGCTGGGACCCCGACAAGCACTTCTACGTGCCCGACGACGTGCGTGAGCAGTTCGAGCGTGTCGCGGCCCACGGCAACATCTTCATCAACGACTGGGAGCGCGAGGTCGCCGGCTACCGGGATGCCTTCCCCGACCTCGCCCGTGAGCTCGACCGCCGCATCGCCGGCGAGATGCCCGACGGCTGGGACGCGGGACTCCCGAGCTACGACGTCGGGACCGAGATGGCCACGCGCAACGCCTCGCAGGAGACGATCCAGGCGATCGCCGGCCCGCTGCCCGAACTGTTCGGCGGCGCGGCCGACCTGTCCGAATCGAACCTGACCATCGTCAAGGGCGGCGGCGACTTCGAGCCCGACGAGGCCGGCCGCAATTTGTGGTTCGGCGTCCGCGAGCACGGCATGGGCGGCGCGCTCAACGGGATCGCCTACCACGGCGGGTTCATCCCGTACGGCGGCACGTTCCTGACGTTCAGCGACTACATGCGCGGGTCGGTGCGGCTCGCGGCGCTGTCGGACCTGCACGTGGTCTACGTCTGGACCCACGACTCGATCGGGCTGGGCGAGGACGGGCCGACCCATCAGGCCGTCGAGCACTACGCAGCCCTTCGGGCCATCCCGAACCTGTGGTTCATCCGGCCCGGCGACGCCAACGAGACCGTCGCGGCGTGGGCGGTGGCCGCCTCGCGCCGCGGGGGCCCTGTCGGCCTGTCGCTGACGAGGCAGAAGCTGCCCGTCCTCGCGGGGACCGCGGAACGCGCGCGCGGAGGCGTGGCGCGCGGTGGCTACGTCCTGCGCGATACCGAAGGCGAGCCGGACATGATCCTCATCGGGACCGGTTCGGAGCTGCAGCTCGCGATGGGCGGCGCCGAGGCGCTCGCCAGGGACGGCATCACGGCACGGGTCGTGTCGCTGCCGTGCTGGGAGCTGTTCGAGCAGCAGGACCAAGCGTATCGCGACGAGGTCCTGCCGCCGTCCGTCCGCAAGCGCGTCAGCATCGAAGCCGGCGTCTCGCTCGGCTGGGAGCGCTGGGTTGGCGACGAGGGCGCGATCGTCGGGCTCGACCACTTCGGCGCCTCCGCCCCGGCTGGCACGGTGTTCAAGGAATTCGGATTCACGATCGATCGGGTGACTGACGTCGCCCGGCAGGTCGTGCGCGACGGCCTGCACGGCCGGATCCCCACGCTCCACCCAGGTCACCTCGGGCTCGGCGGCAAGCACCCGTCGCTGGGCACCGGTGATCCCGGCGTGAACCGAAGCGGCGGCACCGATCCGGGCCATTCCTGAGGCCGCCGTACCATGAACGATGAACAGGCTCGGAGGACGCGATGACGGACCGCGCGGCGACTGCCGCTCCTCTCCCCCGATTTGCCCTTGGCGAGGGCGCGGCCGCATTCGACGCGGCCGTCGAGCTAGCGCGGTCGGAGGACTGGGCGACTCGCCTGTTCGACCGCGACACGTCGCTGTGGTCGACCGATCCGCGGGTCCAGGAGGCCATCGCCGACCGGCTGGGCTGGCTCGACGCCCCGGAGCATTTCGCCGACCACACCGCGGGGCTGGAAGGGTTCGGCGATTCGATCTCGGAGTCCGGCTTCGAGACGGTCGTCCTCGGTGGGATGGGCGGCAGCAGCCTCGCCCCCGACGTGTTCCGGCGGACGTTCGGGTCAACCGAGGGGTACCCGGAGCTGCGCATCCTCGACTCGACGGATCCCGCGACCGTTGCCGCGACCTTCGATGACCTCGACCCGCTGACGACCTTGTTCATCGTCGCGTCGAAGTCCGGGACGACGGTGGAGCCCAACGCGTTCCTGGCCGACGCCTGGTCTCGCGCGGAACAGGCGGTCCGCCACGACGGTGGCCGGCGCGGCACCCATGCCGGCGAGCTGTTCGTCGCGATCACCGACCCGGACAAGTCGCTCAAGGCCATCCCCCACCACGACGCGATGCGCGAGGTGTTCCTCAACCCGGCCGACGTGGGCGGCCGCTATTCCGCGCTGACCTACTTCGGTCTCGTTCCGGCGACCCTGATCGGCCTGGATCTCGATGCCCTGCTGGCGTCGGCCATCGCGATGCTCGGGGCGTGCCGGGCGCCGGACCCCGCGGTCAATCCGGGCGTGTCGCTCGGGCTGGCGCTGGGCACGCTCGCGAAGGGCGGCCGCGACAAGCTGACGTTCCTCGTCGATGACGACATCGAAAGCTTCGGGGCGTGGGCGGAGCAGCTCATCGCGGAAAGCACCGGCAAGCGCGGGGTGGGCATCGTGCCCGTCGACAGCGAGCCGCTCGGCGCGGCCGAGGCCTACGGACCCGATCGCGCCTTCGTCAGGGTCTCGCTCGACGGCGGGGCGGCGGGTGGGCGCGACGAGCTCGCCGACGCGCTGGAGGCCGCGGGCCATCCGGTCATCCGGATCTTCGTCGCCGACCCGATCGATCTTGGCGGCGAGTTCGTCCGCTGGGAGGTCGCCACGGCGATCGCCGGGGCGGTCCTCGGGATCGACCCGTTCGACCAGCCCAATGTCGAGGAGGCCAAGGAGTTCACGCGCCGCCTGCTGACTGCCTCGGAGGCGACCGGCCGCGGCCGCCAGGACACGCCGCTCAACTGGTCGGGCGCGCGCGAGGTCGAAGTCGAGGAAGGCCAGGGCGTTCCCGTCCTCGCCGATGACAACGGCCTGACGCTGGTCGGTGATGCCGCCATGCGTCTCACTGCCGGCCCGGCCACGGTCGTCGGGGAGCTGGCGCGGCACCTCGCCCGCCGCCGTCCCAATGGCTATCTGTCCCTGCAGGCGTTCATCGCGCCCGCGGCAGGGCGGGACGAGGCACTCGCCCGCATCCGCGGCCTGCTTCGCGACCGCACCGGCCGGGCCACGACCGCCGGGTACGGCCCTCGCTTCCTTCACTCGACCGGCCAGCTCCACAAGGGGGGCCCGCCGACCGGATGGTTCCTGCAACTCACGTCGGACCACCCGACCGATCGCGAGATTCCGGGCTGGCCATACACCTTCGGGCAGCTGATCGACGCGCAGGCCGCGGGCGACTTCGCAGCGATCGAGGCGCACGACTTGCCGATCCTGCGCGTCCATCTCGGCGCCGACGTCGACGCCGGGCTCGCCGCGCTGGAACGGGCGCTCGAGGAGGCCCTGTCCGCCCCGGTCGAGGAGAGCTGACCATGCGCATCGGGTTCATCGGCCTCGGGCGGATGGGGGCCAACATGGTTCGCCGCCTGATCCGGGACGGCCACGAGATCGTCGTCTACAACCGGACCCCCGAGAAGACCAGGGAGATCGCCGGGGAGGGGGCCATCGCCTCGTTCTCGATCGAGGAGATGGTCGGGATGCTCGAGAAGCCGCGGGCGGTCTGGATCATGGTCCCCGCCGGCGACGCGACTGAGGCCCAGATCGCCGAGTTGATGGAGCACCTCGAGCCGGGTGACACGATCATCGACGGCGGCAATACCAACTTCCACGACGACCAGCGCCGCCACCCGGATCTCAAGGGCAAGGGCATCAACTATGTCGACGCCGGCGTGTCGGGCGGCATCTGGGGCCTGCAGGTGGGCTACTGCCTGATGGTCGGCGGCGAAAAGGAGGCGGTCGACCCGCTGCTGCCGATTTTCACCACGCTTGCGCCCGCCAACGGCTACATGCACGTCGGCGGGCCGGGGGCCGGCCACTACGTGAAGATGGTCCACAACGGCATCGAGTACGGCCTCATGCAGGCGTACGCCGAGGGCTTCGAGATCATGCACGCGAGCGACTACGACCTCGATCTCGGCTCGATCTCCGAGCTGTGGATGCAGGGCTCCGTCGTCCGCTCCTGGTTGCTCGAGCTGGCCGGCCGGGCGTTTCGCGCCAACGGCCGCGACCTCGAGCACATCAAGGGCTGGGTCGCCGACTCCGGGGAGGGCCGCTGGACGGTCCAGGAGTCGATCGATCGCGACGTCCCGGCGCCGGTCATCACCTTGTCGCTCCAGATGCGCTTCCGCTCGCGCCAGCCGGACTCGTACGGCGCCAAGGTGCTCGCCGCCCTCCGCAACGAATTCGGTGGCCACGAAGTGAAGACGGAGTAGCCCGCGCGTGGCGGACACGGTGGTCCGGCGGCCGCGCCCACGGTCGCGTCCCGCCGAGCCGGACAAGCCGGTCCATCCGGCGCCACGGCCGAAGGACGCGCCAACCACGATGCGCGACCTGCGGCTCGCCAATTCGTCGCGCAAGAAGGCGCCGACGAAGGCGCTCGACAACGTCCTCCGCGAGGGCCTCCGCCTCGAGCGGGTGCCGGATCCGTCGGTCGTCGTGCTGTTCGGATCGACCGGTGATCTCGCCCACCGCAAGGTGCTCCCCGCGCTCTACCAGCTGTGGCGGACGAACCTGCTGCCCCTCGAGTTCGCCGTCGTCTGCCTGGGTCGCCGCCCGTACACCAGCGAGACGTTCCGCCAGGAGATCCGCGAGTCGCTCGAGAAGTACTCCCGGGTGCTGCCGTTGGACGAGACGGCCTGGCGCACGTTCTCGGAGCGGATCGAGTACGAGAAGCTGGATTTTGACAAGCCGGAGGGTTTCGACCGCCTCGCGACGCATCTCGACGACCTCGACGAGGAGCGGGGGACGCGCGGCAACCGCCTCTTCTACCTCGCGACGCAGCCGTCGCAGTTCTCGGAGATCGTGGCCCAGCTTGGGCGGGTCGGCCTCGATCACGAAAAGCACGACGGCGGCTGGCGGCGGGTCGTGATCGAGAAGCCGTTCGGCCACGACCTCGCCTCCGCCCAGAAGCTCAACCGCGAGGTCGGCAAGGTCTTCCGCGAGGCGCAGGTCTACCGCATCGACCACTACCTGGGCAAGGAAACCGTCCGCAATCTTCTGGTCTTTCGCTTCGGGAACAGCCTGTTCGAGCCGATCTGGAACCGGCGCTACGTCGACCACATCCAGATCACCGTGGCGGAGTCCCTCGGGATCGAGAACCGCGGCGCGTTCTACGAGGAGACCGGGGCGGTCCGCGACGTGCTGCAGAACCACCTGCTCCAGCTGGTGAGCCTGGTGGGGATGGAGCCGCCGGCCGCCTTCCAGGCCGATGCCCTGCGCGACGAGAAGGTCAAGGTCCTGCGCGCGATCGCCGCGCGTCCCGAGGACGCCGTGCGCGGGCAGTACGGGCCGGGCTGGGTCGCCGGCACGAAGGTGCCCGGTTACCGCGAGGAACCGGATGTCGATTCGCGATCGGAGACCGAGACGTTCGTCGCGGCAAAGTTCCAGATCGATGACTGGCGCTGGTCCGGCGTCCCGATCTACGTGCGCACCGGCAAGCGCCTGCCGAAGCGAGCGACCGAGATCGCGATCCAGTTCCGCGAGGTCCCGCACAAGCTGTTCGCGTCGGTAGGCAGCGAGCCCGACCCGAACCTGCTGGCGATTCGTATCCAGCCGGACGAGGGGATCATGCTCCGGTTCGCCGCGAAGATCCCGGGCCTCGGCCTGGATGTTCGGTCGGTGACGATGGACTTCACCTACGGTTCGGCGTTCAGCGTGGACTCGCCCGACGCATACGAGACGCTGATCCTCGATGCCCTGCAGGGCGACGCCTCGCTGTTCACCCGTGCCGACGAGGTCGAGCACGCCTGGGGCATCGTCGATCCGATCATCGCGGCGTGGGCCGAAGCCGAGGCGCCGACCTTCCCGAACTACGACGCCGGCACGTGGGGCCCGCCGGAGGCAGACCAGCTGATGGCGCAGGAGGGCCGGCGGTGGCGCAGGATCTGAAGGAGCGCTCCCGGTTCCAATCGCCCGAGGAAGGGCCGGCCGGGCGCGCCGAGATCCGCTGGACGTCGCGGGCCGACTCGATCGCCGGGATCGAGCAGGAGCTCGCCCGCATGTGGGCCCAGGTCGACCTGAGCGTGCCCGGCGGCGAGGAGGGCGGCGCCCGCCTGGTCAGCGCTCGGACCAGCGTGATGAACCTCGTCGTCATCACGCGCCGGCCCGAGGTCGCCGAGCGCGCCGTGGCGACCATCCAGGCGCTCACGGGACGGCATCCGTCGCGGACCCTGCTCATCACCGCCGCCGACCCGGACGGCCCGGCGTGGCTCGATGCGCGGGTCGAGGCGCATTGCGTGCTGCCCCGCGAGGACTCGCCGGAGATCTGCGCGGAGATGGTCATCCTCAACGCGGGCGGGGAGGCCGGCCGGCATCTTTCGGCCCTCGTGACGCCGCTGGTGGTGCACGACCTGCCGGTCACCGTCTGGTGGCCGAACGAGCCGCTGTTCCGCTCGCAGGCGACGCTGGACCTGCTTGCCGCCGCCGACCGGCTGGTCGTCGACGGGTCGAGCTGGAACGGCGATGGCCTCGACCGGCTGCGCGATCTTGCCGAGCTTGCCTCGACGACGGGGATCGCGATCAGCGACTTCGCCCTCGACCGCCAGTCTCGCTGGCGGGAGGCCATCGCGTCGATCTTCGACGACCCGGACTTCATGCCCTATCTGCGCTCCATCCGCCGGATCTCCGTCACGTATGCAACCCACGACGAAACGGGCGCGCCGGGCTCGACCAACGTCGTCAAGCCGGTCTACCACGTGGCCTGGATCGCGTCCTGCCTGGGGCTGCGCGTCGTCCAGGCGCTGCACGCGGTGAGTAACCCCAAGCGCACGGGCTCGAAGAACCAGATGTCACGTGGCTTGGCGGCCACCCTGAGCGACGGCCGCGCCGAGCTCGGTGTGGTCGTGCGGCCGGTCACCTCGCCGATGCCGGCCGGCACGACGCTGCGCGTCGAGCTGCTGGCCGAGCGCCGCAGCTCGGAGCTCCGCGCGGACGTCACCGCGGAACAGGACATCGTGCGCGTCCGCGTCTGGCAGGACGGCGTGGAGGCCCTCGACCGATCCTTCAACGCGGCCCGCCGCACCGACGTCGACCTGCTCGCGCAGGCCATCGAGGCCAGCGGACGCAACCGGATCGCGGCGAGGGCCCTCGCTGCCGCTGCGGACCTCGTCGGGCCGCCCGACGACGCCGCGTGAGCGCGTGAACGCGTGACCGAACCGACAGTCGTCGTCGTTCCCGACGCAACGGCTTCCGGCCCCGCCGCGGCCGGGATCATCACCGACGTGCTTGCCCGAGCGGCATCGGCCCGCGGACGGGCCGATCTCGCAACGACGGGGGGTTCGACGCCGGCGGCGATCTACCGTGCACTCGCCGCCGCCCCGTTGCGCGATCGCATGCCCTGGGCACGGACGCAGGTCTGGTGGGGCGACGACCGCTTCGTGCCCCGCGAGCACGAGCTGTCCAACGTGAAGCCGCTCGACGATGTGCTCCTTCGCGACGGAGCGGCGCCGCTGCCTCCGGCGAATCTCCACCCCTTCCCGGTGGCACGGACACTGGCCGTTGGCGAGGACGAGGCGTGGTGCGCAGCCGAGCTCGCGTCGGAGCTGCACGCGTCGGAGATCGCCGTCGAGGACGGCTGGCCGGTCTTCGATCTGGTCCTGCTGGGGGTCGGGCCGGACGGCCATGTCCTGTCGGTCTTCCCGGGCTCGGCGGCGCTCGAATCACGCTCGTGGGCCGTCGCGGTCCCGGCGCCGGAGCACATCGAGCCGCACGTCGCGCGGGTCACCCTCAACCCGCGGATCGTGGCGGTGGCCCGTGAGGTGCTGGTCGTCGCCACCGGCCAGAACAAGGCGATGGTCCTTCGGGCGATCCTCCAGGAAGAACGCGACGAGGCGAGGCTCCCCGCGCAACTGGCACGGCACGATCGGGCGACGTGGATCCTCGACGAGGCCGCGGCATCCGCCCTGGACCGGTGATCGACCCGGAAACACCATCGCACGTCATCGCCGCTCCGGACGGGACCCAGATCGCCATCTTCACCACCGGGAGCGGGCCGCCGCTGCTGCTCGTGCACGGGGCCAGTGCGGATCACACGACGTTCCGCGTCGTCGATCCGCTGCTCGCCCGGCGCTACACGGTCCACGCGATGGACCGCCGCGGCCGGGGCGCCTCCGGTGACGTGGAGCCCTACGCGGTCGAGCGTGAGTTCGAAGATGTTGCGGCTGCCGCCGAGGTGATCGCCCGGGACGCGGGCGCGCCCGTGGCCGTGATCGGCCACTCGTTCGGTGGCCGCGTCGCGCTGGGAGCCGCGCTCCGGTCCGCTGCCATTCGCGCTGTCGTCTGCTATGAGGGCGCCCCGCCGGCAGAGGAGGAGCGCTATCAGCCGGTCGGCAGCGAGGCGCGGGTGAGCGAACGACTCGCGGCGGGAGACACGGACGGAGCCCTCGCGACGTTCCTGCGCGAGATCGTCGGGATGTCCGAAGACGACCTTGCCCGCTACCGCGCGGACCCGATCTGGCCTCGCCGGGCCGAGGCGGCGCACACGATCGTCCGCGAGCTCGACGCCGAAGTCTCGCCGGAGGCATCGCTCGATGCGCTCGGCGGCGTGCGCCAGCCGGTGCTCCAGGTCCTCGGCGGCGCGAGTCGGCCGGCGTTCCGTCTCGCCACCGAGGCCCTCGATGCGCGGCTGGCCAACGGTCGCATCGTCGTCATCGATGGGGCGAAGCACGCGGCACACCACACCCACCCCGACCGGTTCGTGGACGCCGTCGCGGCGTTCGTGGACGGCATCTGACGGAGGCGCGCCATGGAAATGAACGTCGTCGGCTGGGTCGTGATCGGCTTCCTGGCCGGCTCCATATCGGGCTGGTTCGTCGGCACGCGGAGTGCGCAGGGCTGCCTGCCCACGATCATCGTGGGCATCGTCGGCGGGATCATCGGCGGATGGCTGGCCGGCCAGCTGGGCTTCGGCAGCGTCCAGGGGTTCATCGCTGCACTGATCTTCGCGACCCTTGGCGCGGTCATCGTGCGCATCGTGCTCCGGGCGCTCGAACGGTGATGCGGGCAGACGCCGCCATGCAGCGATACCATCGACACTGATGACGACCGTGAGCGAGCCAGATACCCGCCCGTACTCCCCCGGCCTCGAAGGCGTCATTGGCGCGGAGAGCGCCATCGGCCTCGTCGACGGCGCGAACGGCCGGCTCCTGTACCGCGGCTACCCGATCACCCAGCTTGTCGAGCGCGGCTCGTACCCGGTGGTCGCCGATCTGCTGTGGACCGGCGAGTGGCATCCCGACGCCACGCTGGCCCCCGAACCCGTCCCGGCGGCGGTCCTCAACGCGCTGCGCGAATTGCCGCGCACGGCCGCTCCGATGGATGCGTTGCGCACGGCGGTCTCCGTCTGGGGCGCCACGCAGCAGCTCAGCTGGCCGCCGACAGCGGAGCAGGCGCGCGCCCTGACCGCCTTCTCGCCGAGCGCCCTCGCGGCGTTCGGCCGCTTGCGCCAGGGCCTCGAACCGGTCGAGCCCGATCGCTCGCTTGGCCTCGCGGCCGGGTTCCTCCAGCAGCTCAATGACGCGCCGCCGGACCCGGCCGCCGCCCGGGCCCTCGATGCCTACTTCATCGTCGGCGCGGAGCACGGTCTCAACGCCTCGACGTTCACGGCCCGGGTGATCACCTCCACCCGATCGGACATCGCGTCGGCCGTCGTCGGGGCGATCGGGGCGCTCAAGGGCCCGCTCCACGGTGGGGCGCCGTCCGAGGTGGTCGACCAGCTCCACCAGATCGGCGATCCGGCCAATGCCGAGCAGTGGGTCCGCGACGCGATCGGCCGCGGCGAGCGGATCATGGGCTTCGGCCACCGCGTCTACCGCGCCTACGACCCGCGTGCGGCGGCGCTGCGCACGGTCGCCGAAGGCATGACGTCCATGGCGGACTGGCTCGACACCGCGGTCAAGGTCGAGGACGTCGTGCTGCGCGTGCTTGCGGAGCTCAAGCCCGGGCGGGTCATCAAGACCAACGTCGAGTACTACGCTGCGGCCGTGCTCAAGGGAGTCGGCCTGGCGCCCGAGCTGTTCCCGGCGACGTTCGCGCTCGCGCGCCACGCCGGCTGGACCGCGCACGCGATCGAGCAAGCGTCCGCCAACAAGCTCATCCGCCCGGACATGCGCTACACGGGGCCGTCCGACCGGGACCTGCCTGCCTAGCACTGCAACGTCTCCGTCCCCGGAACGTCTTGAGGAAGAAGCCGCGCGAGACACCCGCTGGACGGGTCTGGTGCAGAATGCTTCAGTCACGCTGGGACCAAACTTCCCGATTCCGCGTCTACGGGATCCATGTCGAATCTGATCAGCTCCTCCGCCACCTGGCGGCTGCGCGCCCGGTGGGGCATGCGCTGGCCGTCCGCCGAGACCCGCTACGAGCTCATTGGCCTGCTCGTGGCGTTTGTCGCGTGGGCGGCGATCACCGCGCTCGCAGAGCCGTTCGGCCGGCAGTGGGGCACGGGGCAGGACGCCTACTGCTACTACCAGGCGACGCTTGCCAACCCGTACGCCCGATCGGACTGGACGAGCCCCATCGCCTACGTCTACTCGCCGGCGTTCATCCAGCTCGTGGCGCCGCTGACGCGCTTGCCGTGGCAGGCGTTCATGGCGGTCTGGACGCTGATCCTGCTCGTCGGCGTCCGCTTCCTGACGGGGCCGAAGCTATTCGCACTCGGCGTGCTGTTCGCGGCGATGGAGCTCGCCGGCGGCAACATCGAGATCCTGCTCGCCGTCGCGATCGTCGTCGGCTTCCGCTGGCCGGCCGCGTGGTCGTTCGTGCTGCTCACGAAGGTGACCCCCGGCGTCGGCCTGCTCTGGTTCGCCGTCCGGCGGGAGTGGAACCAGCTGGCGACCGCGCTCGTGGCGACCGGGATGATCATGGCCGCGTCCGCGTTCTTCATGCCCGGCGCGTGGTCCGAGTGGCTGACCGTCCTGAGCACGGTCTCCGGCCGCGACGGCACGTGGGCTGCCGTGCCGATCCCGTTGATGGCGCGGATTCCGGCGGCGGTGGCGGTCGTCGTGTGGGGAGCCACCACGGATCGTCGCTGGACGGTCCCGGTGGCGGCGATGATCGCGCTGCCGGCGCTGTGGTACGGGGCGTTCAGCATGTTGCTCGCGACGATCGCGCTACAGCGGCCGGAGTGGCGCGATACGGGCGGCTCGGGCGCGAGCACCTCGCGCGAGCCATACCGGCCGCGCACTCTGGGCTCGGCCGCCCCGGCCTGACCGGGTCGCTCCGGGCGTGCTATTGGCGCGTTCCGCCATATATCAGCCCGCGTATTCAAAGTCAGAACCAGGGCACCGCTGGCACCTGACCTGCCGGCCAAACAGCACCCGGGCTGATGGATGGCCAGTAACTCGGGGCCTCGCGACCCGATCCTCTGACTTTCATTGCCCGGGCTGATGAATGGCCATGGGTCGGCCGCCCCGGCCTGACGGTCGCCCCGCCACGGCCTGGTTTCCCACGCGCGCCGGCGCGGCTCGGAAAGCTCTCTTCTCTGCGCGATGCAACTTCCCGGCATCTTTGATGCCGGGAACGCCCATCACCGGGAGAGGGGCGGACCTGGGCTCGGGAAGGGGCGGACCTCGGCCCGCGGGGCCTGTCGAGTGACAGGAGGCGGCCCGTCAAGGGCGCACTGCCTGCCGGACACACGAAAGCGCCCGAAGGAACTGGTGGGGAACCCTCCGGGTCAACGCTCAACGGCTGCGATTGCTCGCAGTCCCTGCTCGTCGCCGGGTGTTGCCGGTTGCGACCTTGCGGTCACCGCGGACCAACTCCCTGGCCGATCCGAGGATCACTCCCCGGCTCGGTTCCGGCGGTTCTCACCTGCCCCTTCGGGCAAGACGAACTGTATCCGGCGGCAAGACGCGGCCACAACGGGCTTATCCACGAACTTGCGATGAGGATGCGAGATGTTATCCCCGAAGTTGTGGACGTCGTGGATAGCCTGTGGAGAAAACCAGCCCGATGATCGGGGGCGTAACGTCGGACAAGGGAGGTGCCCGTTTGCTTGGACGGTTGTTCCTTCGGATCATCGACGCCCAGGCGGGCTGGTCGCGACCGTTCGGCGATTTCAATCACCGCTGGCTAACCGCCCTGTTCCGGCCGCTGGGTCCGGTCAAGGACCTGCTCCACGGGACCTGGCTCGGGCACCCGCTCCACGCGGCCGCGACCGACATTCCCATCGGCGCGCTCCTGCTCAGCGTCCTGCTGGACCTGCTGAACCAGCGCGCGGCGGCGGACGTGGCGCTCGTCGTCACGATCGTGTTCATGGTCGCCGCGGCCGCGGCCGGCGCAGCCGACTACGTCGACACCGACGGCACCGCTCGCGCGCGGGCGACCGTCCATTCGACGCTGATGGTCGTGGCGCTGGTCGTGCTGCTGATCTCGCTGGTGCTGCGCGCCGGCGACCCGGTCGACCGGACGATCCCGGTCGTCCTCGGCATCATCGGGTTCCTGCTGGTGAACGCCGGCGCGTACGTCGGCGGCGATGTCGTGTACCAGCTCGGCAACATGGTCAGCCGCCACGCCTGGCGTGGCCGGGGCATGAAGTGGATCCCGCTCGACTTCGGCGACATCGACCCGGCGACGCTCGAGGAGGCGAAGCCGGTCAAGGTCAAGGCGGGTATCAATGAGCTCGCGGTCGTGCGCATCGGGCCCGCGCTCTACGCCATGCATGCCGTCTGCGCGCACGCCGGGGGCCCGCTGGCCGAAGGCACGGTCGTCGACGGCTGTCTCGAATGCCCGTGGCACGGCAGCCGCTTCGCCTTGCAGAGCGGACACCTGCGGCGTGGCCCGACCGTCTACGACCAGCCGTCCTACGAGGTGCGCGCGAGAGAGGGCGGCGGGTACGAGGTGCGACGCCGTCCGGCGTGACACCATCGTCGGCGTGACGACGATCCTCGTCCCCGACCCGTCACTCGTCCTCCTCGTCGGTGCCGCGGGTGCTGGCAAGACCACGTTCGCGGCGCGCCACTTCGCGCCGGGAGAGGTGCTCTCGTCCGATGCCTACCGCGCGCTCGTCTCCGGCGACGAGGCCGACCAAGCGGTCTCGCACGTGGCCTTCCGCATCCTCCATCGCGACCTGGAGAGACGACTGGCGGAGCGCCGGCTTACGGTCGTCGATGCCACGAACGTCGCGGCGGGGAACCGGCGCCAGCTGATCCAGCGGGCCCGCGCGGCGGGCGTCCCCGTGGTGGCGCTCGTGCTGGCACCGCCCGCTGGGGTTGTCCTGGCCCGGAACGCGGCTCGCGCGCGGCGGGTCGACGAGGAGGTCGTCCGCTACCAGCTCGACCGCGTCGAGCGCACCGCCGCCGACGGCGTCCTGGCGGGCGAAGGGTGCGCCGCCGTGTGGGTCTTCCGCGAACCGGATGCGGTCGACGCCGTGACCGTGACTCGACTGCCCGCAACGGGCAACCCGGGCATCAGCCGGAGCCCGCGGCCCCGGCAGCAATGAGCGCCACCGCGATGCCGGCCGCCACGATACCCACCGCGTGCGCCCGCCCGATCCGCTCGCGCAGGACCACCGCGGCCAGGATCGTGGTGGTCACCGGGTAGAGCGACGAGAGCGTCGCTGCGACCGCGAGCTCGCCGGACTGACGCGCCGCGATGAAGAAGGCATTGCCGCCCATGTCGAGGAGACCGATCAGCAGGACGGCCGGCACGAGCGAGCCGGGCAACCGCCATGCGGGGCGTGCGACGAGGATGAAGGCGATGACCAGCAGTGCCTGCGTCGCGCGCAGGATGGCCAGCGGTCCGAACACGAGGCCCGCTGTCACCTGCGCAATCAGGACGTTGAAGAGGCCCAGGCAGACGCCCGCGACGATGGCGTACCGGAGCCCGCTGCGACCCGAACCTTCGTCGGCCACCCGTGATACCAGCACGACCGCTGCCAGCGCCAGCCCGATCCCGATCAGCACCTCGGTGCCGGGCAAGCCCTCCAGGACGATCCCCGCCGCAACCGGGATCACCGCCGCAAGCACGCCCGTTACCGGAGCCACGATGCTCATGCGCCCCGCGGCCAGACCGGCGTAGAGGGCGCTGATCCCGATCACGCCCGCAACCCCCGTCGCGATCGACCACCCGATATCGGGCAGGCCCGGGACGGCCTCGCCGCGCAACACGAACAGGGCGAACGCCACGACCATGCCGGTCGTCTGGGTCAGCAGCACGATGCCCGGCACCGGCCCGCGCCGGCCGGCGAGGCCGCCGCCGAAGTCGCCGGCGCCCCAGGACAGCGCCGACAGCAGACCGAACAGGACGACGGGTGTCCCGACCGCCGTCAGGACTTCGTTCAGGCGGGCGCGCCCTCGGCGCTCGGCAGGAGCGGCCCCGTCCCGTCGTCGAGCGGATGGTCGTCGGCGGCCGTTGGGCCGGGCAGCTCGACGATCGCCTCGGCGGACTCGTCATAGCGGTTCGACGTCGTCAGGTAGATCACCTGGAAGTCGCCCGCCACGCGCCGCAACAGCTCGAGCGCCCGACGCGCCCGCTCGTCGTCGAGGGTGACGAACGGGTCGTCCAGCACGAGTGGTGGCCGGCGGTCGCCGGTCACGAGGCGCACCAGGCCCAGGCGCGCCGCGAGGTAGACGATGTCGAGCGTGCCCTGGCTCAGCGCCGCGACCGGGACCCAGTCGTCGCGCTCAGGGGCGAACACCTCGATGTCGAGCGTCTTGTCGTCGACCCTGACGCGCCGGTAGCGCCCGTCGGTAACCGCGGCGATGTCGCGGACCATGCGCTCCTCGAGGTAGCGCGTGGCCGACTTCATCGTGGCCTGTTCGGCGCGCTCGATCGCCTCCAGCGTGGCGACGTACACGCGCTCCTTGCGTTCGAGCGCGGCGAGCTCCTCCCCCCAGCCGGCGACGCGCTCGGCGTACGCCGCGACCTGCTCGGCGTCGACGCTGTTGGCCTCGACGCGCGCGCGGGCGTTGGCCTCGTCGTCGCGGGCACGCTCGAGCGCAGCCTCCTGGTCACGCACCTCGACCTCGAGCCGTTCCCGGGCGCGTGGTTCCTTGGCGATCGGCCCGAGCGCTTCGAGCGCATGGGTCTTCTGCTCGATCTCGAGCGCCGCCGCATCGCGCGCCTTGGGGAGCGACTCGGCGGGCTCCGAACCGACGAGCCCCTTCAGCTGCGCCTCGAGCTGGCCGATGCGCTGGACGTGTTCCTCCTCGCGGGCGAGGAGGTCCTCGGCGGCGGTCACGTCGTCCAGCCCGAGGGTCTCGAGCTGGCGGGCGACCTCCGCCTCCGTCTCGCGCAGCTCTTGCTCCATGTCCGAACGGCCGCGCAGGCGGCGGTCGATGTCGATGTCGCGGAGCTGCTGCTGGAGCCGGTCGCTGCGCCGGAGCCACAGGGCGACCGCGGCGAGGATCAACCCGATGACCGCGATCGCGAACCCGACGAGCTGCAACTCGGACGGGAAATCGATCGACAGGAAGGTCCGCGCGACGAAGACGCCGCCCGCGACGAGCACCCCGGCAAGGACGAGCAGGATCGCGATGCGCGAGAGCGGTCGCCACGTCGGCTCGGGCGGGATCTCGAAGGTGACCTCGATCTCGCCGGCAAGTGCCGCCTTGAGCTCGCGGATCCGGGAGTCGAGATCGCGCAGGCGCTCGACGACCTTGCGGAGCACCGGCAGCGGGTTCGCTGATGGGTGACTGTCCGCAAGTCCGCGCAGCGTCCTGGACACCTCGCTCGCCTCGCGATAGCGCTCGAACCGTTCCTGCGCGGCGGTTCGCTCGGCGGTCAGACGCTCGGCCTGCTGGGCCTTCTCGAGCATCGAACGCCGTTCCGCCAGGGCCGTCTCGGATTCCGCGCGTTGCTCCCGGGCACCCGACAGGATGTCGCGGTCCTTCGCGAGCTGTTCGAGGGCCTCCTCGCCTCGCTGGAGCGACGCCGTCGCGTCGGCCAATGCGGTTTCGGCAACCTTGAGCCGGCCCGGATTCTTGTCGCCCTTGGTGGCCAGCTCGTGGATCGCCCGCTCGAGCCGTCGCTTGGCGCGGCTCGTCCCACGGTCGGCGCCACTGATCGATGCCTGCAGGCGGTCGCGCAAAGCGGCCTCGTCGCGGGCCAGGTCGGCCAGCTCGTGGTGGCGCACGGACGCCGTCGAGCGGAAGAACGCCTCGGTCGGGATGCCCGTGAGCTCGGCGACGACCTGGTCGCTGAGGGTCGGGTCGGTGATCGTCTGACCGTCGTAGCGCAGGTCGACCGTGCCCTTCGCGCCACCGAACACCTTCTCGAGCGAGCCGGTCTTGACGACGTCGTCCTCCTCCTGCTCGAACTCGATGCCGATCACGGTGCGCGCGTCTGTGGGCGCGTCCCACGGCCGCAGCGCATTGAGGTCGTTGGCGCCACTCGTCGCGCGGCGAGTGATCGCCAGCTCGATGGCGCGCTGGATCGTGGACTTGCCGGCCTCGTTCGGGCCGCGCACGACGGTGAGTCCCGGTGCGAAGTCGATGTCGAGGTCGCGGTATCGCCGGAAGTCCTTGACCTGGAGGCGCCGGATCCTCACAGCGACACCTCGTGCCCGGCGAGCAGCAGCCTGCCGAGACGCAGCACGTCGCGTGCCTCGGCTGCCTCGTCGGCGCGGCCCGCTGCCTCGAGCTCGGCAATCGACGCTTCGATGTCGCGGATGAACGAGCCAGCGATCGTGTCGGGA
>DASTYU010000085.1:0-13036 GCA_035764655.1 Candidatus Limnocylindrales bacterium
GGCTGGATGCGCTGGCTGCCCGGGTTTCGCGTCGCGCGGAGCTATCAGCGGGCCTGGCTGCGCCACGACCTCGTCGCGGGCCTCGTGATGACGACGATGCTCGTGCCGGTCGGCATCGCCTACGCCGAGGCCTCGGGCGTGCCGGGCATCTTCGGGCTCTACGCGACGATCGTGCCGCTGCTCGCCTACGCGGTCTTTGGCCCAAGCCGCATCCTGGTGCTGGGCCCGGACTCCGCGCTCGCCGCGGTGATCCTCGCCACCGTGGCGCCGCTGTCGGGGGGCGATGCCCGGCGCGCGGTCGCGCTCGCCGGGGCGATGGCGCTGGTCTCGGGGGCCGTGTGCGTCATCGCCGGGCTCGCGCGGCTCGGGTTCGTCACCGAGCTCTTGTCGAAGCCGATTCGCTACGGCTACATGAACGGCATCGCGCTCACCGTGCTGCTGAGCCAGACCCCGAAGCTACTGGGCTTCTCGATCGACTCCACCGGGCCGCTGCGCGACCTGTGGGCGATCGCCCGGGGAATCGTCGACGGCAAGACCAACCTGGTGGCGCTCGCCATCGGCGGGGCCACCCTCGTCGCGATCCTGGCGCTCAAGCGCTGGCCGCGGGTGCCGGGCATCCTGCTCGCGGTGGTCGGGGCGACGCTCGCCGTCGCGCTGCTCGACCTCGGCTCGCGCGGCGCGATCAAGGTGCTCGGCCCGATGCCCTACGGCCTGCCCATGCCCACCCTGCCCCTCATCGGATTCGACGACGTCGTTCCGGTAGTAACCGGTGGTATTGCGGTCGCGCTCGTCTCGTTCGCCGACACCAGCGTCCTCTCGCGGACCTACGCGGCGCGGCTCCGCGCGCCGGTGGATCCCAACCAGGAGATGGTCGGCCTCGGCGCGGCCAATCTCGCCGCCGGCTTCTTCCAGGGCTTCCCGATCAGCAGCAGCTCCTCGCGCACGCCGGTCGCGGAGGCGGCGGGGTCGCGGACCCAGCTGACCGGCGTGGTCGGCGCCCTCGCCATCTCGGTGCTGCTGCTGTTCGCCCCCGCTCTGCTCAAGAACCTGCCGAACGCCGCGCTGGCCGCGGTGGTGATCGCCGCCGCGATCGGGTTGTTCGAGGTGGCCGATCTGCGGCGCATCTATCGGATCCAGCGCTGGGAGTTCTGGCTGTCGATGGTCTGCTTCGCGGGGGTCGCGACGCTGGGGGCGATCCCGGGCATCGCGCTCGCGATCGTGATCGCGGTGATCGAGTTCCTGTGGGACGGCTGGCGCCCGCACTCGGCCGTGCTCGGGCACGTCGACGGGGTGGAGGGCTATCACGACATCACCCGGTATCCGGACGCCACCCTGATCCCCGGCCTCGTGCTCTTCCGCTGGGACGCGCCGCTCTTCTTCGCGAACGCCGAGCTCTTCTGTGAGCGGGTCCAGGCCGCCATCGCCGCCGCGCCCGGCCCGGTGCGATGCTGCGTGGTGGCGGCGGAGCCGGTGACGAGCGTCGACGTGACCGCGGCCGACCTGGTCGCGGAGCTCGACGACACGCTACACGCCGCCGGGACCGAGCTCTGCTTCGCCGAGATGAAGGATCCGGTCAAGGACAAGCTGAAACGCTTCGGGCTCTTCTCGCGGTTCGGGGAGCGGCGGTTCTTCGCGACGATCGACGAGGGGGTCGCGGCGTATCGCGCAGGCCATGCGGGCCGCGCCGGGAGCGCGTGATCGGCTGGCTCCTCCTCGCCGCGGTTCTCGCGCTCGGCGTGCCGGCAGCCGCGTTCCTCGCCCAGGACCGCATGCTGTTCCTGCCCCACCTTGCCGCCGCGCCGCCGGGCGGAATGCGCCTCCCGCGGCCGGTGGAGGAGATCGTGTTTGCGATCCCCGACGGGCCACGCGTCCGCGGCTGGCTCGTCGCGGCCCGGGGCGGTGGTCCCGCTCCCCTGATCGTCTACTACGGCGGTAACGCCGAGGACGTCACCGGGCAGGCGTTCGAGCCCTGGCCCGAGGACTGGGCGCTTGCCCTCGTGAATTACCGCGGGTACGGTGCGAGCGAGGGCCGCCCCTCGGAGCGCGCGCTGTGCGCCGATGCGGAGGTGGTGCTCGACGTCCTCGCCCGCCGTCCGGACGTCGATCCGACGCGAATCGTGCTCGCGGGGCGCAGTCTCGGCACGGGCGTGGCGACGCACGTCGCCGCGCGGCGTCCCGTGCGCGGCGTCATTCTCATCTCGCCATACGACAGCATGGTTGCGCTGGCCCGGCACCACTACCCGTTCCTGCCCGTGCGCTGGCTCCTGCGGCACCGGTTCGACTCGATCGCGCGCGCGCCCGGGATCAGGGTGCCGTTGCTCGCGATCGCGGGAGACCGCGACGCGGTCGTCCCGCCTGAGCACTCGCGGCGCCTCTTCGATGCGTGGGGTGGGCCGAAGCGCTGGGTCGTGATCCCGGGGGCCAATCACGACGACCTGGGGCGGCAGCGACCGTTCTGGGAGCCGATCCGGGCGTTCCTCGACGCCGCGTAGCAGCGCCTGTCAAGGCTTGGATCGTGAACAATAGGACCCGCCAAAATATAGGGAGGACGACGCCCAACATTTAGCCAGAACCTCATGTGTGTCGGCGTGCTTTACAAAGTCCCACGTCCTGATTTGAAGCGTTTCGAGAGTCATCATTATCGTTTCATTTTGCTCTTTGGCACGGGTTAAGCGTGCCGGCCTTCCCGAGCATCCCTTTCGAAAAACAGCCGACAGGCAAGAGGTATCGCCGATGACCCGGACTTGGCGTCGCCTCGTGGCCGCTACCGCGCTCACCAGCTTGCCCTCGCCGTCTTCTCGGACGGGGATTTGCTGCACCAATAAATCAAGTCGCTCCTGGATCCTTGACTGGGACCGGGCTCGTTACGTTCGATGACATTCCTGGCGGGGCGCCGCCGGGAACGGACCCCGATTCCATTTTCGAATCCGGCGAGGCTACCCTCGCCGAGCGGTTCGTTGGCCACGCCGACTGGCTGCCGCTCGACCGCGGCAGAGATCGTGCACCCAAATGCTCCAGTCCGCATCGCGGCAGCGTCAAGGGGAGGCGGATTCGATGAAAAAGTCAGAGCTGGAAGCACTCTTCCTGGACTGCGATCGCCTGAAGGCATTGTGCGAGCGGATGAATCGCTGTCGTCCCTGCGTCTCCCGATCACCTTCGAGCAGGCCAAAGGCGCGCTTGCAGCAGGCACCGCGCGACCCGCAGCAGCCCGGCCCCAGTCCCGAGGACATTCGGCACAACCTGCGCTACTTGAGACGGCCGTTCACATACGCGGACCTGTTCCAGTCGGGAGACTCGGTCGAGCACCAGCTCGAACATGCGATCGAGCAGTATCGAGCACACCCCTCGCTCAAGACAGCAATCCTCGTCGAAATGGCAATCAATCGCGTGGGCCTCAGCGGGCGCTCAGAAGAGAGGCTCCTCCGGCTGGCGAGTGAAGCTAAACAACTCCTTTCGGAGAAACAGAGGAAGAAGGGAGGGAAGAGTGCCCAGGGCGATAACGTCACCGGAACGATCTTCGAACATTCGGATTTTCACGGCTCCTCGTTGTTCCTGAACCTGTCCGTGGGCGCCTTGTTGACCGGCTTCGTCGACCTGAGCGCATTCCATTTTAACGACAAGGTGTCGTCCGCCCAACTCACGGCAAGTCCAGACGAAGTGGGCGGGCGCCTTTTCCTGTTCCAGAATGACCGCTTCTTCGGCCGTTACGCGAAATTGGACGCGAATGCGGGAGAGGCGCCCGGACTGTCCTCGCTTGGATCATTCATGAATGATCGGACGTCGTCGGTGCTTGTCTACAGGAAATCTGCGAACGAAGTCAGCGCGGCGCTCGGCAATCTCGTTCCCGCCAGCCAAGTCACCGCGGTGATCTCGTCACAGGAGAAATTATCGTCGAGGGGCGATCCGATTTTTACCTGGGACCCGTTCCCCGACGGCAAGGACGGCCACCCCAACGAGACGTGGAAGATGTATATCTACATCCGCATACCGGTGACTGTCGCCGTGCCGGACTGGTTCGACTACGATGCCGAGATCCGCTACTGGATCTACCCCTTCGTCGACCAGAACGGACAGCTCCACGCTTCGCTGGAATACTATGGCGCCTGGGTCGAAGGCGGCCTGATCACCGACGACGTGCTGGCTGATCTTATGGCCCCGGACGGTATTCCGAGTAGCTTGGGTCAAGTTACCGGCCTCATTGGTCCCGCGACTGACGCTGTGAACGCCGTATCGGGGCCATTCTCCAGCGTATACCTCGTGCCGGGTCGCAACGAAGCAAGGGGCAATACTGACGACGATGTTACCGTCGTTCTTGTTCAAGGCATGCCCGGGCCTCCCGGACCGATCCTGTAGAGGGTCCGGCGCGGCGGAGCTACGTACGCGTGAGCGACTCGGCACGAGCCCGCCAGGACGGCATTTCGAGCTCGCGGAACATCGCGATGGCGGTCCAGGGTACGCTCCGTGGCCATCCCGTCGCCGGCCCGTACGCGGAGCGCCGCGAGGTCCCGGACGCCGCGTAGCGGCGCCTGTCAGCGGATTCATCCCACCTCGGATTCCGCGATTGACAGCCAGTAGGGGGAGCCCATCGCTCGAAACGCGTCCACGGCCGCCCTGAGCTCCGCGGGGGCCCGAGGATCGCCCGCCGCGCGATGGAGTCGCCCGAGGCCGAGGTGGCAGCGCGCGCGTAGGACCCGCAGCTCGAGGCGGTCGGCGCCGGCGGCCGCCTCACGGTAGTGTTCGGCCGCGCGCTCGGTGCGGGCACCATGCGATGCGATTTCGCCCGCGAGCCAGGCCGTCCATGCCCGGGTGCCCGGCATGTTGTCCGGCGAAAGTCCCTGCGCGCGCTCGGCCGCGCGGGTGGCGTCGTCCACGCGTCCCCCGACCAGATAGCCCTCGGCGAGCCAGCACAGAAACAGCGGCCGCCAGAAGCCATCGACCCGGTCGACATGGGCGGCCGCCTCCTCCAGCAGCGCGAGGCCCTCGGCGAGACGTCCGGTGAAGACGTACGCATAGCCGAGCCGCGCCAGCACGGCGAGGCGCTGCACGGGGAAGTCCCCACGCTCACAGAGAGCTCGCGCCCGCTCGAGTCCGGCGATGGCGGTCGCGAACTCGCCCGTGGTGATCGCGACGCTCGCGACCGCGATATGCGCCGCGATCGACGTGAACGGCTGCGCCAGCTCTTCCGCGACGGCGAGCCCCCGCTCGCCGACGCGCGTGGCCTCGGCGAAGTCGCCGAGCTCGGCCAGCACGGATGCCATGTCCGTCATCGAAAACACCCCCGGATATCCGGGGGCCCCGAAGCGTTGACGGATCTGGTCGGCCGTCAGCGAGGTGACGTTCCTCTCAAAGACGTCGACGGCGCGCCGCAAGGCGCCGGTGAACCACAGCGCTTGCCCGAGGTAGAGCGTCGTCGCGACCCGGAGCGCGACATCGTCGATCGCCGCGGCGCTCGACAGCGCTCGCTCGCCCGCCTCGATCGCGCGGTCGAGGTCCCCGAGGCGGCGAAACGCCACGCAGAGATAGGCCGCGATGCGGCCGAGACGTCGCTCGTCACCGAGCTCCACCGCGAGGCGCTGCGCCTCGCGCAGATACGTCAGCGTCCGTTCCTGCTCTCCGAGGGGATAGAGCGCGGTGCGGAGCTCCAGGCGGATGTCGACCGCGTCCTCGAGGGCGATGCGAGCGCCCGGTACGTGACGCAGCGCCTCGAGCGCCTGCTCGAGGCACGCCGCCGCTTCTCGATACCCGGAGCGCGATAGCGCGTGGGTGGCGGCCTCCCGGAAGAAGCTCAGCGCCCTGTCCCAGACGTGGGCCTCACGATAGTGACGGGCCACGGCGAGTGCCTGCTCGCCACGGTCGGCGGTCACGAGGCCTTCGAGCGCTTCCGCGACCTGACGGTGAAGCATCGTGCGCCTCGGCGCCAGCGTCAGATCGTACGCGACGTCGCGGATCCGTTCATGGGTGAAGTCGAACCGCTCGCCGACGCCGTGGAGCACCCGCCGACGCACGAGCTCCTCGAGGGCCGCCGCCGCGTCGCTCGCATCGAGGCCGGCGGCGCGCTGCAGGACGGCGAAGTCGAAGTCGCGACCGATCACGCCAGCCACCACCGCCAGCTCGCGCGCGGAGCGGCTGAGACGTTCGAGCCGGGCCTCGATCACGTGCCGCACGCGCTCGGGGAGCGACAGCGGGCGGTGCTCCGCGCCATGGGCGCCTTGCTCGAGCGCACGAAGGCTCTCGACGATCATGAACGGATTGCCTTCGCTCGAACGCCAGAGGTCGTCGCCGAGCTGGTCGAGGGCCGCCCTTTCGCGCCCCGTCCGCGCCAGCGCGTGCACGAGAGCCACGGTGTCGTCGCGGCCCAGCGGGGCAAGCATGAGCGACACGAGTCGCCCTTGGTGCCTCAGCTCATCGAGCGTGCGGCGCACGATCGTGGCGTCCGCCAGCTCGTCCGCCCGAGCGGTGACGACGAGGAGCACGCGCGCGGCCTCGAGCCGACGACGGACGTAGCCGAGCAGCGCCACGCTGACGTCGTCGGCCCAGTGGACGTCCTCGAGCACGATGACGACGGGATCACGAGCCGCCATGACCTCAGCGAGCTTCGTCACCGCCTCGAACAATCGCATGCGATCGTCGGGAGCTGTCACCGGAGGCGATCCGAGCTCGGGGAGCAAACGCGAGAGCTCGGTCCGCCAGACGGGATCGAGCGCGCGCACGGCGTCGTCCTCCGCGGTCAGACGAGCGGCCCGAAGCGCGTCGATCCAGGGCGCCAGCGGCAGCATCCGCTCGTTCTCGTAGCAGCGACCGACGATGACGCGTGCGCCTCTCGCCCGCGCGTCGGCCACCAGCGCGGTCACGAGGCGGCTCTTCCCGACTCCGGCGTCGCCGACGAGGGAGAGCATGCGCGTCGACCCCCGCATGGTCTCGTCGAGGGCCACGCGAAACGCCGAGACCTCGGCGTCGCGACCGACGAGGGCGCCGCGGCCGGCATTCGGATCTTCGTGGGTGGCCTCGACGACGGGTGACGCGGGACGCCGGCGCAGGATGTCTTGATAGAGCTGCTTCGTTTCGCCGTCGGGCTCGGCGGCCATCTCGCGCTGGAGGATGGCGACGCAGTGCTGGTACTGGCGCAGCGCCGCGCCCCGTCGCCCGAGATCCGCATAGAGGCGCATCAAGGTCCGGTGCACTGGCTCCTGCAGGGGGTCGAGCGTGAGGAGCCTCAGTGCCGTCTGCAGCGCGGGTTCGAGCGCGCCGGTGCGCCGCTGGTGGGCGAGCAGCCTGGCGAGGCCCTCGAGCGCGAGCTCTCTCATGCGTTCCCGCTCGCCCAGCAGCCACTCCTCCCACGGGGCTTCGTCCACGACGAGCCCGGCGAGGAGGTCGCCTTTGTAGAGGTCGGCGGCGCGCGTCAGCGCTTCGGGTGAGCCGTTCGCCACGGCCTGGGCGAGGGAGATGGCATCGACATCGACGCGGTCCGGGATGAGGGCGATGGTGGCGCCGTCCACGCGCAACGCGGCCTCACCGAGCGCTTTCCGGATCGCGAAGAGCGCCTGGCGCAGGCTCGTGCGGGCTGACTCGTCTCGTATGCCGCCCCAGAGCAAAGCGGCGAGCTTATCGCGGGGGTGCGCCTGTCCGGGCGGCAGCGCGAGATAGGCGAGCAGGGCCTGAGACTTGCGCGTGGGCAGGGCGATGGCGGCACCGGCATCGAGCCGGACCTGGAAGCCGCCCAGGAGGCCCACCGACACCCGCGGCATGGGCCTATGTTCTAGCGCAACTTTTCACGCCGATCTCAACGGATTCTGAACGCCCCTCCCGCTACCGTCACGGGAAAGGGAGGTTGTCATGAAGACATATTGGCTCGTCACTATTGCCTCTTTCCTCGCCGCCGCGCTCACATCGGTCCCGGTCGGCGCCGTGCCGGTGACGATCGGGAACAGCAGCTTCGAGGCGCCGGATTTGAGCGCCGCGTTCGCGTACACGCCCTCGGGCGCCACGTGGAGCTTCACCGGGAACGCCGGCATCTCGGCCCCGCCCTCGGGGTTTGGATCCACCCCGGCTCCGGACGGTGATCAGTACGCCTTCCTGCAGACGATCAGCTCATTCTCTCAGCCCATCACGTTCCCGGTCGATGGCAACTACGTGCTGACGTTCTTCGCGGCGGGCCGGCCGCGGGGGGGGAGGGTTCGGCGGCACCCAGACGTATCAGGCGCTGCTCGATCTGGACGTCATCTTTCCCGCCACCACGACGGATAACGGTGGCCCGTTCACCTTCGAGCAGAGCGAGGCGTTCTTCGCCACGGCCGGCGTTCATACGCTCACGTTCCAGGGCGTGAATGGTAACAACGACAACACCGCGTTCATCGATGCGATCGCCATCAACGGCGCGGCAGTAACCGCCGCTGTGCCCGAACCGAGCTCGATCCTGCTCCTGAGTGTCGGCGCGGCCGGACTGCCGGCGATCAGGCGGCTGCTTGCGAGGACGTCGCGCGCGTGATCGCCGCGATCCTCGCCCAGGAGGCACTTCTCACCAAGGAGGCACCCATGTCCCCAAAGGGGAAACACGCACTCGTTACCGGAGCGTCGCGGGGCATCGGGCGCGGGATCGCGCTCAGGCTGGCGGAGGCCGGGGCCCGCGTCGCCGTCCACTACCACGTCAATGAGGCCGCCGCGCGCGAGACGCTCGAGCGCGTACGCAAGCACGGCTCCGACGGCTTCCTCGTGCAGGCCGACGTCTCGCGCGTGGACGACGTGCGGCGGATGGTCGGCGAGGTCAAGCAGCGGCTCGGCACCCTCGACATCCTCGTCGCCAATGCTCGGCCCGAGCTCGCGACGTTCTATGCCAAACCGCTGGAGGTCTCGCTCGCGGCGTGGGATCAGGCGATGGACTCGCAGGCCAAGGCGTTCCTCGTCAGCGTCCAGGAGGTCGTGCCGGCGATGGCGGCCGGCGGGCGCATCGTCGCGATCACCTATGCGCCCGGGGCGCAGCGGGGGACGTGGCAGCCGTGGGTCGCCATGGGGGCCGCGAAGGCGGCGATGGAGTCCCTCGTGCGCTACTTCGCGGTCGCGCTGGCGCCGCGCGGGATCACGGTGAACTCCCTGAGTCCCGGCCTCACCGACGACAGCGTCTTCAATGGTCTGCCGAGCGAGGTCCAGACGATCGGGCGCGACTGGCACGCCAGCGGCTGGACACCGATGGGCCGCATGGGCACCCCCAGCGACATCGGCAATGCCGTCGCCGTGCTCTGCTCGCCGGACTCCGCCTGGATCACCGGCCAACTCATCTACGCCGACGGTGGCGCCTCGCTCGTGGACACCCTGCTCCCGCTCGAGATCCAGCGCGGCTGAGCGGGTGCGCTCCGCGGCGATCCCGGGTGGCCTCGCACGGCTGCTTGTCGTGGCTTGTCGGCGCCTCAGCGCCGCGCGGCGAGCAGCGCCGGCAGGAGCGCCGCGGCGAGCAGCAGGAGCGCGCCCGGCGCGGGGACTGCCGTGGTCCGCGTGGCCGAGACCGGCACCACGGGTTCGGTCTCGCCGGCGACCCCCAGATGGCCGCCGGCCGTGCCGTCGGCTTCGAGGGTCACGAGCGCGTCGCCGAGCAGGTCGGTCGCCACCAGCGACGCGAGCCCATCTGCCGTCAGGAGAAAGAACGCCAGGGCGTCCGGCACCCCCTGACCAGATGCGGCCGTGGTCATGTCCAGGGCGAATGAGACGGAAGTGCCGAGGGTGAGGGGCTGCAGCAGCGAGTTGAAGAAGTCCGTGTCGGTGATCGTCACCGGGCCCGGGAGCGATCCGGACACTCCCCCGGTGCTCGTGGCCTGACTGGCGTCGAAGCTACCGTTGGTGGAGAAGCCGGTGATGATCGCCGTCGTGCTCGCCGCGGGGTCTCCGTCGGTCAGGTCCCAGCTGAGGCTGGCCGATGTGCCGCTGAGGGCGGAAGTATCGACCGTCACCTGGATGGTCGCGGCCTCGGTGCGGGCCGGCCCGAGGCCCAGGGCGAAGAGCAGGGCGAACGCGCAGGAGATAAGCGTCGTGTGGGCCACGCGCAGAGTTCTCATCCCGACTCTCCTCTGTTCTGCACGGTGATCATCATCTACACGGTGGTGATCAGCCGGATCCGGGTGGCCTCCGGCGAGTACTGGAGCGTGTTCCCGTTGGGCAGCGCGAGACCGGTGATCGCCGCGAAGTCGCCCGTGCGGGAGGCGAAGGTCAGGATCTCGAAGGTGTCGCCGATCACGGGAAGGAATCCACCGACCAAGCTCACGTTGAGCGCGCCGCCCAGCGTGGCCGCCCCGGTGACCTGGATCCGGTCGAACTGGCCGGCCGCGGTGCCGCCGAGGCCGACGTCGAGCGCGCCCGACAGGATCAGATTGCCGCTCACCGTGCCCGAGCCGGAAAGCACGCCGCCCTGGATGCTCACGGTGGCGGCCTGAAGCGTGCCGCCGGCCAGGCTCGTCTCGCCGGCCGTCTGGAGGTAGGTCCCCGAGAGGACGCGCACGGTGCTGCCGGCGCCCACCAGCACGTCGCCGGTGTTCGTGAACTGGCCGATGGCGAACAGGATGCGCCCGCCGCTCAGCGCCTGCATCGTGCCCTGGTTGGTCACACTCGAGCCAGTCACGCTGATCTCGCGCGCGCTCACCTCGGCGGAGATAGTGCCCTGGTTCACCACCGCGCCGAGCACGCCGACCGAGCCGCCGCGCGGGCCGTGGATCGTGATGCCGGAGCCGATGGTGAGCGTGGTGCCGCTGCCGGCCACGAGCGCTCCGTCGTCGGCAGTGCCGCCGAAGACGATGTCCCCGCTGCCGCCGAGCGTCTCGGTGGTGTCGAAGCGGATGCGCGGGCCGATGAAGGGCACGGTCCCGTCGAGGAGCGTGACGGTGACGGCGTCCAGCGTGAGGCCGTTTCGTACCCGCACGGAGCCGCCGTCCGGGACGGAGAAGTCCGACCCGAGGGTCACTCCATCGAGGATCATCTCGACCTGGGGCACCAGGGCGACCCCGCCGGTCGTCTCGACGCGGCCGCCCTGGACGGTGCCGCCATCCAGCTGGAGCGAGCCGGTGGCCGCGGTGAGGGCGAGCGTCCGGCCCGTGTTGTCGAGGGTACCGACGAGGACCACGCCGCCGCCGCTCGCGCTGCTGAAGGTGCCGCCGGCCTCGAGCGTGAAGGTCCCGTCCAGCTCGAGCCGCCCACCGTTCGTGGCCCGCACGAGGCCGCGGTTCTCCCAGCCGTTGCCGTCGATCACGATGGTCTCGCCCGCGGTCTCGGCCAGCACGGTGCCCTCGAGCACGATGGTCTCGTTGCCGAAGGAGTGACCGACGCCGCCGCTCTGACTCCCGCGGATCGTGATGCCGGGGCCGATCGTGAGGATCCCGTCCACGTCCACGTCGTTCTCGTTCGCGGTGCCGCCGAAGAACACCTCGCCCGTGCCGCCGAGGGTCTGGTCGCTGTCGAAGAGCAGCATCGTCGGACCGCCGTCGCTGGCCAGCGTGACGCGCGCGCCGTCGAGCGTGAGCCCGTTGCGGATGTTGGCCGTCCCGAGGTCGGTGACCGTGAGGTCGGCGGCGAGCGTGACGCCGTCGAGGGTGGCGAAGTTCGTGAGCAGGACGTCCTGGCCGCCGGCCCCCGGCAGCACCGTGGCATGGCGCAGGGTGGTCCCGGTGCCCGAGAACGCGAGGGTGAAGGCGCCGTCAACCTGCAGCGTGGTCGTCACGTCGAGCGTGCCTCCGGTGAGGGCCAGAGACTCGCGTGAGATCAGCCGGTTGATCACCGTGAGGCCGGTACGGTGGGTGATGGTCACATCACCCGGCACGTCGATCAGGACGTTGTCGTCGGGGCCCGGGAGCACGCCGCCCGACCAGTTGGCCGGATCGTCCCAGAAGCCGCCCGCGGGATTGATCCAGGTGACGGCCTCGCCGGTGAGGGTGAAGTCGCTCACCACATCCACCGCGCCCAGCGTGTTGCCGGCGAGGTCGGTGACCGCGTCCGCATCGATCACGAGCTGATAGTCGCCGGCCGCGAGCCCGGTGAAGCGGAGCTGCACCAGTCGGCTCTCGCTCAGCAGGTCGACGCCCAGCGGCGCCACGGTCTGGCCGCCGGTGACTACACGGAAAGTGCTGGCGCTCACGGTGGCCGGGTCGAGCGCCTCCGAGAAACGGACGGTGACTTGCTGGAGTCCCTCCGGCGCGCTGGCGCCGTCGGCCGGGTCGATGGCGACGATGGTCGGCGCGACGGTGTCGGTGACAGGCTCGAAGACGAGCGTGTTCGACAGGGCGGCGTTCCCGCCGGTGTCGGTGGCCCGGGCCTGCACCGTCATGGGGCCGGCCGAGGCGCTCGCCGTCAGCAGGCCCTCGTAGGGGAACGAGGTGTCGTGCGCCACCGGCTGACCATCGACGAGGATCTCCACGTTTCGCACGAGGACGTCGTCGGTGGCATCGACGAGGAGGTGGATCCGGCTATCCGGCGCGACCTGGATGCCCGGCGTGGCCGGGTCCGCGTCATCCACCAGGGCGCTGATCGACACGTCCGGCGCCTGCCCCGCGGTATCGATCGGCTCGTAGCCGATGACCAGGAGATCGGCGTCACCGTCGGCGATGAAGGCCACGCCCGAGGCTAGCGTGATCCCCAGCGGGAACTCCGGCACGACGAAGCGCGCCAGGAAGGTGTCTGTATCGGCCGGATCGGACGAGTCGGCGACATCCACGACATCGATCGTCCGGAACGGATTGTTCGGATCCGGCACGTTGCCGACGACCAGCACGTGCGCGGAGCCGTCGGCGGCCACGGCGTGATCTGGCCGGAACCCGGCCGCCACGTCGGAGTTACTGATCAAGGTCAGGTCGCGGGGGTCGGAGACGTCCACGGTCGCAAAGCCGCCCCGGGCCCCCTGCGAGGCCAGGTAGGCGATCCCGCCACCCACGAAGAGCTCGCCGCCGCCGTCGGCGACGGCCAGGGTGTCCAGCGTGACCATCTGCACCCCCGAGATGTCGAGGGCGGTCAACGTGCCGGCCTGGTCCATGGCGAACAGGGTCTCGCCCTCCCGCGCGAGGCCGGT
>DASTYU010000086.1:0-6675 GCA_035764655.1 Candidatus Limnocylindrales bacterium
CTGAATCCGTGGCCAAATTCTCACGTACGGGGAATTTGGCCGCGGAGGGACTGACGTTGTTGGCCTACGTGCCCACGGGCGGGAAATTGGCCAGAAACGGGCGGCGGGTCGTTCGATGACGGCCGCTTTGCCTTGACCCTCCGCTGCCACAGCGCCGAACCCGCGATCGCGGCCCCGAGCAGCGCCCCCAGCGTCAGCCCGCGCATGAACGTCGTGCCGCCACCGGACGCCTCGTCCCCGCGGAGGACCTCGCGGACCTGCTCGAGGGCGGTTTGGACCTGGTTCCTGTCATTCATGCCCGCCTCCTGGTCGGCCCGAGGATCGCGACGACCGTCACGAACGCGATGCCGACCCACGCAAAGATCGACGCAGCGATCAGTCGAAAATCGCCGATCGACAGCACGTTGATGCCCAATCGGTCGCCGAGCGCGTCGCCGGCCCAGGCCCCGAGGATCGCGGCCGCCAGGAGCAACGGCAACTGGCCGCCGGCCGAACCACGGATCAGCACGTACAGGGCGGTGTGGAAGACGCCGACCAGGGCGGCAAGGACCGGCGAGGGATCCAGGCTCAGGCCACCACGGGCAGCGTCGAGGGGCCAGCATCCCGCGCAATGCGGCCGCCGCCGAGCACGACGTCACCGTCATACAGCACGCCCGCCTGACCGGGCGCCGCCGCCCACACCGGACGATCGGTCTCGACCGTCCAGCGTCCACCGCGGTCCGCCTGGCCCGGGGTAGCCGGCCGCACCGTGGCCGGGATCGGCGCTGCGCGGTGGCGGATGCGGACGTCGGCCCGGAATGCGCGGTCACGACCCCCGCCGGGAGCCGCACCGTCGACGAACGTCACCCGCTCCAGTTCGAACGTCGTCGTCTCGAGGTCCTCGCGCCGGCCGAGCTGGATCATGTTCGTGGTCGGATCGATGCGCGAGACGTAGCGCGGCTCACCGACGGCCACCCCGAGTCCCTGTCGCTGGCCGACCGTGTAGGCGGCCGTGCCGCCGTGCTCCCCCACTCGCGCACCGTCGACGTCGAGCAGTGGCCCGGGCTCGGGCGCCCAGCCGGCCCGCTCGCGGAGCGCGACGCGGTAATCGCCACCGGGCACGAAGCAGATCTCCTGGCTCTCCGGCTTGTCCGCCGTCGCGAGTCCCAGCCCGCGGGCGACGTCGCGCACCTCGGGCTTCGTGAGCTCACCCAGCGGGAACCGGGCGTGCTCGAGCTGGTCCTGGCGCAGGCCGTACAGGAAATAGGTCTGGTCCTTGTCCAGGTCGCGCGCCCGGCGGAGCACGGCCCGGCCGTCGGGACGTACCTCGCGGCGGGCGTAATGGCCAGTGGCCACCGCGTCGCACTCGTACAGGTGGCGCGCCCGCCCCAGCAGGGCGCCGAACTTCACGTACGTGTTGCAGTCGACGCACGGGCTCGGCGTGCGGCCGTCGAGGTAGGCGTCGAGGAACGGCTGGAGGACGCCGGCGTCGAACTCGCGCTCCAGGTTCATGACGTAGAACGGGATGCCCAGCTGGGCGGCCACCCGGCGGGCGTCGTCGGCGGCATCGAGCGAGCAACAGCTCTTCTTGAACTCCGAGTAGGTATCGGCGACGTCGTGCAGGCGCATCCAGACGCCGACCGCCTCGTGGCCGGCGTCCTTCACCAGCGCGGCCGCGACGGACGAGTCGACCCCGCCCGACATCGCGACGAGGATCCGGCTCATGCGCCGACCCCCTGGCCGAGCGGGTCGGCAGCGAGGAGCGGTGCCACGCGGCGCATCGACACCAGCACGCGCGGCACGGCCTCCGCCGACGTCTGGATGTCCTCGTCCGTCGTGGTCCGGCCAAGGGACAGGCGCAGCGCGCCACGCGCCTCGTCCTCCGGGTAGCCCATCGCCGTCAGGACGTGGGACACTTCCGTGGAGCCGGTGGTACAGGCGGAACCCACCGAACAGGCGATGCCCTCCAGGTCGAGCGACACGGCGACCGCCGACCCGTCGGTGTCGCGCGCGATGATCGACAGGAGGCCCGGCAGCCGGTCGCGCGGGTGGCCGGTGAGCTCGGTGCCATCGACGGCGAGCACGGCGTCCTGCAGGCGCTCGCGCTGTGCCGTCAGCCGCGGCGCGGTCGCGGGTCGCTCGTCGCATGCCAGGTCGAACGCGGTCGCGAGGGCAACGGCACCGGCCACGTTCTCGGTCCCGGCTCGCCGGTGGCGCTCCTGCTCACCGCCGTGCTGCTGCGCGAGGAGGTGCGTCCCGTGACGCACGAACAAGGCGCCGACACCCTTCGGCCCCTCGAGCTTGTGCGCGGCGATCGACAGCAGGTCGGCGCCGAGCGCGCGGACATCCAGCTCGACGTACGGCGCCGCCTGGACGGCGTCGACGTGGAACAGGACGCCGCGGTGGCCGCGGACCTTGCCGGCGATCTCGGCGATTGGCTGGATCGTCCCGACCTCGTTGTTGGCGAGCATGATCGACACGAGGATCGTCCGGTCGGTGATGGCTGCATCGAGCTCGTCCGGATCGACACGACCGTAGCGGTCGACCGGCACCTCGGCGATCTCGAACCCGAACTTCTCGAGGTAGCGCAGTGCGTGCCCCACGGCGTGGTGTTCCACCGCGGAGGTCACGATCCGGTGGCCGTGCCCCTTGCCCGCCCACGCCGCGCCCTTGAGGGCGAGGTTGTTCGCCTCCGTGCCGCCGGACGTGAAGACGATCTCGCGCGCCTCGGCGTTGAGCCGCGAGGCGACCCGCTCGTGGGCGTCGTCGAGCGCCGCGCGCGCGGCACGGCCGAACGAATGGGCCGAGCTCGGGTTGCCGAACGTGCCCGAGAGGAACGGCCGCATCGCCTCGAAGACCTCGGGGCGGACCGGGGTCGTCGCGGCGTGATCGAGGTAGATCGCCATCCCGCCGATGCTACCCCACCTGCCTCCGGCGGACCCTACGAAGCGAGCACCCGGAAGAGCTTGCCGTCGATCGTGACCGCGTAGAGCTCGCCGTCGTCGCTCTCACCGAACGACGTGATGCGCTCGCCGGTCACGGCCTGCAGGACCTGGTCGCCGTTGCCGCCCAAGGCCGGGATCGCCCAGATCCGACCGGTGCAGAAGTCCCCGTAGACGTAGCGCCCCACCAGCGCCGTCTGGGTTGGGCCACGGTAGACGTAGCCTCCGGTGATCGAGCACCTGCCGCTGGCGTGGGAGTACTCGGTGATCGGCAGCGTCTTGCCGGACTTCTTGCAGGTCGTGGCGTTGTAGCAGTGGCGACCTTCCATGACCCGCCACCCGTAGTTCCGACCGGGCGCCCGCCCATACGACTCGCGATCGACTTCCTCCCACTTGCTCTGGCCGACGTCGCCGATGAACAGGTTGCCGTTCGCGCGGTCGAATGAGAGGCGCCACGGGTTGCGGAACCCGTACGACCAGATCTCGTCGCGACCGGTACGCCCGACGTACGGGTTGCTCGACGGGATGCTGTACGTGCCGTACGGGCCGGCGCCGGTGCCGTCGACGTTGATGCGCAGCACCTTGCCGAGGCGGTTGCGGACGATATTCTGCGCGTCGTTCTCGGGATCTCCGGACCCGCCCCCGTCGCCCACGGCCGCGTAGAGCAGACCGTTCATCGGGTTGAACGCCATCCCGCCGCCGTTGTGGTTGCTCGCCGAGCTGTGCTCGACCCTGAGCAGCGGCGTGTACGACCCCGCCAGAACCGCAGTCCGGCTCTCGTCGGCTCGCCAGCGGCCGAGGACGACGTCGCCGTCCTTGCGCGTGAAGAACACGAACAGGAGGCCATTCGAGGCGAACTTCGGGTGGAATGCCACGGCGAGGAGGCCGCGCTCGCCGCCGGCCTGCACCATCGAACGCATGTCGAGGAAGAAGCCGGCCTGCACCGAACCGTCCTTGAACACGCGAACGGTTCCCCGACGCTCGACGAGGAACAGCCGGCCGCTGCCGTCTCCTGCGCTCGTCACCTGCGTGAGCGGGTCGAGCCCGGACGCAAGCTGGTCGAGGGTGACCGCTGCGGACGCCGAAGGCGGGACGGCCATTGCCAGGAGGATCGAGAGCAGCGCGAGCGGCGCCGCGAGCCGGCGGACACGACGGTGACGATGCATCTGGACCTCCCCGATGACCCCGCACGACGGTACAACCCCGCAGACTCGGGCGTCAGCCGCCCAGGACCATCGGCTACGGATGCTGCAGGATCAGGCCTCGTCGGCGCGGCGCAGCTCGGCCGCCTTGCCCGCTTCGCGCCGGCGGTCGTGCTGCGAGAGCAGCCGCTTGCGCAGCCGGATGGACGCGGGGGTGACTTCCACGAGCTCGTCCGCGGCGATGAACTCGATCGCCGTCTCCAGCGTCATCGGGCGCGGTGGCGTCAGCCGGAGTGCCTCGTCGTGGGAGTGGGTCCGGATGTTGGTGAGCTTCTTCTCCTTGGTCGCGTTGACGTCCATGTCTCCGGACCGGCTGTTCTCGCCGACGATCATCCCCTCGTAGACCTCGACGCCGGACCCGATCAGCAGCTCGGAGCGCTCCTGCAGGTTGAACAAGGCGTACGCGTTCGACGTGCCGGCCCGGTCCGCGACGAGGACCCCGTTCGTGCGATGCGTGACCTCGCCCGCCCACGGCCCGTAGCCCTCGCCGATCTGGTGGAGCAGCGCCGTCCCGCGCGTGTCGGTGAGGAGCTGTCCGCGGTACCCGATCAGGCCGCGCACCGGCAGCACGTACTCCATGCGCACGCGGCCGTCGGCGTCGGTCGACATGTGCTCCAGGCGGCCCTTGCGCCCGGCCAGCGCAGTCTGCACCTCGCCGATGTAATCGGGTGGGATGTCGACGGTGATCCGCTCGTACGGCTCGCGGACTTGCCCATCGACCTCGTGGAGCAGGACCTCGGGTCGAGACACGGTCAGCTCGAAGCCTTCGCGGCGCATCTGCTCGATCAGGACAGCCAGCTGCAGCTCGCCGCGTCCTCGGACCTCGAACGCCTCACCCGATTCGGTCGGGTGGATCTCGATCGAGACGTTGCCCAGGACCTCGCGTTCGAGCCGCGCCTTGATCTGGCGGCTCGTGACGTACTTGCCTTCGCGGCCCGATAGCGGGGAGGTATTGACCCCGAACGTCATGCGCAGTGTGGGTGCGTCGACGTCGAGCCGCGGCAGCGGGCGTGGGTCGGCCGGGTCGGTGATCGTGTCGCCGATCGTGACCTCGGGAAGCCCGGCAACCGACACGATGTCGCCGGGTCCGGCCTTCTCGATGTCGACACGTTCGATGCCGTGGGCCGTCTGCAGGCTGGTCACGGTCCCGCTGAGGGTCACCGTCCGGCCCGGTTCGACGGTGCCGGCGGTGTCGTCGGCTTCGTCCCGGACGACCGTGATCCGCTGACCAACCGTGATCGATCCGTTCCAGATGCGCCCGATCGCCATGCGGCCCACGTAGTCGTTCGCCGACAGGTTCGTGACGAGCAGCTGGAGCGGATGACCCGGTTCGTGGCGCGGCGGCGGCGTCACCTCGACGAGCAGGTCGAGCAGCGGCTTCAGATCCGTGCCGGGCGTGGCGAGGTCACGCGTCGCCGTCCCCAGCTTCGCGTTCGTGTAAACGACCGGGAACTCGATCTGGTGATCGTCGGCGCCGAGGTCGATGAACAGCTCGTAGATCTCGTCCAGCACCTCGGTGGGGCGCGCGTCGGAACGGTCGATCTTGTTGACGGCGACGACCACCGGGAGCCGGCGCGCCATCGCCTTCTGGAGCACGTAGCGGGTCTGCGGCAGTGGCCCCTCGGCGGCGTCCACGAGAAGGAGCACCGAATCGACCATGAGCAGGCTGCGCTCGACCTCGCCGCCGAAATCGGCGTGACCGGGCGTGTCGACGATGTTGAGGCGCGTCGCGCCGTAGTCGACGGTCGTCTGCTTGGCGAGGATCGTGATGCCCTTCTCGCGCTCGAGGTCGCCCGAATCGAGCACGCGCTCGACGACGGCCTGGTTCGAGCGGAAGGCGCCCGTCTGCCACAGCATCGCGTCGACGAGCGTCGTCTTGCCGTGATCGACGTGGGCGACGATCGCGACGTTGCGCAGGTCGTCGCGGGCCGCCGTCGCGGCGGTCGCAGGCACGGTGGAACCGGGAGCGTGTGTCATGGGTGCGCGCATGGTCGCACACAGCGTGGGGAGCTGCCCGCGCGGCTGCTACGATCGACCGCGATGACCGTTGCCGCCGTGATCCTGTCCGCGACGACCGAGGGCGCGCTCGCCGACACGCTCGGGCAGCCGCGCGTTCGCCGGCTTGTCGACCACGCCTGGGCGGGTGGTGCCCTGCCCGTGGTGGTGCTGGCGCCCGACCCGGACGGTGCCGTGGCCCGCGCGATCGCCGAGACCGAGGGTGCGTGGGGCGCGCCGGCGCCGAAAGAGGACGGCCCGAAAGGCCAAATGGTTCGAGGCGCGGAAATCGCCGCGGCCGAGGTCCACGACACGACTGCCGCCCTGCTGTGGCCGGCCCGCATGATCTGGATCGGAGCCGAAACGATCACGTCGCTGATCGAGGCGCACGGGACGGATCCCGGCACCGTGCTGCGCCCCGCATGGCGCGGCGAGGCCGGCTGGCCGGTGCTCGTACCGATGGCACACCTGGACCGCTTGCGTGTCGTCTCACCGGAACTCGATCCCGTGGCAGTCGTGGACGCGCTGACCACCGCCGCACCATCGCGCACGATCGA
>DASTYU010000087.1:0-10826 GCA_035764655.1 Candidatus Limnocylindrales bacterium
GGCCGAGCCGTCGCCCGAGCAGGGCCCAGTCGGATCGAACGATGCTGTCGTCGCGCCGGTGCAGCCGGCGAGAAGCACGAGCACTGCCGCGAGCACGACGATCCGCATCGACCTGAAGGTGGGGGACATCGCAAGAGAGCGTACGACGCCTGGCCGGGTGGTGCGCCGCGGCACCTGGTACCCCGGTCCCGGACTGGTGCGCGGGTGCAAGCGACCATCCGCGCGAGCGCTTCGGGACGAGGGTCTCATTGCCCCAGCCGGCGACCGCTGGGTAAGGTTCCGGCACGCCGACCCGCGATCGAACCGGGGGCACCCTGGGGCGTCGGTCACGGATCGAGACACGGCCACTGTGTCGAGGAGGTTCGACATGGTCGATCCCGAGTCTCGATCACGAGCCGAGTAACTGGTTCTTCGGCCAACAGGCCTGGTGGACCGTCGGGACGGCAGCACTGATCGAACATTTGTCTCGCGCCTCGGTCGCCCTCCGGTATCGGAGGGCGATCACGCTTTTCCGGTCAGGCGTCGTAGCGCCAGACCGGCCGGCCCGGCCGCTCGGGCGTCGGATGGGTGCGACGCACGATCCCCCGCTGGTCGAGGTCGTCCTGCACGACCCTGGCCGCCAGGGTCAGGTCCGGATCCCGTTGGACGGCTCGCGCCAGCCAGTCGATGTACGACGGTTCGAAGTCGGCGATCTCGTCGAGCCGGTGCCCGTGGAACTTGCCGAACGGGACCACGAACGCGAGGGCCTCGTCCAGCGAGGGCCGCGGAGGCGGGCGGAAGTCGCGCGCCCGAGCGCGCTCCAGCGGTCCGCTGGGATGGGAGGCGCGCAGTGGCTCCCGACGAGAGCGGTCGCTGCGAGGCGGCGGCTGGCCGCTGAGCGGTGAGGCGTGGGTCGTCGTCTGGTTCCTCGGGCGGAACGTCTCGCTGGTGTCGACCCGTCCGGTAACGGGCCGCGTCGGCCGGGGGCGTGGAGGCCCGCCCCGTCGCGCGGGCGCCTGCTCGAATTCAACGCCGGCGGCGCCTCGCCTTCCGGCCTCCGTGCCATTCCGATCGTCACGGGTCAGGGCGGCGTAGGCGTCGTTGATCTCCGCCATGAGGCGCGTCGCGATGCGCGAAGCGGCGGGGTCGTCGCCGGTGAGGTCGGGATGGTGCTGTCGGGCGAGCCGGCGCCAGGCCGCCTTGATGGTGGTGGGGCTGGCACCGCGTGCGACGCCGAGCACCACGTGAGGATCGCGCTTGGCCACGACCCGAGTGTAGCCGTGCGCCTGTCTAGCGGAAGATCAGCGGAAGGATGAACCAGCCGAGGACGATCAGGATGATGGCGCCGACCAGGATGATGATCGCGCCACGCCACGACGGTCCGCTGCGATAGGGCTTGCCCGCTCCATCGAACGTCATGGCCCGGATCGTACACGCCGTGTGGCCGGCGCGCGGGCACTCAGCCGACTGGACTTGCAACGCCCACATAACGGCGACCGCGTCGAGGACATCTTCGATCCGCTTGCCCAGGTCCAGGCGCAACCGAAGCGATACGCGCTCTACCACGCAAAGGACGGCGACCGCACATCCGAACCGCCCGGCGTCGGCAACGGCTACACGTTCGTGCCCTTCGGTGACGCGTCGAGCGACATCGACTTCGAGACGTTCTTCAGGGACCAGGGCGCACGCGGCTTCCACAACCCCAACTACGAGCAGGACGATGCACCCGCCGGTAGCGCCGATCCTGGACGCTCGCTCCGGTTCACGGAGTTCAGCGCATTCAACATGGTCAACCTCCGCGGCTGATCCGGGCCGCCGGGTCTGGTCCCGTCATGCTTGACAGGTGGGCCGGGCGTGCCGTCAGCTTTGAGGCATGGGAACACGCCGTCGTGCCGGGATCGCCGCCGCCATCGCGGCCGCGCAGGTCGGGCTGGCCTACCGGTTCGCGCTGGCCTACCGCGCGCGCGCCGGTTATCCCCGTCGCCGGCTGCCGCAGTCGACGCCGGCGGATCTCGGGATGCCGTTCGAGACGACGGTCGTACCGGTCGACGGCCTCGAGCTGCCCGCCTGGTTCATCCCCGCCCGCGACGGCACGAAGAGCCCAGGCATCGTCCTGGTCCACGGCTGGGAGTCCGGCCGCGACCGGACGCTGCCGATGGCCCAGTTCCTCCATGCGGCCGGGTTTCACTGCCTCACGTTCGATGTCCGCGGGCACGGCGCGAACGACGCCGAGGCGTTGCCGATCAGCGGAGGCGAGTTCGGGCGCGACGCGCTGGCCGCGTTCGAGGCCCTGCTCGCACGACCGGAAGTCACCCGCGGCGCGATCTCGGGGCATTCGATGGGCGCGATCGGGGCGATTCTCGCCGGTGCCGCCGACCCGCGCGTCGCTGCCGTCGTGGCGACCTCCGGACCAGCCGATCCGTACCGCCTGACGCGTCAGACGTTCCGCCTCGCGCGATTGCCGATCCCCGACCTGATCGCCTATCCCCTCGCGTGGCTGACCACCCGCGTGTATCTGCGGCCGCGCGGTCACCGGGTCGCCGAGGTCAGCTCGATCAAGGCGATCTCGGCCTACCAGGGGCCGGTCCTGCTGGCCCACGGCGAAGACGACGCGGTCGTGCCGTTGCGCCATTTCGAGCGGCTGCGGGCCGCGGCCATGCGCTCGCGCGCAGGGAAGGCTGATGCCGAGCCGGTCGAGGAGCTCGTGATCGAAGGCGGTCAGCATTCGTGGCTGTACGAGTTCGAGGCGTACCGCCGGTCCGTGGCGCGCTTCCTGGCGGCTGCCCTTGGCGGACCCTACGACCCGGACGAGGCGGCCGATCGAGCCGCGGACGTCCCGGCTGCCCGCCTGCCCGAGGCCGACGAACAATTCGCGGCCGTCGAGAAAGGCGGCGGGGTTCGGCGCCTGGCGCGAATCGCGCTGCCCGGGGCCACGCAGCCCGACCCCGCCATCGTCGGGCCGCCCGGACCGCCGACCACGTGAACGGACCGGACGCGGTGTGGACCGCGGTCGCCCGCAAGCGGGCGATCCGTCGTTTCACGGGCCAGCCGCTCGAACCGGACCACCTTCAGCGGATCCTTGACGCGGGGCGCCACGCCGGCAGTTCCAAGAACTCGCAGCCGTGGGCCTTTGTCGTCGTCGAGGACCGCGAGACGCTTCGTGAGCTCGGCAAAGTGGGACCGTATGCCGGGCACCTCGCGGCCGCGGCCGTGGGGATCGCGCTGGTGACGCCGGATCCCGCGACGGCCGGCGCCCCACTGTCGGTCTACTGGGATCTCGGCCAGGCGGCCCAGAACATGATGTTGGTCGCCTGGGAGCTCGGGATCGGGAGCGTGCCCGCGACGGTCTACGAACCGGACCTCGCCAAGCGGATCCTCGGCTACCCGGACGACCGCCATTGCGAGTTCCTGCTGTCGTTCGGGTATCCGGCGCGCCCCGAGGACCTCACCCGTGCACCGAAGGCCGGCGGTCGCCGGCCACTCGACGAGATCGTCCACCGCGAGCGCTGGTAACGCTCGCAGACCGCGGGCCGGCCGCTACTGCCAGCGGAACTTGCGGGACGCGATTGCGAAGCAGACGACCAGCCAGCCCGTGAGGACCGCCGCACAGACGCCGAGCGAGGCGAACGGCACGCCACCGACCATCACCTGGCGCAAGGCGTCCGCGAGGTAGGTGAGCGGGATGACCAGGGCAATCGTCTGCAGCACGTCGGGCATGGCCTGGATCGGGAAGAAGATGCCGGACAGGAACATCATCGGGAACTGCACGACCGAGGTCATCCCGTTCGCCGCGTCCTCGGTCGATGCGAACGAGGCGATGACGTAGCCGAGGGCCAGGAATGCCACCGAGCCGAGGATCACGAACAGGGCCGTGAGCAAGAGGTTGCCGGTGATTTCGACTCCGAACAGGAACGAACCGACCGCGACGATGATCACCGACTGGGCGAGAGCGATCAGCATCCGCATGAGGACGTTCGAGCCAACCAGCTGCCAGCGCCGCAACGGTGTCGCCGCAAGCCGCTTGAGGATCAGCTTCTCGCGATCGGCGACGAGGGGGATGGCAGCGAAGATGCCCACCTGCATGATCGACATTCCCAGCACGCTCGGCACGAAGTAGCTGATGAAGTTGACGTTCTCGGTCTGGATCGTCTCCGGCTGCGGAACGACCAGCGGCGGCCGGTCGTTCATGTTGATGACCGCCAGCACGCTCCCGACCGCCTGGTAGACGGAGCCCTGCAGCGACGCCTGGGACGGATCGGTGTAGACCCTGACGACCGCCGGTGCACTTGGCGTGTCCGATCCGGCGTTGGCCTCCAGCTGAGCGCCGTAGCCCCCGGGCACGACGATGACGGCGTCGACTTCGCCGCGACGCATCCGGTCGAGCGCGTCCTGTTCCGCGAAGTCCTCGACGTTGACGCCCGCCGCGGCATCGAGCGCCGCGCGCAGCTCGCCGGACTGGGAGGACCCGTCGGCGTCGGCCCACGCCAGGTTCAGGCGCGACTCCCCTGCACTCTGGAAGATCAGGCCGAACAAGACGATGAAGATGAGGGGGAACGCCAGCGTCCAGAACAGCGCCGCGCGATCGCGGATGAAGCTGCGGATGTTGGCCACGGTCAGGGTCCAGAGCGCGCGCATGGGCGGTCAGTCCCGCAACGCCCGGCCGGTGAGGGCGAGGAAGACGTCCTCCAGCGATGCCCGCCGGATGGCGAGGTTCTGCGGGTCGACATCGCGCGCCTCGGCGGCGGTCAGCAGGGCACCGATAGTGGCGCCCACGTCTCTCGTGTAGACCAGCGTGTCGGTATCGTCGATCGCGACCGACGTGACGCCGGGCAGCGGCCGGAGGAGTGCGCCGTCAAGCGCAGCGTTCGAGTCGAACCGCACGGCCCGGTCCCTGAAGTGCTTCGACACCAGCTCCTCGACGGTGCCCACCTCGAGCAGCTTGCCGTGGTCCATGATCGCGAGGCGGTCGCACAGGATCTCCGCCTCTTCCATGTAGTGCGTCGTCAGCAGAACCGACGTGCCCGACGCCTTGAGCTCCTCGACCAGTGTCCAGAGGGCGCGCCGCGCCGCCGGGTCGAGCCCGGTCGTGGGCTCGTCGAGGAAGACGAGCTCCGGGTCGTTGACCAGCGCGAGCGCGACGGCCAGCCGTTGGCGCTGGCCGCCTGAAAGCTCCTTGGACTGGGCCTTGCGGCGCTCCCCAAGCCCGAGCGCCTCGATCAGCTCGTCGGTCGGCCGCGATTTCGGATAAAAGCTGCGGAACAGGTCGATCAGTTCGACCACGGTGAGCTTGGGGTACATCGCGGCCGTCTGCAGGCTCACCCCGATCCGCGGCTTGAGCCTGTCGGCGTCCCTGGCCACGTCGAGACCCAGCACGCGGACCTCGCCGGCGTCGGGTTCGCGCAGGCCCTCGAGGATCTCGACCGTCGTCGTCTTGCCGGCGCCGTTCGGCCCGAGGAGGCCGAACACCTCTCCCGCGCGCACCTCGAAGCTGACGCCGTCAACGGCCTTGACGTCGCCGTAGTACTTCCTGAGGTCGCTGACGCGGATGACGGCGTCGGTCGCCGTGGCCGGTGGGGTCGTCACGGATCGATGGTCGCAGACGGGCGACCGCGCTGCACGTCACCAGCGGCCTCGTCCGGCGGGCCGTCCGACCCGTCATCGAGGCCCGTCGACCAGTCGATGTCGAGGACGATCGAGGTTTCGGCGGGTTCGTCGACCGATTCGGGGGCAGGAGCCCCGAGGGCAATGTAGGCCTCCTTCGCCGCCTCCAGCCCGACGTCGCCGCCCGCCATCTCCGACAGAATCCACTTCTCTTCGAGGACGTCGCAATACGCCTGAAGCGGATCGCGCAGCGGGCCGATTGCCGGCACGAGCGAGGCGAGCGCAGGCTCCAGAACCTCTTCCAGCCAGCGCTCCGCGGCGTCCGGTTCGGTCAACTCGCGGGCCTCGTGGTACTCGATCCAGGCCCGATACTCCTCGAGGTCGTTGAGGAGCAGACGCGCCTGCCCTTCGAGCGCCACGATCCCGGTGAGCCGCTCGAGCTTGCGGACATGGAAGCGACGATTCGCCACGGCGACGCGCAGGCGGACGGCCCCTGAACCACCGGCCATGGGCTCGAGGGAGATCTCGTCAACAGCGAAGCCGAGATCGTTCATCGCTCGGATGCGGGCGCGGATCGCATGCCGGTCGTCCGGCGCGAGCTCGGTTGCAGCGTGGATCTCGGCCCACAGCGCGGTATAGGTCGTGCGCACTCCCTCGGCGAGGTCGATCGCGTCGTCGATTCCGTCCGGTCGTTCCTGCAGGGCCGCCAGGTCGGCCAGCCCGTATGCCACGTTCTCGACGAGAATCTCGAGGTCGTAGGCTCGCTGGCCGTCCGACAGGGAGCGATGAATCTCGCTGGTTTCCGCGTCCACGAGGAAGGCCTGGATCTTGTCGCCGTCGCGCCGGAACAGGGTATTCGCCAGCGAGCAGTCGCCCCAGTACACGCCGGCGCGGTGGAGATCGACCAGCAGCCACGCCATCGCGTCGAGCAGCCGTTCGCGGTAGGGACCCGGCCCAAGCGGGAAGCGCAGGAGCAGGCGCCGATACTGGATCGAGTACGCGAGATACTCGGTCGCCAGGATCGCCGCGTCGCGCTCAGGTGAAGTGGCGAGCCCGACCGCGCTAACCGCCGGAAGCGCTGCCGATTCGAGGTGGCGAAGCACCGCGAACTCGCGCTCGGCGACGTCGAGCGGCTCCTCCTTGAGCGCGTAGACCGACCCGTCGACTTCGAGGAAGCGGACGAGGTGCCGCGACGGGCCGATCGGCAGCGTCCGGAAGGCGTGGCGTTCGTCCGACCACTCGCTGAGGGGCTGTTCCCAGGGCAGGTCGAGCAGCGCCGAGGCGGTGCCGCGAAGGCGGAGGCGCGGGAGCGGGGTCGCGAGGGCTGGTTCGGTCAGATGCGCTTCCGAAGGTACGTGGTGACGCTCGCGTCGTAGCCCAGCGATTCGTACAGCCGCTGCGCGTCCGGCCGGTGATGACCGGCGGTGACCTCGGTGAACGCCGCGCCCAGCTCGCGTCCGACGCTTTCGGCCTCCGTCATCAGCAGGTGCCCCACGCCGCGCTCGCGCACGCCGGCATCGACCACCAGGGCAAGCACCCGGACGATCCGATCGTCGTGCTCGAAGCGGGGTAATGCATGGATCGCGATGAACCCGAGCACCTCGCCCTCGAGCTCCGCGACGATGACCCGCGAATGCGGCGACGCGAAGCGTTCGAGTCGCGCCACGATGTCACTCGGGCCGGCGGGATAGCCCTCGTCCGTGAACAGCGAGGCGATCCGTTCGGCGTCGTCGGTCGTGGCGTTGCGGAGCGTGATCGGGGGTGCGTCGGTCATCGCTCGATGGTACCCGCTGGCTGGTCCACGACGAGGAGGTGACGGCCACCAAGCGGAGCACCGAGGACCAGCCGCTCGCGCCCGAACGGGCCGTTCGCGGGACTCGACAGGGGGACGTCGGGCGGTGGCTGCCCGACGACCCACAGGACGGCCGGTCCCTCGTCGTGCCGGGCGAGTGTCGCAGCCAGGCGACCCTCCGTGTTCGGTTCGAGGATCGCAAGACGAAGGGTCGCGGCCCGGCCCAGATGGCAGGCGGCACCCAGGATCGCTTCGTCGGCGGCGGACTCGAACGGGCCGTGCTCGCGGAGCGCTTCAACGGCCCGCGCCGTGTCCACGGTCGCCCAGCCGAGCGCGATCAGCGGCAGGTCGATCGCATCCGCCCCCGTGACGGCCGCCAGATGTGCAACCGCGGCCGCGGGGTCGAGCACGCCGCGCGCGCTCATCCGAGCAGCACCAGGTCGGCCGCAGGCCTGCCCAGGACCTCGAACCCGATGCGCCGGTACAACCGGATCGCGGGGTCGTTGTCCGCGAACACCCCGAGGGACACGCGGCGGCTTCCCGCACGCGAGCCGTCCAGCGCCGCCGCGGCGGAGACCAGCCCCGCGAACCCGCGGCCGCGCGCCGCCTGGGCCGTTCCCACCGACGAGAGATACGTCAGGCCATCGAACGTGGCGCGCCGCGCGACCGCGGCCGGCGTTCCGCGCCAGCGGACGACGTAGTGCGTGAACCACGGGTGGGACAGCGAGGCGGCGGTCTCGGCACGGATCGGGCCGCTGTGCACGTCGTCCACCCCGAACGCGTCGAGCAGGACGGCCACGATCTGTCCGGCCACCGCGTCCGCCTCGGCGCCGGACAGGTTGGACCAGCGTTCCACCTCGACCTCGCCGGCCTGCCCCCGAGCAGCGTCCATGATCGTTCGCTCGGATCGATCAGGATCGACCAGCACCATCATCAAGCCCGAACCGACGTCCTCGAAGCCGGCCGCCAGGAAGCGGGCGGCGAGATCGTCCGGCTGGTCGTGGCCCGGCGAGGCCCACACGTGCGGGCGCCGGTCGAGCGTCGCGAAGCGGACCATCAACTCGTCGAAGCGACGATCGAACTGCGCGTTGTCGGACGGCCAGCGAACGGCCTCGAAACGGTTCCAGAACGGGTCCGCGTCATGCGGGTCATACAGGAGCACCCCGTCGTCCTGGGCGCGCAGCTCGCGACCCGGCAGGGAATGGACACGCGCTTCATGCACGAGCATCGCGCGCATCTCCTCGGCGTCAACGCCGAGCATCGGGTCTACCGGATCCGGCCTGTTCACGCGCCGAACCATATCCGGGGAAAACCGTACGATGCAGTCGGGCGTACTGAGTCAGCGAGACCGGATGAAGCAGTAATCGACTCGCTTCCCCTCGCCCAGGAGGTTCACCGATGCGTCGCCTTCCCATCCTCGCGTTCAGCTTGTTTGCCCTGTTTGCCCTGTCGGCATGTGCGTCGGGCAGCGGGACCGCGGCCCCCGCGGCTACGGCTCCCCAGCCGGCAGCCAGCGAGCCGGCCGCCAGCGCTCCCGCCGCCGGCGGCGGCTGCACCGCCTCGAGCGAGGCCGGAGCCGTCTCGGTCGGGATCGAGAACTTCGCCTTCGCGCCCGCCGACGTCTCGGCGGCGGTCGGCGAGACGATCACCTGGACGAACTCCGACTCCGCCGCGCACACCGCAACCCTCGACGACGGCGCGTGCGACACCGGCAACATCGCCCAGAACGCTTCGGCCGGGCTGGTCTTCGATGCCGCCGGAACGTACCCCTACCACTGCACGATCCACCCCAACATGAAGGGGACGATCACCATCCAGTAGCGCTCGGCTCTCGGCGCGGGCCCGGGTCAACGCTCCGCGACGAACAGGCTCGCGCCCGACGGCAGATCGATCAGGGCGGGCTCCGGGAGGCCCGCCTCGGCGAACCAGTCACGGAACCGCTCGCGTGGCGCCAGCGACGTGCCCTGGTAGAGCTCGTCGAGCTGGACTCCGGCGATGAGCTCGCCATGACGCGTCCGGAATTCCTCCGGGTCAGACGGCAGGGGCCAGTCCAGGACGAGCACCCGCCCGCCGGGCGCGAGGGCCTGCCAGGCGGTCCGAAGTCCTATGACCGCGTCCGGCAGCTGGTGAAGCGCGTACTGGAAGTACACGAGGTTGTAGGTGCCGGGCTCGGTCAGCTTCGACACGTCCGCCTGGACGATCCGGATCCGGTTGCCAAGTCCCTCCTCCTCGACGTGCTGGCGCGCTCGGGCGACCGAGTCCGCTTCGAACTCCACGCCGACCAGCTCGAGGTTCGGGAACCGGCGTGCCATGGCGACGAGCCAGCGCCCGCCGCCGCAGTGGACGTCGGCCACGCGCCCACCCACCGACAGCTCCGCGACGACCTGGGGCAGCTCGGCGAGTGCCTCCTGGAAGAACACCGCGATGTCCTGCTGGGTCAGCCGTTCGACCGCCGTGCGATAGCGATCGGGTCGCTCGCGGATCGGCGTGCCGGTACGGAAGAAGTCGACCATGCGGTCCCAGTCGAGCGTGGCGACGACGCCGTGGATGAACTGGCCGCCGAGGTAGTCCGTGCGGTCGCGGTCGAGCAGCGTGGCGGCGAGCTCGGGGTCGACCCGCAGGCGGCCGTCGTCGAGCTCGGCGAGCTGATGCGCATCCGCCGCCCACGCCCACAGGTCGATCGCCTCGTCGTGGGTTCCCGTCTTCGCTGCAAGCGCGGCAGGCGTGAGGCCGTCGTGGCCCGCGTTCCGCAGCGCCTCGAACAGTCCAAGCTCCAGGCCGAGGTAGACCAGCCACGAGCGGTAGAAGCCGCCGAGGCTCGCGAGCAGGTCGTCGAAGACGTCCGAGTCGCCCATCGCCGGATTGTCGCATCCGCCTGCCGTACCGTAGACAGCGCGCATGCAACGGTTGCCGCCAAGCGGCGGTTCTCGATGACGATGGATACGGACGAGGTACTCGCCCGACGGCTCGCCGACGACCTCGACAGCTCGTTCGAGGCGCTCGTGCTCGCCCACCAGGATCGGCTGTACACGATCGCGAATCGCTTCCTCGGCAACGCCCACGATGCCGAGGAAGCGGCCCAGGACGCGCTGATCCGGGCGTACCGGGCGATGGCCGGCTACGACGCCGACCGGATCCGCGCGCTCCAGCTCCGGCCGTGGCTGGCCACGATCGTGCTGAACCTGTGCCGCAACCGGATGGCGCGCGCGGGGGGCGCTCGCGGGACCCTGTCGCTCGATCGGGAACCGCCGGAAGGCGGGGCAGTGCGCGAGCCGGCGGCCGATCCCAGCGCGGGTCCGGCCGCGTCGCTCGACCGGCACGAGGCGCAGCGGCGATGGGCCGCGCTCGTCGTGCAGCTACCGCCCGTCTACCGGGCGCCCATCGTGCTTCGGCACGTCGACGGGCTGTCCTACCCGGAACTTGCCATCGCCCTCGACCGACCCGAGGGCACCGT
>DASTYU010000088.1:0-3387 GCA_035764655.1 Candidatus Limnocylindrales bacterium
ATGAGCGCGCCGAAAACGAGCGCCGCGATGAGCAGGATCGCCACGAGCGCAACGACAACGGACCGATGTGGCACCGCAACCGGCACCGGCAGCCAGCGACCCGGGAACCGCCACGACGGCCGCTGTCGCGCCGCCGAAGTGCGCTCGAGGATAGCCGGGAGGTAGTCCGTCCGGCCCGAGCCCGCCAAGTCGTCCATGATCTCTGCCAGCTGGACCAGGCCGCGATCCATGTTCATGGCTCGCTCCCGTCAGCTGCGCGCGCGGCCGGCGCGGGCGTGGTGTCCTCCGACAGCAGTACGCGCAACGAGAGCAGCGATCGACTGAGCCGGGATTTGGCGGTCCCGAGCGGGATCCCAAGCGCATCGGCAACCTCCGGCAGGGCCATGCCGAGGTAGACGTGCATGACGACCAGTGCCCGGCGGTCAGGTTCAAGACGGCGCAGCGCATCGTCGACAAGCTGGCGCTCCGCCACGCCGGAGGCGATGTCCGCCGGCGAGGCCCGGTCGATGTCGCCGAGCGCGACCTCCACCGCTCGCCGCCGCCGCGACCTGGCCAGCGCCACGCAGGCCCGCGCGGTCAGTCTGTTCAACCAGGCGTCCCACCGGTCCGGATCACGCAGTCCGCGGAGGTCGCGCCATGCCAGGAATAACGACTCCTGCACGGCGTCCTGGGCCACGTCCGGGTCGCGGACGATCAGCCGTGCGACCTTGTCCAGGCGTGGGACGGCGGAGGCCGCGAGCGCCGCGAACGCGTCGTGGTCACCCTGTTGCGCTCGGAGAACGAGAGCGCTTGTCTCCACCGCCACTCACCCGACACGGCATTGGGCGGGAACGTCCCGCGCCTACTCTCGTACAGGGGGCAAGCACCGCCAAATCGTTCCCGCCTCGCCGTGGCCGACAGCCTATGACTTGAGGCAGGTGAGGCCCGGACCGTGGATGTCGAGGGTGCCGCTCGCCGCGTCCCAGACGAGGGTCGCGCTCGCAAGGATCAGGTCGCCCTCGGCGTTCTTCAGCAGATCCGCCACCTTGAATACCCGCTCGTCGGTGGCGACCTCGTTGCCGCGTCCGACGAAGCCCGAACTGGTCGTAACGACGCGGTCGATGCGGTACTCGATACCCGAGGCGCGGTCAAACTCGTAGAACGTCCCGGTGAACGTGACGCTGTGGAGATCGCCCGTGCACGGGTTGATATCGACGAACGTCTCGTTGAACGGCTCGATCGTAGGCCCAGCGGCTGTCGCCGCGGGCGCAAACGGAAGCATCGCGGCGATCCCCGCCGCTCCGAGAACGACTGCTCGTACGCGACCGGATTTCATGGCAGAACCCTTTCTGAGATGGCGACGCGCGGTCCGCGCCGACTCATCAGAAATGGGGGCGTGACATGCAGAATCGTTCCGCGTGAGAGCGACGACACCTGGCGACGCGCTACCGCTAAGGTGCACGGATGGCGGACCTGTTCGTCTCCGATGCCCGGCGCGGGCGGATCGTCCTTCTGAGCGGCGACTCGATCGCGGACGAGTACGGCTCGCTCGGATCGGGGCAGGACCAGTTCACGGACCCGGTCGCGGTCGCACGCGCCCCCGACGGCGCACTCGTGATCGCCGATCGCGGCAACGACCGGATCGTCCACGTCGACGACTTCGGCGGCGGCAACTGGCGGACCCTGGGCGTGAGCGGGTCCGGCGAGGGCGAGCTGCGGCGCCCGACGGGCGTCGCGGTGGATGTCCTCGGCCGGATATGGATCGCGGACGCCGGCAACCGGCGCATCGTCCGCGTGGACGACATTGGCGGCTCAGGCTGGGAGACGTTCGGCGTGTCGAGCACGCCGACCGCCAGCGATCCCGCCGTGGGAGCCTTCACCGACCCGGCCGCCGTCCACGTGATGCCCGACGGTCGCGTGCTGATCGCCGACCCCGGCGCAGGCCGGGTCATCCGCATCGACGACATCGACGGTTCGGGCTGGACGGCGTCGGCGTTCGGGACCCTTCGTGCGCCGACCTCGATCACGACGATCGAGACGGCGGGCGAGACGCTCGTGCTCGTGGCCGAGTTCGCCGCGCGCCGCGTCGCGTTGCTCGACGCGAACCTGCAGGTACGCCGTACCTCGACCGACCCGCGGCTCAACGGGCCCGCCGCGGTCTGCGTTGCAGACGGTGAGCTCATCGCGCTCGTCCCACCGTTCCGGACCGTCGCCGCGCTCGCCGACGACGGCACGCAGATCGAGGTCTCCGGCGAGGTTCGCCTGGGTCCGCTCGGCATCGAGCGCCCCGTGTCGATTGCGCCGGCGAATTCAGCTTCCACGGCCGAGACCGCCGCATGAGCTCGCTCCGCGTCTTGACGTACAACACGCAGTGCCGCTCGTGGGGCATGGAAGCGGGCGCGCAGGGCTCGTTGTTCCCGGTGACCAGCACCGAGGAACGCGCCCGCGCGATCTCGCGCCGGATCAAGAACAGCTACCGGACGTGGGACGTCGTCTGCCTGCAGGAGGTGTTCGACGAGGACGCCCGGGACGTCTTCATCGACGAGCTGAACGCGGAGTTTCCGCACCAGGTTCGCAAGTGCGATGTTGACGAGCTGGGCCTCCAGCTGGGCGCGACGGCCGGCGCGCTGGCGGCGGCGTTCTCGGTCCCCGCGATCGGCTGGCTGGCCGCGATCGGCATCGCGGTCGGGGCGATCGCGACGCTCCTCGACTCGAAGTACGAGGACTCCGGGCTGATGATCTTCAGCCGCCTGCCGTTCGTGCAGGACCCGATCCCGGCCCAGCTCGCCACGATGCTCCAGGAGGTCGCGCCGTCGCTGACGACCATGCCCCGGGTGGTCTTCATTCCCTTCGAGGACGCGACCGACGCCGACGCCTCGGCGGCGAAAGGCGTCGTGTATGCCGCGATCAAGCGCCATGACGGCGGCATCCTCCACCTGCTCAACTCGCACACCCAGGCCGACCCGACCGACAACGTCGGCAAGAACGCCGACACGCGCCGCAAGCAGCTGGACCAGGTTCTCGGTCTGATCGACCAGTTCGCCTCGTCGCAGGAGGAGGTGCTGTTCGTCGGTGACCTCAACATCGACGGCACGCACCGTCCCGACGGGCCGCGGCAAGAATGGAAGGACCGGTTCGCGACCGGTGGCAGCCGCTGGCACGGGGAGTTCATCGACGCCTGGTTCCGGGAGCAATGCCCTGGTGACATCACCTTCACCGGGGTTCCGCTGCCCGCCCATTTCGACCGCGGCGCGACCGCCGGCGACCAACGGCTCGACTACCTGATTCGCAGCATTCCTCCGTTCGAGGGACGGCTGATCGCCCAGCACATGGCGATCCCCTACGAGGTTGCGAACGACCCGAACGGCCTGGCGATGTACACGAGCGACCACCTGCCGCTGTCGATCG
>DASTYU010000089.1:0-5628 GCA_035764655.1 Candidatus Limnocylindrales bacterium
GAAGAGGCCGAGGCCTCCGGCAACGAGGGCAATGGCTAGCCAACGTGATATCCGGCGGCGCATCGGCGCCGTCCGGAACATCAAGCAGATCACCCGCGCGATGCAGTTCGTGGCCGCATCGAAGCTTCGCCGTGCCCAGGAAGCCACGCTGGCCTCGCGGCCGTACAGCGACAAGATCGACGAGGTGCTCGCCGACCTCGCCGCGGTGCTCGGCGGCGAGGACCATCCGCTCCTCGCCGAGCGGGAAGCCGGCAAGCGGCTGATCGTGCTGATCACCACGGATCGCGGCCTGGCGGGCCCGCTCAACACGAACACGATCCGCTTCGCGGCGCGCGAGATCACCCAGCACCAGGGCGACCTGTCGGTCGTCACGGTCGGCCGCAAGGGCCGCGACGCGATGCGCCGCGCCCGGGTGCCACTCGAGGCACACTTCGCCGGCTTCGGCGACCGGCCCAGCTTCGCCGACGTCATCCCCCTCGCCCGGCTCGTCTCGGACGGCTTCCTGGACGGCAGCGTCAGCACCGTCGACATCATCTTCACGCGGTTCGTGTCGACGCTCGTCCAGCGTCCGGCGAGCGACCGCCTGCTGCCCGTCGAGCCGACCGAGGACACCGAGGGCATCCCTGGCGGCCAGTTCATCTTCGAACCGAACCCCGCCGCGGTGCTCACCCAGCTCCTGCCGCGCTACGTCGCGACGCGCCTGTTCCAGGCCGTCCTCGAAAGCAAGGCCAGCGAGGAATCGAGCCGGATGGTCGCCATGAAGAATGCGACCGAGAACGCCGAGGACCTCATCAGCGACCTGACCCTCTCCTACAACAAGGTTCGCCAGGCGAACATCACCCGCGAGATGATCGAGATCGCGACCGGCGCCCAGGGGCGCTAGTCAGGAGGCACGCAGACCGATGGCTACCGCCACCGCCCCGGCAACCGGCCGGGTCATCCAGATCACCGGGCCGGTGGTCGACATCGAGTTTCCGCCGGGCCAGCTGCCACGGATCCTCAACGCGGTCGAGATCGAGCGCGAAGGCTCCGAGCCGCTCGTGTGCGAGGTCCAGCAGCACCTCGGCAACAACTGGGTCCGCAGCGTCGCGATGACGACGACCGACGGGCTTGCACGCGGCATCGAAGCGCGCGACACGGGCGCCCCGATCACCGTGCCGGTCGGCGAGGTCACGCTCGGGCGCGTGTTCGACGTCCTCGGCAAGCCGATCGACAGCAAGGGCCCGGTGAAGAGCACGACCATGCTGCCGATCCACCGCGAGGCGCCCGATTTCGAGGACCAGACCACCGAGGTCGAGGTGTTCGAGACGGGCCTCAAGATCATCGACCTCATCTGCCCGTTCAAGAAGGGCGGCAAGGTCGGCATCTTCGGCGGGGCCGGTGTCGGCAAGACGGTCATCATCCAGGAGCTCATCCGGAACGTCGCCCAGGAGCACGCCGGCGTGTCCGTGTTCGCGGGCGTGGGCGAGCGCAGCCGCGAGGGCAACGACCTCATCCACGAGATGACCGAGTCGGGCGTCATCGAGAAGACCGCGTTCGTGTTCGGCCAGATGAACGAGCCGCCCGGCGCGCGCCAGCGGGTCGGCCTGACCGGCCTGACGATGGCCGAGTACTTCCGCGACGAGGAGGGCCGCGACGTCCTCCTGTTCATCGACAACATCTTCCGGTTCACCCAGGCCGGCTCCGAGGTGTCGGCGCTGCTCGGCCGGATGCCGTCGGCGGTCGGCTACCAGCCGAACCTGGCGACGGAGATGGCGGCGCTCCAGGAGCGCATCACCTCGACGAAGAAGGGCTCGATCACCTCGCTTCAGGCGGTCTTCGTCCCCGCCGACGATTACACAGACCCGGCCCCGGCGACCACCTTCGCCCATCTCGACTCGACGATCCGCCTCGAGCGCTCGATCGCCGAGCTGGGCATCTACCCGGCGGTCGACCCGCTGACGTCGACGTCGACAATCCTCGACCCCAACGTCGTCGGGCCGGAGCACTACCAGGTGGCGCAGGAGACGAAGCGGGTCCTGCAGCGCTACCGCGACCTGCAGGACATCATCGCCATCCTGGGCATCGACGAGCTGTCCGAGGAGGACAAGGCGACCGTGGCCCGAGCGCGGCGCCTGCAGCGCTTCGCATCGCAGCCGTTCCACGTCGCCGAGGTGTTCACGGGCCGGCCCGGTGCCTTCGTGTCGATCAAGGATACGGTCGCGTCGTTCAAGGAGATCCTCGACGGCAAGGCCGACACGCTGCCGGAACAGGCGTTCTTCCTGGCCGGCACGATCGACGACGTCCGCCAGAACGCCGAGCGGCTGGAGCGCTGAGCGTGCCCATCCAGCTCGAGATCGTCACGCCCGAACGGCTCGTCTACCAGGACGAGGTGGAGTCGGTCAACGTCCCGGGCGTCGAGGGCGAGCTCGGCATCCTGCCGCACCACGCCCCGCTCGTCTCCACGCTCGGCTACGGCGAGCTGCGCATCCGCAAGGGCGGTGCCGAGGAGTCGTTCGCGATCGTCGGTGGCTTCGTCCAGGTCCGGCCGGACAAGGTCGTCGTGATGGCCGAGACAGCGGACCTCGCTTCGGAGATCGACCTCGAGCGGGCGGAGGAAGCACGCCGCGAGGCGGAACGCGCCCTCGAGACGGGCTACACCGAGGGCGCCGACCTGTCCGCCGCCCGGGCGGCCCTGCAACAGGCCCTCATGCGCATCCGGGTCGCAGAGCGGAGACATCGTGAGGGGCCGCGTCACCGCGGCTAGCCCGACCTGTGGCTGACGCGAAACCGTTCCACTGGGAGGCCCGGCCCGAGCCGGTGGCCCAGGAGGTCTTCCGCATCGAGGGTGGTCGGCCGCTGTCGGGCACGGTGCCGATCAGCGGGGCGAAGAACGCCGCGCTGAAGCTGATGGCCGCCGCGACCCTGACCGGGGAGCGCTGCCGCTTCACGAACGTGCCCGAGATCGAGGACGTGCGTGTCATGGCCGAGACGCTGCGCGACCTCGGCGTCGTCGTGGACCATCCCGAGCAGAACGTCTACGAGGTCGCCTCGGGCGACGTCGAGTGGCTGTTCGTGCCCCTCGAGGCCGCGGCCAAGATGCGCGCGAGCTTCATGCTGCTCGGCCCGCTGCTGGCGCGGTTCGGGCGGGTGATCATCAGCAACCCCGGTGGCGACCGGATCGGCCGGCGACCGGTCGACCTGCACGTCGATGCCATGCGCGCGATGGGCGCCCAGATCGACTACCGCAACGGCTACTTCTTCGCGACCGCGCCGGGACGCCTGCGCGGCACGGAGGTGCGCTTCCCGACGGTCACCGTGATGGGCACCGAGAACGCGATCCTCGCCGCCACGCTGGCCGAGGGCCACACCGTCATCCGGCCTGCCGCGCAGGAACCCGAGACCGACGATCTCATCGCCTTCCTCGGGAAGATGGGCGCGGAAGTGCAGCGGACCTACCCCGACACCGTCGAGGTCCAGGGCCAGCGCCGCCTGCGCGGTGCCGAGCACAACGTGATCCCCGACCGCATCGAGGCCGGCACGTTCGTCGTGGCCGCAGCGGTCAGCGGCGGCAACGTTCGCCTTGAACGCGCTCCGTGCGACCATCTCGGGGCGTTCCTCGAGGTCGTGGAGCGGGTGGGCGTCGGCATCGCCTGCGGCGTGGACACGATCGACGTCGACGGGAGCGCGTCGGCCGGCGGGGGCTACCGCGCCACGAGCATCGAAACCGCGCCGTATCCGGGGCTGGCGACCGACCTGCAGCCGCCCACCTCGGTCCTGCTCAGCCAGGCGAGCGGGACCTCGCGCGTCCACGAGACGATCTTCGAGGACCGCCTCGAGTGGCTCGAGGAGCTGCGCAAGATGGGCGGCAGCGTACGGCTGCTCGACGAGCACACGGCCGAGATCGACGGCCCGTCGCGCCTGCGCGGCGCGGAGGTCAAGATCGGCGACCTGCGCGCCGGCGCCTCGCTCATCCTGGCCGCCCTCGCCGCCTCCGGAACCACCACGATTCACGGTGCCCATCACGTGCACCGGGGCTATGAGAACATCCAGCGGAAATTCCAGGACCTCGGTGCCCGGATCGAGCGCCAGGCAGAAGGGACACCAGTCACGACCTCATGAAGATCGGCATCGACCTCGGCACCGCCAACGTCCTCGTCTACGTGAAGGGCAAGGGCATCGTCATCACCGAACCCTCTGTGGTCGCCGTCAGTGACGACAACCGGATCGTCGCCGTCGGCGAGGAAGCCCGCGAGATGATCGGCCGGACGCCCGGCAACATCCAGGCCATCCGACCGATGAAGGACGGCGTCATCGCCGATTACGTCATCACCGAGGCGATGCTGCGCTTCTTCATCGCGAAGGCGACCAAGGGCCGGATTGCACTCGCGCGGCCCGAAGTGATGATCTCCGTGCCGGCCGGCGTCACGTCGGTCGAGAAGCGGGCCGTGCGCGATGCGGCGCTCAAGGCCGGGGCCAAGGAAGCATTCCTCATCGAGGAGCCGCTCGCCGCGGCGATCGGCGCGAACGTCCCGATCAGCGGCCCGTCCGGGAACATGATCATCGACATCGGCGGGGGGACCAGCGAGATCGCCGTCATCGCGCTCGGCGGCATCGTCGTCTCGCACTCGCTCCGCGTCGGGGGCAACAAGTTCGACGAGGCGATCGCGACGTACATCCGCAAGAAGTACAACCTCATGATCGGCGAGCGGACCGCCGAAGAGGTCAAGATGCAGATCGGCACGGCGCTCCCGCTCGAGCGCGAGCTGACCATGGAGGTCCGTGGCCGCGATCTCATCGCCGGTCTGCCCCGCACGATCCCGATCACCTCGTCGGAGGTGATGGAAGCCATCGAACAGCCCCTTCAGCAGCTGGTCGCCGCGGTGCGCTCCGTCCTCGAGCAGACCCCGCCAGAGTTGTCGTCCGACATCATCGACAAGGGCATGGTCATGTCCGGTGGCGGCGCGCTCCTGCGCAACATCGACAAGCTGCTCACCCAGGTCACCGGGGTGCCGTGCCACGTCGCCGAGAACTCGCTCGACTGCGTGGCGCTGGGCACGGGGCTTGCCCTCGAGCACTTCGACTTCTTCAAGAAGTCCCTGGTGCAGCAGATCTAGTCATGGCCGCCAGCCCGAAGATCGACCGGGAGGGCGCCCCTGGTGCGCGCGCCTTCCTCGATCTTCACTGCCATACATCCGCGTCCTTCGACTCGTTGTCGGACCCGGTCAAGGTCGTGCGGGCGGCCGCCGCTCGCGGGCTGACCCATGTGGCGATCACCGACCACGATCGGATCGACGGTGCGCTTCGAGCGCGAGACGCGGCGCCGGCCGGATTGACCGTCATCATCGGGCAGGAGGTCCGGACCCTGGCCGGCGACCTGATCGCGGCCTTCATCGAGCGCCCCATCGAGCGAGGCCTCTCGGCGGCGGACGCGATCGCCGCCGTGCGGGAGCAGAGTGGGCTCGTCGGGATGCCCCACCCGTTCGACCGGCTGCGGAGCTCGCTCCTCCGTGACGCCGTCCAGGAATCGCTCCTCGCACTCGTCGACTGGGTCGAGGTCCACAATGCCCGCCTCGTCGGCGGCGGCAACGAACGGGCTGCTCAGGCGGCGCGCGAACACGGTCGTCCCGGGGTCGCGGTGTCGGACGC
>DASTYU010000090.1:0-15209 GCA_035764655.1 Candidatus Limnocylindrales bacterium
CGTGCTCATCCTCACCCCGGATCGAGCGGATCTCGAAGCCGTCGACGGACGTCGGGCTCGCGCCGGAGGTCCCTCGTTCGAACAACGGGCTGGGCGGCCCCTCGAGCTCGAAGCCGGCGGACCGGAGCGCGCCCACTCGAGCGTGGTCGGCCAGGGAGACGTGGCTAACGGTGAACCGGGTCCCCGGCAGCCTCGCCCGCCCAAGCTCGATGATGTCCTCAGGCGCCAGGCCAAACGCCGCGACCTCGCCGATGTCGAGGGCGATCTCGACGACGGCATCCGGCCCGATCAGCCACTCGCTCTGATCCCGTGGGTCGGCATGGAACATCCACCAGTCCCACTCGCCCGGATGCGGCGTGTACGGCACCGGCCCTCGCGACAGCAGCCCGCGGAGCACATCGAGCGCCTGTTCGCGGTGGGTCTCGGAGTCGTATGGCTGAAGGGATGTCACGCAGCGATGGTGCATGACGCCTGCGTAGACTGCGAATGAGATGCAGTTCGAGAAGGCCATCGAGATCGAGGCGTCGCAGCAGCGCGTCTGGGACGTGCTCAGCGACATGGAGGCCTGGCCGCGGCGCATCGAGACGGTCGACACCGTCGAGCTGCTCACGCCGGCGCCGGTTGCCAAAGGTAGCCGCGTGCGCCTCAAGCAACCGAAGCTGCCCGAGGGTGTCTGGGACATCACCGTCTGGGACGCACCCGCGTATTTCGAATGGACCCAGAAGACGAGCGGCGTCACCAGCTTCGCGGGTCACCGCGTCGAGGCGCTGGGAGATGACCGCTCTCGGCTGACGTTGACGCTCGACATGCGCGGCGTGCTCGTGCCGGTCGTGGGCCTGTTCTACAGGGGTCTGACCAATCGCTACATGAGCCTCGAAGCCGAGGGCATGAAACGCGCCTCCGAATCCACGGCGGCGACGGCCTGAGCTGCACGGACTGCGGTTAATCGAAGCGGCACTCGAAGTGGACGTCCTCGGGTTCGCGGGCGAAGAGGTCCGGGTCCGGCTCGGCGATGACCCGGCAGCCACGCGCCAGGTAGAACCGTACGGTGTGCTCTGAGGGTGTCGCCGAGACATACAGGCCGCGCGCACCCAGACCTCGTGCGATGCGGGACGCTTCCTCGAACAGGGCGGTTCCGAGTCCCTGATCGCGCTGGTCGCGCCCGACGTGCAGGAACGACAACTGGACGAGGTCGTCCCGTGGCCCGATGAGGACCGTGTCGACCGCGGCCACGCCGACCAGCCGATCCCCGTCGAATACCCCTACGAACTGTGCCCCGCGGTCGAACGAGGCGACGAGCCACGGCAGCGCCTGCTCCGGCTCGCCTGGCGGCCAGCCGGCCATGTCGTAGAACTCGTCGTGTGATACCAGCTCGCCGGCGCGGACCTCGTAGATCCGCTCGATCACCTCGCGCCGGTCGATCTCGAAGACGCGGCCGATCTCCTCGCGGCACAGCCGCCGCCACCGACGAGGCGGCGAGATCAGTCCGCGGCAGTGAGCCACACCACGTCGCCGGACTGAACGCCCAGTTCGGCGGCCGCGTTCGCCTCGTAGCGGATGATCGCGATCCAGCCCCATGCGTCGACGATCGCCCCGTACTGCCCGACGCCGACGCCACCGTAGGTGCTGATCCGCGGCGCGTCAGCCTCCTGGCCGAGGGTCGCGACGTGCAGGACGGACGCGTCCTCGAGCCCGGCCGCGCCGAGGTGTGAGGGCCGGACGTTGAGTCGCACGTTGCCGAACCGGTCGACGTCGAGCACCTCGCCGCTGATCTTCCCGGGCTCCGCATCCGGCTCGGCGAGGCGGGCCAACGTGAGGTCCGCAACGGGAACTTCGGGGCCCAGCGCCGACAGGTCGGCACCCGCGGCCAGGTGCGCCGCGGCCGGTGCGAAGACATCGCGGCCGTGGAATACGCTCGAGATGGGCTGCAGCACGATCTCGGGCGCAATGATCGAGACGGCGCGCTTCGCTCCCCCGTCCGCTCGCCAGGCCAGAGACAGGACGCCGTTGTCCGGTCCCACGAGCTGGCGGCCCGAGCCGGTCTCGACGGCGATCGCCAAACGATCCGTGCCGACTCCCGGGTCGATGACCGCCAGGCCGACCGCGTCGGCTGGGGCGAACCGAAGGCTTTCGGCGAGCACCAGGCCGCCCGCCTGGACGTCGTGGGGAGCGATGCCGTGCGAAATGTCGATAACGGTCGAACCGGGCGAGATCCTCGCGATGACGGCGTGACAGACGCCCACGAACTCATCGCGCAGACCAAGGTCCGAGACGAAGACGACCGGCTTGCTCACGACGCACTCCCCTCACATGGGCTGACCGGGGCCACGGTACGTCGCGCCGACGATCCCGTCGAGGGCACCGAGACAGATCGAACCAATCGCCGGCCTCGCGACCCGTAGGTGTAGCGTCCCACCCAGGGACGCCGCCGCGGAGGGACCGAGCGGATGGAGCGGGCACTCGTGGAGCTCGCGCAGCACGGCGATGAGGAGGCTTTCGCCAGCCTGGCGCGCATGGCTGGTGATCGGCTGATGGCAGTCGCGTTCAGGATCCTACGTGACGTCGACCGGGCCGAGGACGCAGTCCAGCAGACCATCGTCGCTGCGTGGCAAGACCTGCCCACGCTCCGCGACCCCGATCGATTCGCGGGATGGCTGTACCGGATCCTCGTGCATGCCTGCTATGCCGAGCTGCGCCGTGAGCGCAGATGGACGGATACCGTCCGGGTCCTTCCTGACACGCCGATCGCGCGGGATGACTTCCTGTCAGTCGACGATCGCGACCAACTCGAGCGCGCCTTCCGGCGCTTGCCGCCGGATCAGCGCGCGGTCTTCGCCTTCCATCACTACCTCGGGATGCGCCTGCCGGAGATCGCCGAGATCCTCGAGATCCCGCTCGGCACGGCGAAGTCCCGACTGCACTACGCGACAGCGCTGCTCCGGGCGGCCATCGATGCCGATGCCCGGCCGACGCGGTCCGACGCCACCGGGGAGCGATCAGCATGACCAACGAGCGTGACTTCGATCGGATCGCACGAGCCTTCATGGCCGATGGCCCGACGCAGCTCGCGGATCGGGTGCTCGACAGCTCCCTGGCGGACGTCCACCACACACGACAGCGGCGCGTGCTCCTGCGGGCGCCGTGGAGGACACCCGTCATGAACATGTACGCCAAGCTCGCGGCGGCCGCCGTCGTGGTCGTCGCCGTGGGCGCACTGGGCGTCTGGTTTCTCAATCCCGGCTCGTCATCTCCGCCTGTTGGCGCGCCGGCCACGCCGGGCGCATCGCCCTCGGAACCCGCCGCGCCTTCAGCGGTGCCACGATCAAGCTCAGTGCCCCTCGGAATCCCGGCTCCGGCGCTCTCCCAAGATTTCACGTCGACAAGGAACGGGATCACCCTGGCAGCGCCAGAAGGTTGGACCACGCGACCTGCGACGGAAGCCTGGAAAGGCGGCATCCCGAATACCGACGAGGTGACGGCCGACGCGATCTACGACCCGGTGCTCCAGGATCACCTGTTCCTGGGCATCGCATCGATGCCGCTCGGAGCGGCAGACGCTGAACAGTGGGCCGCCGATCAATACGCGAGGGACTTCGCGGACGAGTGTCCCGATGCCCAACCGATCACGGTCGATGGGGCTGCTGGCGTGATCGGTGCCGGCGACTGCATGCACTTGGTCTATGTCGCGAAAGGTGACCGCGGGTATCTGATCCTGCTCCGAGTCTCCCCGGATGAAAGCTGGCTTGCCCCGGTTTATGACCGAGCCTGGTTCGAGTCGGTGCTCGACACCGTTCAGCTGCGCCCGGAGGACGCCGTCGACTGAGTCTTCAAGAAACCCGACGTACGTCGGACTCACCCAGGGAACAGCCGCGCGCTGTGCGTGGCTGTTCCCGGACCGAGTCAACCTTGCTCAGTCCACCGCCGTCGGCGATCGCAGGACTACGACCTCGACCGCGTCCGAGCGGCCACGGACGCTGAGCGTCCGCCTCTCCAGGGCTCGCGAGTCGAGGCCACCGGCGGTCGCGGCGTCGACGGAGACCAGCAACTCGCCCGCGACAGCCTCGCCTGCAAGGCGTGCCGTCGTGTTCACGATGTCGCCAACGGCCGTGAAGTCATTGACGTCCCCACCCGTGCCCGTGGTCCCGACGAACGCGATGCCCGTGTGGACCGCCGCGCCAACGGGGATCGGTCCGCTCGCACTGGAATTCGCCCGCCCGACGACGTCAAGCAACTCGCGGGCCGCCCGAATGGCGGCCGTGCTGTGCTCGCGGCCGCTGATCCCGATGAAGAACAGGCCGATGACCTCGTCGCCGACGAACTTGTCGACGATCCCATCGTTGTCGAGGATGGCCTTCGAGGACAGCCGGTAGAAGCTGTCGAGAAAGGCGCGGAAGTCGGTGGGGCTCATCGATTCGCCGATGCCCGTGGAGCCACGAATGTCTGCGAACAGCAGGCTCACCTCGATCTCGGCGCCATAGACCCCGATCCTGTTGAGGCCCTTGATGCATGAGCCGCAGATGGCGGGATTGCCGGGGTAGCGGGCGAACCCCAAGTTCCGCAGAACGGCGCCACCCGGACCTTCGAACGGCGCGGCGCACAGCTTGCAGTTCGGACCGTGGGGGATGTGCCGCATGACGCGGCGGAAGCGCGCCTGGCCAGGGTCCTCCCCCGACAGGAACCCGCGCATCGCGTCTTGCGGACTGGATGGCCGTGGCATCGGGAGGATTATCGAACGCGGTACAACCCGCCTCCCGCTTGGTGCGTGCAGGCACCATCGCCCGTTCGGCGCCACGTTCGCGTTGCCCCGATCGGTTCATGCCGTTTACGTCAATCGGGGGATGCCCACAGGCACCACCCAGCGTTACTTTCTGAGTCTCGGACCCCCAGGAGCCGCAGCGAAGACAATGCCCGACGATCCCACCCTTCTCGCCGCCCGTCTCGATCGCGCTCGACGGCGCGCCGAGTCCTCGCCCGCCTACAGCCCCGACTGGGATGCCGCGATGGCTCTCATCGAGGACCTCGAGCGCCGCCTCGCCGATCTGGGCGACACCGCGCGCGATCTGACCCGCGACGACGCGGGCCTCCATCCCGTCGCTCTCTAGCCCGGCTCCTCGTCGGCGAGGTTGGGCGCGAGCCAGCGAGCCGCCTCGTCGACCGCGATGCCCTTCCGCCGCGCGTAGTCGGTGAGTTGATCCCGTCCGATCCGGCCAAGCCCGAAGTAGCGGCTGCCAGGGTTCCAGAAGTAGTACCCCGAGACCGACGCGCCGGGGAGCATCGCATACGACTCGGTGAGCCGGATACCGGCCCGCCGATCCGCCTCGAGCAGCTCGAAGATCGTCCGCTTCTCGGTGTGATCCGGGCAGGCCGGGTAGCCGGGCGCCGGACGGATCCCCTGGTAGCGCTCGGCGATGAGATCGTCGTTCGACAGCGACTCGGATGGCGCGTATCCCCATAGCTCCCGGCGGACGCGTTCGTGCATGCGCTCGGCGAACGCCTCGGCCAGCCGGTCGGCGAGGGCCTTGGACAGGATCGCCGAGTAATCGTCGTTGGCCGCCTCGAACTCCGCGACGAGCGAGTCCAGACCGTGGCCGGCGGTGACCGCGAAGGCCCCGACGAAGTCAGCTACCTCCGAATCCTGCGGCGCCACGAAGTCGGCCAGCGCGACGTTGGGGCGCCCGGTGGGCTTCTCCATCTGTTGCCGAAGGGTCCGGAACGTGGCCAGCCGATGACGACGGCCGTCGTCGCGCCAGACCGCGATGTCGTCGTCATCGACACTGTTCGCCGGCCAGAAGCCGACGACGGCGTTCGCCCGCAGCAGGTTCGCGCGCACGATCCGGTCGAGGAGCGCCAGTGCGTCGCGGTGCAGATCGCGGGCGGCGGCGCCGACCTTCGCATCGTCGAGGATGGCCGGGTACAGGCCCTTGAGCTCCCACGTCGCGAAGAACGGCGTCCAGTCGATCCGCTCGACGAGCTCGGCCAGCGGGTAGTCGAGGAACTCCTGCACGCCGAGATATGTGGGCCGCGGCGGTTCGGCGGTCGCCCACTCGATCGGCACCCGGTTCGCCCGAGCGGCCTCGATGGTCAGCCGCTTCTCCTTGGCCCGCTGCTCGCCCCGTTCGCGGCGGACGACCTCGTATTCCTCGCGGATGCGCGCCGCGAAGTCCGGTCGGCGCCCCTCGTCGACCAATGAGCCGGCGACGCCCACGGCCCGGGACGCGTCAAGGACGTGGACGACGGGACCGCTGTACGCGGGCGCGATGCGCACCGCGGTGTGCGTGCGCGACGTCGTCGCACCGCCGATCAGCAGTGGTGTCGTCATCCCCAGCCGCTCCATCTCGGACGCGACGTGGATCATCTCGTCGAGCGACGGCGTGATCAGCCCGGACAGCCCGATGAGGTCCGCGTCGAGCTCCTGGGCCTTCTCGAGGATCCGTGCCGCGGGGACCATCACGCCGAGATCCACGACCTCGTAGTCGTTGCAGCCCAGCACGACCCCCACGATGTTCTTGCCGATGTCGTGGACGTCGCCCTTGACCGTGGCGGTCACGATCGTGCCGGCCCTGCGCGCACCCGTCCCCTCGCGCTCCGCCTCGAGGTACGGGATGAGGTGGGCGACGGCCTTCTTCATGACCCGGGCGCTCTTGACGACCTGCGGCAGGAACATCCGCCCCGCGCCGAACAGGTCGCCGACCACGTTCATGCCCGCCATCAGCGGTCCCTCGATGACCTCGAGCGGGCGATCTGCGGCGAGACGCGCCTCCTCCGTGTCCTCGACGATCCACGTGTCGATGCCCTCGACCAGTGCGTGGGTCAGGCGCTCCCCCACCGGCTTGTCGCGCCACGCGAGGTCCTCGGCGGCCCGGCCCATGCCGGCCTCCCCGGCATAGCGCGCGGCAAGCTCGAGCAACCGCTCCGTTGCGTCGGGCCGCCGGTTGAGCACCACGTCCTCGACCCGTTCGCGCAGCTCGGGCTCGATGTCGTCGTACACGGGCAGCACCCCGGCATTGACGATCGCCATGTCGAGCCCGGCCCGGATTGCGTGGTACAGGAAGACAGAGTGGATCGCCTCGCGGACTGGGTCGTTGCCGCGGAACGCGAAGCTCACGTTCGAGACCCCGCCCGACGTGCGCGCGCCCGGCAACTCGCGCTTCAGCCGCTTGACCGTCTCGATGAACGCGACCGCGTAATCGTTGTGCTCCTCGATGCCGGTTGCGATCGCGAAGATGTTCGCGTCGAGGATGATGTCCTCGGGTGAGAACCCGACCACCTCGGTCAGCAGCCGGTGAGCGCGCTTCAGGACGTCGACGCGCCGCTCGACGGTCTCCGCCTGGCCCTGCTCGTCGAAGGCCATCGCCACGACAGAGGCGCCGTAACGGCGACACAGCCGAGCCTGCCGCAGGAACTCCTCCTCGCCCTCCTTGAGCGACAGCGAGTTGACGACGCCGCGCCCCTGGAGCTGCTGCAGGCCGGCCTCGAGCACCGACCACTTCGAGCTGTCGATCATCACCGGCACGGTCGCGATATCCGGCTCCGACCCGATGCGGCGCAGGAAGCGGGTCATGGCGGCGACGCCGTCGAGCATCGCCTCGTCCATGTTCACGTCGATCAGTTGCGCACCGTTGGCGACCTGCTCGCGCGCGACGTCGACCGCCTCGTCCTCGCGCTCCTCGGCGATCAGCCGGGCGAACTTTCGCGACCCGGTGACGTTCGTTCGCTCTCCGACGTTGACGAAGGCGTTGCCCGGCGGCGGAATGGCGACCGGTTCGAGACCTGACAACAGCGTCCGGCGCGGCCGCTCCGGGATCGGGCGTGGCTTGTGCGCCCCGACCGCGGCCGCGATCGCGGCGACATGCTCGGGCGTGGAGCCGCAGCACGAACCGGCGACGTTGAGGAGGCCGTGCTCCGCCCACTCCCCAAGGGCAGCGGCCATCTCCTCGGGCGTCTCGTCGTAGCCGCCCAGTTCGTTGGGCAGCCCCGCGTTGGGATAGGCCGAAACCGGCAGGTCCGCGATTCGCGACAGGACGTCGAGGTGCTCGCGGAGCTGCTTCGGCCCCAGCGCGCAGTTGAGCCCGACGATCAGCGGCTTGGCGTGGCGGATGCTGTGCCAGAACGCCTCGACGGTCTGGCCCGAGAGGGTCCTCCCTGACGCATCGACGATCGTCCCGCTGATGATCAGCGGCACCCGCTCGCCCAGCTCGTCGAACAGTGATTCGATCCCGAAGATGGCGGCCTTCGCATTCAACGTGTCGAAGATCGTCTCGATGAGCAGGAGATCCGCTCCGCCCTCAACGAGCCCGGCGGCCGCGTCTCGATACGCGGTTTCGAGCTCCGCCCAGGTCACCCCACGTGCCGCCGGGTCGTTGACGTCCGGGCTGATCGAGGCGGTGCGGTTGGTCGGCCCGAGCGCCCCGGCCACGTAGCGCGGGCGTCCGGGATCCGCGCGTTCGGCCTCGTCGGCGGCCCGGCGAGCGAGGCGCGCGGCCGCCACATTCATCTCGCGCACCACCTCGGGCCCGAATCCGTAGTCGGCCTGGGCGATTGCGGTGGCCGTGAAGGAGTTGGTCGAGATGACGTCCGAACCGGCGTCGAGGTACGCGCGGTGGATCTCGATCACCGCGTCGGGCTTCGTGAGCGACAGCAGGTCGTTGTTCCCGCGCAGATCCTTCGGGTGATCCGCGAACCGCTCGCCTCGGAACGTCGCCTCGTCGAACCCGTTGGCCTGGAGCATCGTGCCCATCGCGCCATCGAGCACGACGATCCGCTCACGAATGAGGTCCGGCAGGCGTGCGAGGCGAGACGTCCGGGTGAACGGCACGGCCGCGACATCGGTCATGGGTTCGCCCCAGTCGTCGCCGCCACGGCCTGCGGGTGGCGTTCGCGAACCCGCCGGACCAGGCCGGCACACTGCTCGTAGCGCCCAAAGCTGGGCATCACGTACGTCCCTGCGAGCTCGTGTTCGACCGCTCGCAGCAGGTCGTCGGCCATCTCGATCCCCCGTTCCGAGCCACGCTCGCCGGCCGCGTGCATGGCCGCGCGCGCCTCGTCGGGGATCGTGATCCCGGGCACCTCGTTGTGGAGGAACTCCGCGTGCCGCGCCGAGACCAGCGGGAGCACGCCGAGCAGCACCGGAACAGGGAAGCCGCCCGGACCGAAGCGCCGGCGCGCCTCCGTGAACATCGTCTCCACTTGCTCGACCGAGTACAGCGGCTGGGTCATCACGAGGTGCGCGCCGGCGGCCAGCTTGCGCTCCAGGCGCTCCCACTCGGTGGCCGGGTCGGCCGACGTCGGATCGAGCGCACAGGCGATCGTAAAACCGGCTGGCTGGCCGATCGGCGAGCCGGACTGGTCCTCTCCCCGGTTGAGACGCGTGAGGATCTCGATCAGCCCGATCGAGTCGACGTCCCACACGCCGGTCCCGGTCGGGTAGTCGCCGACCCGTGGCGGGTCGCCGGTCAAGGCGATGATGTTGCGCACCCCCAGGGCGTGCGCGCCGAGCAGCTCGGACTCGAGCGCCATCAGGTTCCGGTCGCGGGTCGTCGTGTGGACGAGACACTCGAGATCCAGGTCGTGCTGGATGCCGAACGCAACCGGGAACGCACCCATCCGAACGCGGGCCATGGCCGAGTCCGACACGTTGACCGCGTCGACGCCGGCTTCCTGCAGCAGCCGGGCGGCCTCGATGGTCCGCTCGATGCGCACCGAGCGGGGCGGGTCGATCTCGACCGAGACCACGAACCGGCCGGCGGCGAGCAGCTCGGCGAGGCGCGTCGGCGGCGGGGCGCCCTCGGTCGATTCGAGCGTTGCCCGATCGGCAAGCGCCGGGCGGGCCTCGGGCCGAGTACGGGTCTCGGTGGCGACCGAGGGCATCAACGAGTCGAGCGCCGCCCGCATCGCCGCGATGTGCTCGGGCGTCGTCCCGCAACACCCACCCACGATCCGAGCCCCGGCGTCGACCATCTGCTGCGTGACCCGCCCGAAATACTCCGCGCCCGCCGAGTAGACGAAGCGGCCTTCGAGCCGCTGCGGCAGCCCGGCGTTCGGCATGATCGAGCGCGGCGGGTCGTCGGCCGTGGCCTCGCCCATCGCCTCGAGCGCGTCGATCGATGCATGCGGGCCGACCCCGCAGTTGACGCCAACGACGTCCGCCCCGGCGGAAGCGAGCAGACCGGCCGCCCGGTCGGCCGTCGTGCCGTCGGCCAGGTTGAGCGCCTCGCCGAACGTCAGCGAGGCGATGACCGGGATGTCCGCGGCGTTGCGGGACTCGTCGAGCGCGATCAGCAGCTGCTCGAGATCGCTGAACGTTTCGAGCACGACGACGTCGATGCCGCCCTCCAGGAGCCCGTCGAGCTGCTCGCGGAACATGGACCGGGCCTCGGCCACGTCGAGGCCGCGTCCGCCGCGGTTCGGCGGCGCGAGCGGCCCCACCGAGCCTCCGACGAGCGCCTCGCGGCCGCTCACCTCGCGCGCCTCGCGGGCAACCTGGGCCGCCCGGCGGTTGAGCCGCGTGACGTCCGCCTCGAGCCCGTAGACCGTCAGGCGGCGCCGGTTCGCCCCGAGCGACAGCGTTTCGATGAGCTCCGCGCCGGCCTCGAGGTACTCGCGATGCGCCGCGCCGACCAGTTGCGGGCGCGCGGCCGCCAGCTCGTCGAGGCAGGCGCTCTGCGGCACGCCGCGGCTATACATCAGCGTGCCCATGCCGCCGTCGGCGAGCAGTGGACGCGCAGCCAGCCGTTCGCGAAGGCGGGCGCGCGGTGAGGACGCGAGGCTCATCCGAACGACCTCAGCCGCCCGCCATGGCCGGCAGCAGCACGACCGAATCGCGCTCCTCGACGGCAGTGTCGAGACCGTCGAGGTGGCGCACGTCGGTGTCGTTGAGGAACACGTTGACGAAGCGGTTGATACCGCCCTCCCCGTCGAGCAGCTGCGGGCCGAGCGCAGGGTACGTCGACACGAGGCCGTCGACCACTTCGCGGATCGTGGAGCCGCCGACCTGGACCAGCTTCTCCCCGGAGGTCGCAGTGCGGAGCGTCGGCGGGATCCGGACCGCGCTCATGACCGCGACTCCAGCCACGCTTCGAACGCGGAAAGGCTCGGCCGGATCGCCGGCGCAACCGTCCCCTCCTCCAGGCCGAGCAGCCGCGCATCCGGCGTCTTGAGCCCGTTCCCGGTGAGCAGCGCGACGACCTCGTCACCATCGCGGATCACCCCGCGCCTTCGGGCCGCTTCGGCCGCGGCCACCGTCACGCCGCCGGCGGTCTCCGAGAAGATCCCTTCGAGGGCCGCGACCTGGCGGATCGCTGCCGCGGTCGCCGCGTCCGGGACGGCCTCGATCGAACCCGCCGACGCGTTGGCCAGCTCGACCGAGTAGCGACCGTCGGCCGGGTTGCCGATCGCCAGCGAGCGGACGATCGTGTCCGGCGTGCGAACGGGCAGGACGTCGGTCGTGCCCGCTTGCCAGGCCGTGGCCACCGGTGCGCATCCGGCCGGCTGGCCGCCGACGAACCGGATCGGACGCCGCTCGATGAGGCCGGCGTCGGCCAGCTCGCCGAAGCCCTTGGCGAGCTTCGTGAACATCGCCCCGGACGCGATCGGCGCGACGATGACGTCGGGCGAGCGCCAGCCGAGCCCCTCGGCGATCTCGAACGCGAGGGTCTTCGAACCTTCGGCGTAGAACGGCCGCAGGTTCACGTTCACGAAGCCCCAGCCCGTCTCATCGGCGACCTCGAGACACAGCCGGTTGACGTCGTCGTAGGTGCCCTCGATCGGGACGACCGTGGCGCCATAGGCCAGGGCGTGGTCGATCTTGGCGGGTTCGAGGTCGGCCGGGATGAACACGTAGGCCGGCATGCCGAGCGCCGCCGCCGCCCCCGCCGTCGCCCCGGCGAGGTTGCCGGTCGAGGCACACGCCAGCGTGTCGATGCCGAAGAGGCGTGCCCGCGCCGCCGCCACCGCCACGGCCCGGTCCTTGAACGACAGGGTCGGGTTGCGGGTGTCGTCCTTCAGCCACAGGCGGTCGATCCCGAGGGCGGGCCCCAACCGCTCCGCCGGGATGAGCGGCGTCGAGCCGACGCGGAGCCCGCGCGTCGGTGGCGCATCGACCGGGAGGAACTCGAGGTAGCGCCACAGGCCGGGCGGCCGCGCCTCGATGGCATCGCGACTCACCGTCTCGCGCACGACGTCCTTGGCGTAGGCGACCTCGAGCGGGCCGAAGCACGCGGAACACACGTATTGCGGTCCGAGCGGCTCGGGCCGTCCACAGTTGCGACACACCAGGCCGACGACCCGCGGCGCGGCCATGGCCGGCCGGCCCGCGTGGTGTGCGGTCGGCTGGGTCGTGGGTGCACGCGCAATCTCGATCGTCATCGTCGACTCCGAAGCTCCTTGGGACGTCTCGGGCGACGGGACCGGCTGAGAAATCGGAAGACCCTTCCTGCTGCTGGAAGGGTCTCAGGGGAGTTCCCTTATCTCGCAGGAGGACCTGCCCGGATTTGGCACCTTGCCGACTCGACGCCGGTAGGTTGTCGTGGCTTCATCGGGCCGGTCCCTCCGCCACTCTTGATAAGAGCTCTTCAGTTGTGCGCAGGATCGTACGGGCCGCAGCCGCCGGGTGTCAACGCGCCGGTCGCCGAGCCTGCCGCGTACATGGTCGCGTTTTCGGCCACCTGCGGACTGTTTCCACTCAAGCGGAAGTACCTGGCAATCAGGGCCGATTCGGGCGAGCTGCCACGCTCAGCGAGGCGCAGGGCCGAGGTGGCCCGCGGCTTGACGTCGCTCCCGCGCGTCTCAAGCGCGGCCCGGCTTGAGCCTCATGCGCGCGCCGCGCACGTTTCCTGATCGAGAAATGCGGCGATTCACGGGCACCAGCCGAACCCAGCCGGGTTTCGGCGATAGTTCCGCTTCGCTGGAAGCAGTTGGCGGGTGGCCGCTGGCGGCCCTGCTTTCTGCGAGATCTCAGCCGGCGAAGCGGTCCGGCACAAGCCCGGCCACAGGAATCCGCGCATGGAACAGGCCGCCAGCGAGCGGCTGTTCGGCGAGCTGCGCCGACGTGAGCTCGGTCGTCGCCGAGGTGACGTACAGGTCGCGCAGGTCCGGGCCGCCGAAGACGGCGCTCGTGACCTGCTTCGCCGGCACGCGCACGACGACATCCAGCGAGCCATCCGGACCGTACCGGCGAACCTCTCCCGCGCCCCAGAACGCGATCCACAGGCCACCCTCGGAATCGATCGCCATGCCGTCCGGCTTCGCGATGGGATCGTGGAACTCCAGCCAGGGCCGGCGCCGCGCGATCGAGCCGGTCGCCAGGTCGTAGTCGAACGCGTCGACCCGGCGTGTCGGCGAATCGATGTAGTAGAACGTGCCGCCATCGGCGCTCCAGGCCATGCCGTTGGCGATCTCCAGGTCGCCGAGCAGGCGCCGCACCGAACCGCCCGCGTCGATCGAGTAGAGCGAGCCGATCGGCGCGTAGTCGTAGGCCATCGTGCCGACGAGCAACCGACCCGCCGGATCGCACTTCGACTCGTTCGACCGCACGTTGGGAGGTTCATCCAGGGGGCGGAACGGCGTCAGTGCGCTGCTCTCGACGTCGACGGTATACACGCCATCGGCGAGCGCCGCCAGCAGACCGTCACGAGCCCGAAGGGCGACGGCGCCGACCATGGTCGGAGTCGGGATCGCGGTGTCTGCCCTGGTCGCGGGGTCGAAGCGGTGGATCTGCCTGCCCTCGATGTCGACCCACCACAGCACGCCGGCGTCGGCGTCCCACACCGGCCCCTCGCCGAGGATTGCGTCTGCGTCGAGGACGAGTTCGGCATCCAGCTCCGTCGTCACGGCCCGAATGATGCCCGACCCGTGTTGCTACGATCGAACCGTGGAGCCTCGAAGGTTCGACGGCAAGGTGGTCCTCGTCACCGGCTCGACCGGGATCGCGGCCGCCTCGGCACAGCGGCTTGCTGCCGAGGGCGCCGCGGTGGTCGTAGCCTCGCGCACCGAGGCGCACTGCAGGAGCCTGGCCGAGGCGATCACCTCGGCCGGTGGCAGCGCCTCGTTCGAAGTCGCCGACTTCCTCGAGGACGACGCGGCCGACCGCGTGGTTGCGGCCACGGTCGGGCGCCACGGACGCCTCGACGGTGTCTTCCACGTCGCAGGGGGCAGCGGCCGGCGCTACGGCGACGGTCCGGCGCACGCGGCAACGCCCGAAGGCTGGGACGCGACACTCGACCTGAACGCCCGGACGCAGTTTCTCGTCTCGAGCGCGGCGACCCGCCAGATGCTTCGCCAGGACCAGGATGAGGACGGCCAGCGCGGGGCGATCCTGCACATGGCCTCGGTCACGAGCACCAGCCCGTCGCCGACCTACTTCGCGACCCACGCCTACGCCGCGGCGAAGGGCGCGATCAACGCCCTGACCCGGACGATGGCCTCGTACTACGCGCCGAAGGGCATCCGCGTGAACGCGATCGCTCCGGGTGTGACCCGCACGCCGATGGCCCAGCGCGCCGCCGGCGACCCCGACATCGTCGCCTTCACGGCGTGGAAGCAACCGCTGCTCGGCGGGCTCCTGGAGCCGCACCACGTTGCCGGAGCCGCCGCGTTCCTGTTGAGCCGCGACGCCCTGGCGATCACCGGCCAGGTCCTCGATATCGATGCAGGCTGGAGCGTCACCGACGCCCCGTGGCCCGGACCGGCGGGCACCGCGTGAGCTTCGTCCGCACCGTCCTCGGCGACCTCGAACCGGCGGACCTCGGCCCGACCTACGCCCACGAGCACCTCGTCATCGACGGCGGCCGGGTCGTGGAGCTCAACCCGGACTTCCTGCTCGCCGATGTCGACATGGCCGTGGCGGAGCTCGAACCCGCTCGCGAGCTGGGGCTCGCGGGGATCATCGACGCGACGCCATGCGAGTTCGGGCGGAACCCGCGGAAGCTGGCCGAGGCCAGCCGGCGGAGTGGCATCCACGTCGTGGCCGCGACCGGCCTGCACCTCGCCCAGTGGTATGACCCGGATGGCTGGACCGAACACGAGGCGGTCGAGCAGCTGGCCGCCCGGTTCGAGGCCGACATCTCCGACGGCATCGAGCGCACGGAGCATCGGGCCGGCGTGATCAAGATCGCCGGCAGCGCGCAACTCACGGACCGCGAGCGTCGTGTGTTCGAGGCCGCCGCCCGCGCCCATGTGCGAACCGGGTGTCCCATCCTCACCCACTGCACCGA
>DASTYU010000091.1:0-53857 GCA_035764655.1 Candidatus Limnocylindrales bacterium
CGCCAGGAGTTCGACAAGGCGAAGCTGGTGTCGGGCCTGCGCAAGGCGTTGACCCGTCGCCCGGTGGCGGACGGAGCCGCCGAGCAGGCGGCGGACGCGATCGAGGCAGAGCTCCGCGCGGCGGGCGCGTCGGAGGTGCCCTCGTCGAAGGTCGGCGCGCTCGCGATGGAGCATCTGCGGGCCATCGACCAGATCGCGTACATCAGGTTTGCCAGCGTCTACCAGAGCTTCGAGGACCTCGAGGACCTCAAGCGGGAGGTCGACACGCTCTATGCCGAGAAGGGCGACGGGGGCGGCCGCAAGTGACCGTCGTTCGGCGGGGATGACCCGCTGGCCTGAAGGGGTCCTCCCGCGACAAGCGCTGCGCGAGTTCATCGAGGCGGGCTACATCGCCTCCGACGCCGGCATCCCGGACAGGAACCTGCAGCCCGCCAGCATCGACCTGACGCTGGGGCCCGTGGCCTACCGCCTCCGCAGCAGCTTCCTGCCCTCGAGCGGGACGGTCCGCGAGAAGCTCCAGGACTACTTCATGGGCGACCTCGACCTGACCGGCGACGGCGCCGTGCTCGAGCAGGACCGCCCGTACCTCATCCCGCTCCAGGAGCGCCTCAAGCTGCCGACCGGTATCCGTGGCCGGACGAATCCGCGCAGCTCGACCGGCCGGCTCGACGTGTTCACCCGAGTCATCACCGACCATGGCGCGCACTTCGACGAGATCCGCGACGGCTACGAAGGCGAGCTGTTCCTCGAAGTCGTCCCAATGTCGTTCACGGTCAAGGCTCGAACCGGGATCACGCTCAACCAGCTGCGCCTCGTGGCGGGCCAGGCTCGATTGTCGGACGCCGAGCTGATCGAGCTCAGCCAGCGCGACCCGATCGTCTTCCCGGGCTCCTCGTCACTGCCCGGTGACCGCGCCGTCGTCGCCGACGGGCTGTTCCTCAGCGTCGACCTGTCCGGGGAGGGCAAGTCGTTCGCGGGCTACCGGGCGCGGCGCAGCAGTGCGTTGCTCGAGCTGGACCGGGTGAAGGCCTACCAGGTCGCCGACTACTGGGACCGCGTCGAACCGAAGGACGGCCGCCTCATCCTGGATGCCGGCGAGTTCTACCTGCTCGTGTCGCGCGAGCGGGTCCGTGTTCCGCCTGATTACGCTGCGGAGATGGCCGCCTACGACCCGACGAGCGGCGAGCTGCGAACCCACTACGCCGGCTTCTTCGACCCGGGCTTCGGCGACGTGGAGGGAGACACGCCGGGGACCCCGGCCGTGCTCGAGGTCCGCGCCCACGACGTGCCCTTCTCGCTGGAGCATGGGCAGCGGCTGTGCAAGCTGACGTTCGAGCGGATGTCATCGCGCCCGGAGCAGCTCTACGGTGCGGGGCTTGGATCGCGCTACCAGCGCCAGTACCTCGCGCTCAGTCGCCAGTTCCGGCAGGACCAGGCCGGGGTTCCCAAGCCGCGCATCCGGAAACGGGTCGACCAGGCGCCGCTCGCCATCGTTTCGGAGACGCCGGCGCCGCTGCCCGTCGCTCCGCGCGAGTAGGCTCCGCGACGTGAACGACGCGGTCGACTGGGCGCGCGACCTCGGCGGCGGGACGCGGGTCGCGCTCGTCCAGGCGGGCACGTTCCGTTCCGATGCGGGCGCCCTGTTCGGGCCGGTGCCGCGGCTGCTGTGGAACCGCTGGGTCAGCGACGAGATCGACCATGAGAACCGCCTGCTGCAGGCGCTCAACTGCCTGCTGATCGAGACGCCAGCCGGGCGGGTCCTGGTCGAAACGGGGATCGGCGAGCGGCTCGACGACAAGACCCGCTCGATGCGTGGGTACGAGGGGCCGTGGATCGTGGCGGCGCTGGAGAACGCGGGCTTCGATCCAGCCACCGTCGACGTCGTGGCGATGAGCCACCTCCACTTCGACCACGCCGGTGGCCTGCTGCGTGGCAACGGGACGCGTGCCTTTCCGCGGGCGGCGATCGTGGCCCAGCGCGCCGAGTGGGAGATCGCCCTCGGCGACAACCCGCGGCTCGTGGCGAGCTACGTGCAGCCGGAGCTGCAGCTGGTCCGCGATTGGGGCGCCGAGGGCTTGGCGGACGGGGAGAAGGAGCTGCTCCCCGGGGTGACCGTCGTGCCCACCGGCGGGCATTCGGCCGGCCACCAGGCCATCGTCGTGCGCGCGCCCGGCAGCCGTCCGCTCGCGTTCTTCGGCGACCTGTGCATGCGCCCGTGGGCCGCGAATCCGCGCTGGGTGACGGCATTCGATGACTTTCCCCTGGACTCCGTTCGGGTGAAGGCATCGCTGTTCGCGCAGGCCGCCGACGAGGACTGGGTGGTCGTCCTGTCCCACGAGCGGGATCAGCCCGTCGGTCGTCTCGTCCGCGACCGCGACCGCTTCCGCTATGAGCCGGAATGAGCCGGACAGCTCGACGCTTGCCACGATCTTCGACCGAATCCCGTACTCATACGACCGCTACCGCCCGGGATACGCGCCCGAAGCGATCGAAGCGCTCGTCGAACTTAGCAGGGCACCGAATGGCGGCGATGTCCTGGAGATCGGCGCCGGCACCGGCAAGCTGACCGTCCCGCTTGCCAAACGCGGCTTCGTGATCACCGCCATCGAACCCGGGCAGCGCATGGCCGACCTGCTGGCGAAGCGCGTGCGCCGATGGCCGTCGGTCCGGATCACGCGTTCGACGTTCGAGGACGCCTCGGTCGAACCGTGCTCGTTCGACCTCGTCGTTGCCGCGACCTCCTTCCATTGGCTGGACCCCGATCGGCGCTATGACCTCGCGGCCGACGCACTCCGCCCAGGCGGTTCCATCGGGCTGATCCGGAACGATCACGTCGCCGTGCCGTCGAACCGGGCATACATCGAGGGCGTCCGCCCGATCTACGAGCGCCGCGCGCCCGAACTGCTCCAGGATCTCGCGCTGCCGATGGAGGACGATCCGCCCGGTTTCGCCGACGAGGTGGAGGCGAGCGGCCGGTTCGAAGGGATCGAACAGCGCCAGTTCGCGTGGGACCAGCGCTTCACGGCGGTGACGCTCAGCGGGATGCTGGGGACGCACTCCGAGCACCGCGCGTTGCCGCGGCGGCGCAGGGCAGCGCTCCTCCGCGACATCCGCCAATTCGTTGAGACGGAGCTCGGCGGTGCCTTCCTCGACCGCTACGTGACGACGGTCTGCGTCGGACGGGTGGAGTAGGGCTATTCCAGGTGTCGTCTGCCGGACCACGATTCCCGCGCGAACGCCACAGAGCCGCCGAGATCCATCAGGTTTCACGACAACTTGTGGTCCCGCGGACCACAGCACGCCCGATCCAAGCACGATGCGATGCCCTCGGATCGAATCTGTGGCCTGCGAGACCACGCGCTGACCGGCGATTCGCGTCCGCCGCCGGCGGACAGCTACGGGGTGGCCGTCGCTGACGGTTCCTCGGGCAGGATGGCCGCGATCCGCTGGGATGCGCCCTCCTCGCTGAGGGGGCCCTGGACGATGAACCGGATGCGGCCCTCGGGATCGAGGAAGAACTGGGTCGGCAGCGCGTAGACGCGGTACTGGCGGAATGCGTGCCCGGAGCCGTCGAACCCGATCGTGTAGGGCAGTTGGTAGCGCTCGGCGTACGCCCGAACGTCCTCGGCGGTCGTCTCCTGGACGCTGACCGCGACGACTTCGAGGCCCTGGTCCTCGTAGCGCTCGGCGAGCTCGCGCAGGACCGGCGTCTCGCCCTGGCACGGCGGGCACCAGCTCGCGAAGAAGTTGATCCATACGCCCTTGCCGCGCAGGTCCTCGAGGCGGACCGGATTGCCGTCGAGGTCGGTCAGCTGATACGTCGTCCCGTCGTCGAGCGGGATCGAGAAGTCGGGCGCGATGTCGCCGACGCGCAGTCCTTCGACCGCCGGCCCGATCACGAACGGCGTGCCCTGCGGATCCTCGAAGACGGGGCCACCGGCCGTGTTGCCGAGCGGCGTCGTCACGATCGTGAGCCCAACGATCGCCACGATGACCGCCCCGAACGCGAGCAGCAGCTGGCGACCCGTGAACGGGCCGATGAGCCCGCGGCGTTGGGTGGTGTGCTTGAACGCCGGTCGTTGGTCGGCCACTTAGATGCCCGACAGGAAGGTGAACCGCTGGGGCAGCAACGACAGCCAGTCCATCATCATCGCGATGCCGATCGCGACGACCAACAGGCCTCCGATGATCGACACGGCGCGGCCATGGCGGACGAGCGGGCGGAGGATCGCCGGCGCGCGGTCGAACGCGAGGGCGATCGCCAGGAACGGCAGGCCCAGGCCGGCCGTGTAGGCCACGAGCAGGATCGCGCCCTGGGCGACCGTGTTCGACGTCGCGGCGAGCGTCAGGATTCCGCCGAGGATGATCCCGATGCACGGCGTCCAGCCGATCGCGAAGATCGCACCGAGGCCGAACGACGCAAGCCAACCGCCGCGCGACGCGACGAGGCGGCTGCCGATCCGGTCGCCGACGCCAGCCCCGCCGGCATTCGCGAAGGCGACCGAACCCGTTGCGGTCGCCAGCGACTCGGCTGCCCCGGCGTCGAGCGGCCGCCAGGTCCGCTCCAGGAACGGAATCCGAACGAGACCGGTCAGGCTGATGCCGAGGATGACGAGGATCAGCCCGCCGATCCAGCGCAGCTGGTCCATGTACTGGGCGAACCCGCTCGCGGCGTATGTCGCGGTTACTCCGAGGAGCGTGAACACCGCCCCGAAGCCGAGGACGTACGCCAGCCCGTGGCGCAGCGCGGTCCAGCGGGTGGGCGCGGCGCCGTCGGAGCTCGAGGCCACCGCCACCGCGGTCAGCTGGCCGAGATAGGCCGGCACGAGCGGGAGCACGCACGGCGACAGGAAGCTGACCACGCCGGCCGCGAATGCGACGAGGATCGTGAGGTCGGTGCCGCCCATGGATCAGCCGCGCGCGGCGGCAGCGGGCGCGTCGAGGACGTCGGCGAGCAGGCGACGTATGCGGGTTGGGCTCGTCGCGAGCTCGAGGCGCTGGTCACCGAGCTCGATGACGGGGATTGCAGTCATGAACGCCCGCTGCCAGTCGTCGTTCGTATCGATGTCGCGCTCGACGAGGGTCGGGGAGGGCAGGCCGGCCGCCTCGCGCTCGGCCAGCAGCAGGACGAGGGCACGGCGCGTGTCGTCGCACAGGTGACAACCCGCGCGGGCGTACAGGTAGAGCTCGTCCATCGGTTGGTGATTCTAGCCCGTAGACGCTTTGAGCCGGCCGGACGCTATCTGGGACGCCGGCCGGCATCAAAGCAGGTTGCCGCAGGGAGGGGCGGCTTCCTGAGCCCATGACGACAGTGCTCGGAGGCAGGTTCCAGCAATTCAGATTGCGTTTTGTTTACCTTTCCGCCCGACTCGCGCTCCATCCTCGTCCACGAGGCCGAGGTACGATGCAGGCCGCGCCCCCGTAGCTCAGTGGATAGAGCGGCACCGTCCTAAGGTGCGCGTCGGCGGTTCGAATCCGTCCGGGGGCGCCAAGTCCGAATGGCGCCTGCTGACGGAAGAACGGCCCGGGGCGGAGGAGTCCAGACCACCCGGACCACCTTGCCGTTGGACGCGTCGACGGTTGCCCGAACCCCTGGACCTCGGCCCGGTAGCGGTCGAACACGATGAGGGTTGTCGTCCCAGCCGACAGCGCCGCTGTCCGGGCGCGCTCAGGCGGCCTTCGCGAACCCCTCGAGCAGAGCCGCCCATCCCTGCCGATACTCGGCGGCCCTCGCCGCTGCCTCGCTGCCATGCACCTCCCAGCCGGTATGGAGCAGGTCGACATGCGTGCCACCATCGGGCGCTTCGCTGAAGGTCACCTCCACCAGGGTTGCCAGATCGGACTCGTCGCCGGGATGCCACGTCATCGCCAGCCGCTCCCCCGGATGCCAGTCGGTGATCGTGCCCCAATCGGACCTGCGGCCATCGGTGGTCGCCTCGTACACGCGGCCGCCGACGACGGGCTCGATTGTGACCGCCACCGCCTCGGCATGAAACACCGAGTGGGTGGCGAGCGGCCACCAGCTGCTCATCCGCTCCGTGAATAGCCGGAATGCCGCGTCGCGCGGCAGCTTCACCGTCACCGAGCTGCGAACCGCCAGCGCCACGTCAGCCTCCGCGTCAACCTCGATCGCCATCAGGACTCCTTGCGGCCGATGCCGGCCCGCTGCTCAGCTTCGGTGTCGGCGACCGCCTTGAAGCCGGCCAGTGCCTGCGACCAGAAGCGCTCCCAGTACTCACGCACCTCGCGGACCCCCTCCGGATCGATCGCGTAGATGCGGCGCGTGCCGACCTGCGTGTCCGTTACGAGCCGGGCCATCTTCAGGACGCGCAGGTGCTGGCTCACCGCCGGGCGGCTCACCGGCAGCCCGGCCGCCAGCTCGCTGACCGCCGCGGGCCGCTCGAGCAGTCGCTCGAGAATTGCCCGTCGCGTACCGTCGCCGACGGCGTCCATGATCGCTGCGTAAGTAGTCACTTACCGTAAGGTAGTGCTTACGCTCCTTGACTGTCAACCCCATCGCCGCGTGCGCGTCAACCGCGCGGGGTGATGCTGCCCGAACACATACTCAGCGCGGCAACGGATCGTTGATAAGCCGCGGAGCGTGGGTCGCGATGAGCACCGAACCGATCGTCTTCTGGGGGCCAGGTTCAGAGTGGTTCTGGACCATGCTCCAGTTCGCCGTCGTGGCGGTGACGCTCGTCGGGATCTACGTCCAGTTCCGGCTCCAGCGGGCCGCGAACGCATTCGACCAGCTGAACCGGATCACGGCGGAGATGGACTCGGAGACGATGCTCCGAGCAAGGCTCGAGGTTGCTCGGGCCATCGCTGCCGGCGACGCACTGCCCGATGGCGGGATGGCTCTGGTCGCGAACTACTGGGAGAAGGTCGCGAGCCTTGTACGCGGCGGCCACGTCGATCGTGCGGTCCTCTATGAGTCGGGCGGCAGCGGGGCGCCGTTGTGGTGGGCAGCCGTGGCCGATGCGGCCCGGGATGTTCGACGTAGCAGGGAGGACCCGACGATCTGGAAGCAGTTCGAGTGGCTGGCGAAGGCGTTCACGGCGCACGCCGAGAAGAAGAAGGAGCCGTTCGCATTCGACCACGACGCGGTGGTGCGAATCTTCACGGCGGGGATCCCGGTCCTCGAGGACCGCATCCGGATGCTCGAGGAGTCGCGGCTCCCGCCCGAGCGCACGGCAAGCCCCGCACGTCGCGCGCGCCGTCCGATCTAGCCATCACCGCGCCGCCACGGGGGCAGCCACCTTCGCGCATACTCGGCAACTCGGGCGCATCCGGCGCTCCAGCGGCCAGCGCCTAGGGGCTCACCCAGCCCCAATCGCCCTCCGGTCCGATCAGGATCTTGCCTGGCATTCCGATGTCGTCCACCCCGATGAAGCCCTCATCTGCCCCGTCACCCAGTCGCGGATTCACGGTTATCCAGCCTGCATCCCCCTTGGCAGCGAAGCGGAACGTCACCTTCACGGTGGCGCCAGCGGGAACCACGTTCGGGGTCGCGGATCCGACGAGCCGCAGCTCGCCGGAATCGGCCACGAACATGGTCGCGGGCTCGGAGCTCTGGTTGTCGACCGTGATGGTCCAGCTTCGCGCGTTGGGCGGAACGGGACCGTCTGCCGGTGGGAGCACTGGCGGGACCGGCGTCGCGCTCGGGAGCGTGTACGCAGGCGGGCTCGGAAAGGCTGGCAATGGCGGCAGCGCGACGCCGGCAGGGACGTAGAGCTTGGCCGTGCCCGTCGAGCCGCATTCACCGTCGTCGGTACAGTCGCTGCCACCCGCCCCGAGCAACGTGCCGTCGAGCAGGGGCGTGAGCGAGCCCGGACCGCATTCAGGCATGGTCGAGGTTGTCGTCCACGACCCGATGCGTGGGTCGTACACGTCCGCCGTACAGGCGGACTCGTCGGCATCGCCAGGCAGCTCGCCTGTCACCCGCACGGTGCCGTCCGACAACAGCATCGCGTCGTTGTAATTGATGCCGGGTCTGGAAGGGAGTGCCGTCCAGGTCCCGGTGGCCGGATCGTAGACCTCAGCGGAACGGGATCCGACCACCAGCACCTTGCCATCGGGCTGCAGGAAGGCTGCCGTGGCGAAGGTCTTCGCGTGCATGTCGGCGATCGCGGTCCAGGACCCCGTGTCGGGGTCGTATACCTCGGCCGAGTCCAGATCGTAGTAGTTGTCTGGCAGCTTGAAACCGCGCCCGCCCGCGACGAGGACCTTGCCGTCGGACAGCAGGACGACCGCTGCACCATAGCCCTCGTAGTTCCTCTTGCCGGTGGCGGTCCAGTTCCCGCTGGCCGGGTCGTACAGCTGGGCGCCACCAATATCCAGTATCCGGCCGTCCTGGAGCACCTGGAGCATGCCGCAACACTCCCGAGCCATTGGACCGGTGGCCGTCCAGTTCCCGGTGGCCGGGTCGTACACCTGGGCGCCGTCCCGACCAGTTGCCAGGACCCGGCCGTCTCGGAGCATCGTGAACCCGCCGTCAAGCTTGTCTACACCCGAAGCCATCGGACCGGTGGCGGTCCAGGTCCCGCTCGCCGGGTCGTACACCTCCGCACCGCTGGGACCATCTTCGACGTACCCGACCAGGACGAGCACCCTGCCGTCGCGCAGCACCGTGACGGCATCATGGATGAGCGGCTTCGAGATGCTCCCGGCGGCGGACCAGGTCCCGCTCGCCGGGTCATACAGTTCTGCGGACGTCAGGTCGTCCGCGTAGCCCGACGGGCCGCTGTAGCCGCCTACCACCAGCACCCTGCCGTCCTGAAGTCGCACAGCGCTGTAACCCTCGCGGGGCGTCACCATCGTCCCGGTCTGGATCCAGGCGCCTCCCGGACCCGCGACAGGGATCGGACTTGCGGATGGTGCCGCCGATTCGCTCGGACCCGGGGACATCGCGTCTGGCGATGTCGTGGCGAATGCAACGACCGATGGGGAAGGCAAGGGCGGAACGACCGTCGGGAGCCGCAGGACGCCCGAACCCGCAGCCAACGCCCCGCCAACGAGCAACAGCGATGCGGCTGCGAGAAGCGTGATGCCGCGGCCGCGGCCGAACCGTCTGGCGTGAGGCGGCGACCGGCGGACCCGCGTTGCGCCCGACCGGTTCGCGGCGATCGCCGCCTTGGCGATCGAGCCGGCCTCGAATGGACCAACACTCGCGTCGGCGTCGGAACGGAGAGCGTCTGCAAGACGCTGCTCGAACTGGTCGAAGTCATGCATCGCGAAGTTCTCCCCGGAGCCGACGCAGCAGGCGCGACAGCCGGCCGCGGGCGCCAGACGAAGACATGCCGAGCGCGCGTCCGATTTCGTCGGAGCTGAGCTCGGCCACGTATCTGAGGGCGATCAGGGCACGGTCCGTCGGATCGAGGGACGCCAGGACGCGGCGCAGATCCGAGCGCGCGATGGTGTCGGCCAGTGGGTCCCAGCGGACGTCTGGCAGCCCTTCGAGCTCGATGTCACCGACCGAGATCTCGTGGATGATCGGCCGACGTGACCGCATCGTCCTTCGGGCCTCGTTGGCGGCCACCGCCACGAGCCAGCCGCGGATCTGGGTCGCGTCCTTCACATCGCCGATCCGACGCCAGGCGATCGCCCAGGCCGACTGAGCCGCGTCTTCCGCCAGGGCGGGCTCGCGGCAGATGACGTAGGCGACGCGCAGCATGTCCTGGTGGTGGCGCGTGACGAGCTCGGTGAATGCCGACTCGTCCCCGGTCGCGGCAGCTTGCACGAGATCCGCAGCCTGGACCGCCGTCATGCCAACCATGCTAAAGAGATGCGGCTCGAAGCCGGATTGATTCAGTTGAGGTCGAGGCGTCTTCGGATCCGCGATATGGCGGCCCGGCAGCATCACACAGCCGTCTACTATTCCAGCCAAGGGAGGGGTCCATTGAAACGCGCCCTGCTGATCGGGCTGTTGGCGATTTGTGTCGGCGCGTGTGGCGGCACAGTGGCCCCCGCGTCCGGCGCACCGGGCTCCAGCGGGACTCCGTCCAAGGGGCCCGCCACACCGTCCGTGGCACCAACGGGCGGGCGATCGCTCGCAGCGTCGGCCGATTACCCGTACACGCTCCCTTGGCCGGCTGATGAGCTCGAGACGTCCTGGCGCTACGCGTCGGTCGCATGGGACGGGACGGCGCGGATCGATCACGGCAACAAGTACACCGACCAGGTGACCACGCGGGACGGGGACCTCTTTGCCTTCGGCTATCCGACCACGATCTCAGTGGCGGAGCTCGAGACCAAGGTCGCCAACCAGGCCACCGAATGGCACAGCTGCGATGCCGAGCCCACGGAGAGGGAAGCGCTTCCGGCCGATGGGTCCGAAGGCATCTTCGCCGTCTACCAATGCGGCTCGACGCCCGTCCTGCGCTGGGTCGGCATCCATGACGGCTTCGGCATCTTCATCGGCCTCATCCTCAAGCCGTTCGTCGACAGTGACGACGCGACTGCGCGCTTCAAAGAGGGGATCGGCGCACTGACCTGGGGTCCGCGGCCCGCCTCGGGGCCGTGAGGATCGACCATGCGAAGCTACGCGCATGTCCATCGAATCCGCTCCCATCGTCCCGCCCCAATTCGACGTTCCGACCACGCTCAGAGATCCCCGGTTCGTCCTGGAGCCGCTCGGTCCCCAGCACAACGAGCGGGACTACGCCGCCTGGACGACGTCGATCGAGCATCTCCGCTCGACGCCCGGCTTCCCGTGGGGCGACTGGCCGCACGAGATGACGCTCGATGCGAACCGCGGCGACCTCGAGGAGCATGCCGCCGACTTCGCCACGCGCCGAGGGTTCACGTACACCGTGCTCGACCCGTCCGACGGTGACGTCATCGGCTGCGTGTACATCTACCCGCGGCGCGATGGGCCGGGCGTCCAGGTGAGGTCGTGGGTCCGCGCCGATCGCGCAGATCTCGACGTCCCGCTCGCCGAGGGCGTGGCCGCATGGCTCGAGGCCGGATGGCCGTTCGAGCACGTCCACTACACCGGGCGGCCTGATCTTTCGCGCTGAGGTCCGCGTCACGGTCGCGCGCGACACACGTCTCTATGGCGATGCGTGCACGCCGGTGGCTTGCTCTGATCCTGGTGGTCGGGTTGACCGCCGGGACCGGATACATGGCGTACGCCGCGGTGACTGGCGGCGAGTACCTCGTCAAGGCGCCAGCCGTTGCCGGCTGCGCGACCCCGGCTGACCAGTACGGCTGGACATACGAGGCGATCAACTACGACATCGCCGACGATGCGACGCTCGACGAACGGAACGCGGATCTGACGGCCTGCACCGACCAGGGAGAGAAGGCCGGCGAGGCGGTCGTGACCGACGATGGCGTCCGGATCGCCGGCTGGTACATCCCGGCGGCGAACGGAGCCGGGCCGACGTCACCGACGGTCGTGCTGGTTCCTGGATTCCGCACGAACAAGAGCGGCATCCTGCAGTACGGAGCTGGGCTGCACGACGAGTACAACCTCGTCGCCTTCGATCTGCGGAACTCCGGCCGAAGCACTGGCGACGCGACGTCAGGCGGCGCGCTCGAGCAACGCGACCTCCGGGCGATCATCGATTGGCTCGAACGGACGAAGCACCCCGAGCACATCGGCGTGCTGGGGAACTCGTTGGGTGCGGCGACCGCGCTGTCCGAGGCGGTCGGGGACGATCGGGTTGAGGCGCTGGTCCTCGATTCGATGCACACGCGACTCCGCTACCAGGTCGAAGCCCGAATCGAGCAGGAGTTTCATCACCCGGCATACCCGGCGACTTGGGCCGTGCTCGCCGGCGCGTCGGTCATGGCGGGCGCGGACGTCAACGCGGCCGACGCAGACGACGTCGTCGCCCGGTATGACCGTCGGCCCATGTTGCTGATCCATGGCACCGCCGACACCCAGGACCTCCCGGCGCGGACGCAGGCATTCTTCGAAGGAGCAAAGGCGGGCGGCATCCCCGTCGATCTGCGGTGGTGCGAGGGGTCGGGTCACAACTCCCCGGAGGGCATGCCAGCGGAGGTCTGCGCGGACGAGTACGGCGGCTGGCTGCGTGAATTCTTCGGCCGGACAATCGGCTGATCGTCGCCGCGCTGTCGAGTCGCCGGCCGCGCCATATGCTGGAAGCCAGGCGCCAGCGTGGTGTATGGCGCCGCTTTTCGGGAGCCGCACATGAAGGTCGGATACGTCGTGCTGTATGTGAACGACGCCGAAGCCTGCCGGAGGTTCTGGATCGAGCAGATCGGCATGGTCGAGAAGCGGCGCGCGGACGTGGCCGGCTTCACGATCGCGCAGGTCGGGTTCCCCGATCAGCCGTTTGGATTCGAACTCGTGCCCCTCGAGCTGATGAAGGACAACCCGGATAACCTCGACCTCGGGACGCCGTCGATCGCCTTCTACGTTGACGACCTCCAGGCCGCGCATGACGACCTCGTCGGACGAGGCGTGCAGGCGACGGACGTCGGTGAGCACGAAGGGACGCCCAGCTTTGCGTTCTCGGATCCCGAGGGCCACTGGTTCGCGGTGACGAGATGACCACAACCGCCGGACACCGAATTTTCACGATGGCGCTGGCCTCGGTCTACCCGCTCTACCTGGCAAAGGTGGAGAGGAAGGGCCGGACCAAGGACGAGCTCGACGCGGTCATCCGCTGGCTGACCGGCTACGACGAGTCCGACTTGGCAGACCACCTGTCCGCCGGCACGACCTTCGCCGGCTTCTTCGCTGCGGCACGGCTGAACCCGAATGCCGACCTCATCACGGGCGTCATCTGCGGGGTCCGCGTCGAGACGATAGAGGACCCGCTTATGCAGCAGATCCGCTACCTGGACAAGCTCGTCGACGAGCTCGCGAAGGGCCGCCCCTTGGAGAAGGTGCTTCGCAGCTGACTGCCCGGGAGGCGATGATCCGGGACGGATGATCACGAGACAGGAGATCGATGAGCTGGCGGCCGCGACCGGCTTCAGCGGGGTCGTGCGGCTCGAGCGTGGCGGCGAAATCGAGCTCGAGGCCGCCTACGGGCTCGCCGATCGCGCGCACGACATCGCGAACACCCTCGACACGCAGTTCGCAGTTGCGAGCGCGACGAAGGCGCTGACCGCGCTGGCGATCGTGAGTCTCGTCGTCGACGGGGTGCTCGAACTCTCGTTGCCGGCCCGGTCGTTGCTCGGCGACGACCTGCCGCTGATCGACGCCGCCGTCACCGTCGAGCACCTGCTCGCGCACCGCTCGGGGATCGGCGACTACGTCGACGAGGACGAAGACCTCGATCCGCTCGCGTACCTCATGCCGGTGCCGGTGCACGAGCTGGCCACACCGGAGGACTACCTGCGGGTTCTCGACGGCCATCCCGCGAAGTTCGTGCCAGGCGAGCGGTTCTCGTACTGCAACAGCGGCTATGTCGTGCTGGCGCTCATCGCCGAGCGGGCGGCCGGCGTGCCCTTCCACGAGCTCGTCGGGCAGCGCGTCTGCGAGCCGGCGGGGATGCGCGACACCGCGTTCCTGCGCTCGGACGAGCTTCCCGGTCGAGCCGCGTTCGGTTACCTGGACGCGGACGGGCCGCGAACCAACGTGTTCCATCTCCCGGTACGCGGGAGCGGCGATGGCGGCGTGTACACGACCGTCGCCGACGTCAGTGCCCTATGGCAGGCGTTCTTCGACGGACGGATCGTTCCGGCGGACTGGGTCGCCGAGATGGTGCGACCGCGCAGTGCCGCGCCCGACGGTCGAAGGCGCTACGGGCTCGGTTTCTGGCTGGCGGGCGAGGGCGACGCAGTCAGCCTCACGGGCGCCGACGCCGGCGTCTCGTTCCGCAGCGTCCACGATCCTGCGCGCGAGCTCACGCACACGATGATCTCGAACACGACGGACGCCTGGCAGGTCTCGCGCCTGCTCTCGGCGAACGCCTGAACGCCGGTGATCCTGCCGAAGGAGCGCGACCCTCGCTTCGTGACGATCCGCCGCGGCGGGGTGCTCACCGATGCGGATCACCGTCTCCTCGCGCGGTGGGCGGCCACGTGCGCCGGTCATGTCCTGGATCTCTTCGAGGCTGCTCGGCCCGGCGATGAACGTCCGCGTCAGGCGATCGATCTCGGTCGGGCGTGGGCAAGCGGCGAGATCTCGATGACCCAGGCTCGTACGGCCGGCGGCCACGCCAATGCCGCGGCCCGCGACCTGCGCGGGACGCCACGGTTTGCCGCGTATGCCGCAGCCCAGGCGGCGCTCGTTGCGCATGTCGCCGCGCACGAGCTGGGGGCGGCCGCCTACGCCATCAAGGCCGTGCGCGCAGCCGCGCCAGACGGTGCGGGCGCACGCGCCGGTCGAGTGGAGTGCCGCTGGCAGCGCGACCAGCTGCCCGACGCAATCCGCGAGCTCGTCCTCGACGACCAGCGGCTGCGCAACGAGATCTGCTGGTTCGCGTTCGAGTGCTGACCTGGGCGAGCCCGATTACGGCTCCGTGGTAGGCTTCAGCGGCTACGCCCCGTAGCGCCCTCGTGCGGCCGTCTGTCTCGAACTAACCGCATGTTCCCCAACTGCGTTCGAGATACCGGGAGGCGCACATGGCAACGGGCACCGTCAAGAAGGTCGTGTCGGACCGCGGGTTCGGGTTCATCACCGCCGATGATGACGGCAAGGACTACTTCTTCCACCGAAGCGCCGTCGCACCGTCGCTCGACTTCGACCGCCTGGCCGGCGGCGAGAGGGTGAAGTTCGAGATCCAGCAGGATCCCAAGGGCGCGCGAGCCAACAACGTCGAGGCTGCTTGAACGGTCTCAGGGACGGTGTGCCACGGTCCCGACCCGACCTGCTGCTGAAGGCGGGCAGGCCATGACGAAGCGCTCGCGACTCGAGCAGGCGCAGCGGGCGGCCGAGCACGAGCGGATTCGAGAGCTGGAGGCCGCCTGGGTGGCGCGGCTCTCGCCCGAGGAGAAGGCGGCATTCCGTCGCGATGTTGAGTCGGCACGCTCCCGCCAGCCCGTACCACGACCCGATATGGCTCCGGGAACCCTTCCCAACCCGCCACGGCCCGGCCGCGAACCACGCGAGCCGAAGGCCCCGACCAAGGGCCGAACTCGATATTGACGTGGACGACCTCGAGGCCCCTCGTTCGCACGCGGAGCCCACTCCCCGCGTTGTCCGCAACCACCGCCGCTTCGCGCTCAGTGATGTGACCTTCGACGGTGAGCCCGTGGGCGGCGCGACCATCGACGAATGGCAGGACGCCACGGGGGCCGACTGCTGGCTGGCACGCGTGCTGATGGCACCGCGCTCGCAGCAAACGGCCGGATCCCTCGCAGGGCGGACTGTCGATGGCCGGATCGTCAGCGGACGCGTTGCGCTCATCGGAGAGGGACCGGCCCCTCGTCCGCGAGGGCCTGTTCTCATGGAGTGGCAGGGCGTCAGCGCGCTGGTTGCGGGCGCTGGAGCCGACGAGCGCTGACAAGGGCGGGTGCCACGAGCCGCGGCCGAGGGGTTGCCGCCCCGCGGCCCGCTGGCCAACCTTTCTACTCGATCAACTCCCAGTCGTCGGGCACCTGATCGCGGTCGCGGTCATTCTCGATCACCAGCGCGCGACGGGCGCTCGCTGACAGCGTCGCGAGGTCGGCCGCGCGGCGCACGAAGTCGGCCAGGACCGCCTCGTCGATGTCGATCGACGGCTCGAAGGTGAAGTAGCGGAACTTCTTGAGGCGCTCCTCGGCTCCATGGAGCAGACGTCCGGGGTCGGCGAGCAGCGTGCCGTGCTCGAAGCCGAGGTGGATGTGCTTCCGCTCCGGTCCGATCCAGGCGAAGTTCCGGACCCGACGGCCGTCGGGCAGCGAATAGGCGATCCAGCGCCAGCCGGAGCGCACGGTCTCGACGGTGCCGGGGACCGTGCGGAAGATCAACTCACGCAACGCTCGACCGGTCTCGCGGATGGCGGCCGGGTAGTCGTCGAGCAGGAACTCGGCCGGCTGGGCAGGGTCCATGGCGCCATCATGCCGCGCCGTGTGGCCCGGTCCTGTCAGATTCGACGTGTACGAGCTCCGAGAGGGCAGATGGCAGGCGGTCTGGTCGCACGCAACGCGCATCCGCGACGCCGACTGAGCGCAGCACGGCATTCCTGACGGATAGCCCGGCCGGATGATTGGGGCATCCGGCCGGGCAGTCGGAGGAGCGGGGGATCAGGCGGGACTCGGTGTCCCGCCCAGCTGGCTGATCATCTGCTGGGCCTCGTCGACGAGCACGTTCCGGGCTTCCTCGCCGGGCACGTACACCTCGAGCAAGGCCGTGTCGTCGATGAACTGCTGAAGGTGTTTGATCGCGCCGGCCGGGGAACCCTTGTCGAGTTCGGCTTGGGCGCGGTCGAGCTTGTTGAGCAGGCGTGAAGCGCCTTCCTTGGTGATCTGGCCCTCGGCCCGGTACTGGTTGACCAGCGCGCGGATCGCGTCCAACGATGTCTTGGTTGTGTTGAAGAGCTGGATCTCCTTGACGCCGATCCCGAACGTCCCGGACCGTGTCATGACGACGCGCACTTCCTGTGTCGTGACCTGCGGGAAGGTCACGAGGTTGTAGTTGGCCTGCGGTGAGCCAGGTGTATGGACCTGTCCGGGAACGTCGACCCAGTCGCTGCCGTCGTGGTACTGGACCGTGAACGCCGACGGCTGGCGGTAGGTATCCCGCGAGACGTTCTGCTGCGGGTTGTAGCTCTTGTCGTTGAAGAAGTAGATCTTGAGCGTGTCGATCTTGTGCGGCGCGAGCAGGTCGACGGTGAGCCATTGCTCGTCATCGGCGGTACCGTCACCGCACGTAGTCCGGGCGGAGTCGCACGCGCCCCAGATCGTGTTCGGGGCGATGTAGCCGGACTGTGCCTGTCCCCCGGGTCCGCTGGCCGGCAAGCCGCTGATGGTATAGCCGTCGGTGACGAAATCGGTATCGGTCGCGCGGAGTGCCGGGCTGGTCGTCGTGAATGACGCCTCGACCGGCTTGCCCCGCGCCCGGTTGAACGCCCAGCCGGTGGCCTCGGACAGGTCGATCCCGGCCTGCTGGAATGCCTCGGAGAGCCGCTCGTTGTCGCGGAGCGAGATGGACGCTGCGGCCGGGATCGGCCCGGCGGCCTTGAACAGGACCGACGCGTCGCCGTCGACGACGGTCACCGCCCCGTTCTTCGAGTTCCAGATGACATGGGCAAGTGCGCTGACCGTGAAGATGCGCGTGCCGTCGAGGTACGCGGAGTAGCCCTCGGGCACGCCTGTGTAGTGCTGTCCGCCGCCCGGCCGATCCCAGACCAGGGTCAGGTCGTGGCCGTGGTAGCTCAGGTTGTTGATGGCGAACCAGTCGTAGCCGATGTCGATCGGCCACAGCTCGAGGCGATCATCGATACGTGGCTCGAGACCGGCCATGTCGTCGATGAGCATGAAGTTGAAGCCGCCGAGGATGTTGTGGTGGATCCCGGAACGGCCAAGCGTCTGGTCCTCCGGATCCCAGTTGAAGAAGAACTCGTTGTTGTCCGGCCGGCGGTTGTCGCCGTTGATGTACTGAACCCAGCTGGACCACTCGATGAGCCGTCGGAGCATGCCGGGCGTGATGTACTCGGTCGGGTACTCGCGGATGGCGCGGGCGTAGAGCTGGGCCTGGAGCGTCGAGTTGATGTTCGAGAAGTTGTTGGAACCGGGGATGCCGAGGGCCGCCGCGAACTGCTTGTCGCGCTGGTTCGCCGTGTAGAACGGCATGATCGGGTACTCCTCGGCGTCGCCGTAGAAGCGCAGCGCCTGGGTGTACTCGGGCTCGTTCGGCACGAGCCCCTCGATGAACGGCGCGAAGTTCTGCTGGTCCTTCCACTGGACCCGCTCGCCGTTTGAGGTCAGCTGGTGCTTGAACACCTTGCCCGGCCAGTCGCCCACGACCTGCGGGACCGTCTCGACCGTCGCGTCGTTGCCCTGGCCCGAGGAATCGACCACGGTCGGCCCATCGGTTTCGTCGAAGCGGTACCAGGCGACGTTGCCGCCGCCGGGCGTGCCGCCCGGTGATGTCGTGAGAGACTGGACCTCCGCATCGGTCAGGGCGTGGTCGTAGATCTGGAACTCATCGACGAGGCCGGCGAGAAGCGGATCCGCGTACTGCGAGCGGCCGATCCAGTTGTTGGTCGTGTTGCCGAGGTCGGTCGGCGACAGGGCGATCGTGTTCGACGCCACCGCGGTCCCGTTGATGTACAGGGTGTTGGTCGTCCCTGAACGGGTCACCGCGACGTGCTGCCAGCCGGTGGGCAGCGAGCCCGGCCGGTTGACTTGCTGCTCCGCGCCGCCGCCGTTGGTCGTGATGGCGAAACGCACCGGCGTGCCGGTCACGCCCGCGCGCGGCGTCAGGAACATGTTCACGTTCGTCCCGGTCCCGAAGTCGAAGATGCGGGCCCAGCTGACCGTCGAGGAATTGAGATTCACCCAGCTCGCGATCGTGAAGTCGGTCAGGCCATTCAGGATCCCGTCGGGCATGTCGACGTAGCGGTTCGGCTCGGGGTTGCCGAGCCTGACGGCGTTGCCGAAGCCGTCCTGACTCGTTGACCGCGTTGCCGGCTGGGGCTCGAGCGTGGGCGGCTCGCCGGCGGGGGAGTCGTCCCACAGGATCGTGAGGATCGCGTCGCGGATGTCATCGGCAAGGGCCTCCATCTCGGCGGCCTTCGCCTCGTTGCCGAGCAGCGCATACGCCTCTGCTGCGGCCTTCGCGCCCGACCATTGGAACGCGGCCTCGGCCCGATCCTGTCGCGTGGGCTGCCCGCGGAACTGCGCCCAGTGGAAGGTCGGCGTGTCGGCATCGTTTCCGGTCAGGAAGCCGACGTTGTACTCGATGAGGTTGTTGTCGTTCGAGTCGTACTTCGCGAGCTGGCCCTTGACATCGCATTCGGCGTAGTGCGCGAAGTTCGCGATGACCTCCGGGTCGGCGCCGTGGACCTTGATCGCGTTCCAGCCCTCGCGCGCGATGTACTGCTCATAGGTGTTGCCCCAGCTGTGCGAGCCGGGGTTGTCGATGAACGCGTCGCACTTTGACGTTTCACCCGACGACAGCCAGTTCCCGTACGCGTACTTCGGGTCGCGGAAGTACTTGAGGTCCTGCATGTGCATCGGCTGGGTGAGCTGGATGGCGTTGTTGTAGCCGAGCGCCCCTTCGACCGACACCGGGAACTGGAAGTCATTCCCCGGGATGTTCGCGTCGAAGTAGTTGAAGCGGCTCAGGAAGGTCCGGTACCACGACATCTTCTCGACGTTGTCGTCGGGCAGGTCGATGTACGGGACGTTGTCGGCCCACCACTGGTTGTACTCCGCCAGTTGAGCGTCCAGCGCCTCGCTTGCGGCCATGTCGCGGTAACGGGCGTAGTCCGCGGCGGAAGCGGCGACGTCCGGCGTGATCGCGCCGAGCTGGAGCTTGACGGTAACCGACTCACCCGGCTGGATGGTGACCTGGCGCGTGAGGTTGTTCCCGCTCGGCGTGAAGCCATCACCGCTCAGCCGGGTGGATACCGTCGTCAGGTTGTAGCGGGTGCTGAAGCTGCCGACGCGCTCGTCACCATCGAACGACTGGGTGACGACAGCGGGCGTTCCCGCGGTGATGGTGCGGGTCGTCTCTTCCGTGCCGGTATTGGTCAGCTTGAGGATTGTCACCGCGACGTTGTTCTCGGTGATGAACTTCGTCTGATCGACCTGCAGCCCACCGCCCGAGTGGACGCTGAACCAGTGACTCGGGTACTGACGCCGCTGCGCGGTCTGCTCCGCGAGCGTCGCGTCCGACACGGTGACCGTGTACAGGCTGGTGTTCGAGCCGGCGATCGGTTCGCGATAGCCGAAGCCTCCACCGCCCTGGTTGGCGCCGGTGCCCTGACCGGCGAAGCCGAGGGTGCCGGGGTTGTGGGTATACATGAACAGCGCGCTGCCCTTGGTATACAGCGCCCGTTCCTGGGCCGACGTCGGGCCGTCGACGTCCCCGGACCGCTCGAGTACTCGATCGAGCCAGTACGAGTCACCGCCGGCCGACTGGTCGGCATCGAAGAATGCCTGGAGCATGTTGCGTGTGGGATCGAAGGCCACCGGGCCGTCGGGCACCGGGTCGTCGAGCCCGCTGAAGTCCGGCGTGCCGGGATCGACCGCCGGCGGGACCTCGGGGTCGGCCGCCAGGACCGGCGTCGCCGGCAGCAGCGTCGCGCCAAGGGCGAGAACCAGCAGTGCGGCAGCGGAGCGACCGCGCCGTCGCCGGCGCTCCCTGCTGGATGGATGGGGGCGCCGAATCATCGCGCGTGTCATATGCCCTCCCAGGGACCGCGAATCGGGCAGAGGCAGCCCCGTCAGGGGGGATCTGGGGCTGCTGAATACGAATGCTAGGATTCGTTTGCACACAGAAACAAGGGCGACATGCCGTCGTTTCGCGTTTGTGAGACATCTGCAACGCGACGCCCGCAGGACACGACCAACGAGCGGCAGTCAGGCGGTCTCGAGGCTCCACTCCAGCGGACGGTCGAGGACCGCAGTGAGCCGTTCCACCTCTTCCGCGAGCACCTCGTTGGGCTCCGGACCGGCTTCCTTGAACCACGTGACGGCGACCACGCCGGTGCGGACGGACCAGGTACCGGATACGACGCCTCGATAGGCGGCCACGTTGTCTCCGCGGGTGACCAGGGCTCGCCTGGCCGGCGGCACGACGTGGGCGTCGGCCGTGCCAGGGCCGAGGACCCACTGGTCGTGACCAGGGAGCAGCCGGAGGGCCTCACTGGGCCGGCTCGCGGTGAGTTCATCGAGGTCCTCGCGCAGGACCCACGCGGATGCTCCGTCGACGTCGACTTCCGCGAGCCGGTCTCCGAGACCCGCGATCCACGCGGTGATCCGCTTCCTGCCCGCCCCCAGGCCCTCACCGAGCGAGTACTGAACGTGCGCGGGCGTCGCCGGCCCGTAGATGCGGAAGTACGCCTCGACTGCCTTCGGGCCTGCCTCGTCGAGGCTGGGGATCCCGGCCCAGTGCGGATTCCGGTCCAGGCGCTGGAACGTGGCCCGCCCGCCGCGCGGCGGACCGAAGGCCACGTCGCCCTGCCAGAACAGGGCCTTGAGCAGGGTCCAGGTCTTGTCCTCGAACGCCATGCGCAACCCGCGATAGCGGGGCAGGCTCGTGATCGCCACGCCGAGCTCCTGGCGTGTCAATGGGCCGCCACTGAGCGCGTCCCGAACCGCCTCCCGAAACGCGGGCCAGTCCGAGGGGGCGAGGCCGTAGTACATCTGCCAGCTGGGCAGCTCCCACATCCGGCTTGCCGCCCGGAGCGCGAGGTAGACGCCGGCGTCCTCGGCGGTCATCAGGTGGACCGCGCCGCGGTAGGCAAAGGCCTGGATGATCCGGCCCTCGGCGAGCGCCCCGCTCAGCTGGCCGGCCGAGGAATGGCGCTGCCTGATCCGGATGGCCAGCTCCGCCCCTTGGTGCGGCTCGGCCTTGACCGCCCCGAGGCGACGGACGACGTCGACCGCCGAGCCAGTGCTGGTCGGTTCGAGGAAATGTCGGCCCAGCCGCCACGCCAGGGCACCTTCCCAGGTGACGTGGATGTGGGACATCAGGCCCCGTCCATATGGACCCGGAGCCCGGCCGTGACCGGCAGGGGCAGGCTGGTGGCCTCGCTCTCGATGGCGGCACGCTCCGTGGGCGAGAATGCTCGCCAGGTGTCGATGCGGATGTCCGCATTGGCGCGCCGCCACGTCCCGGCGATCTCCCCGCTAACCATCAGCGCACCCGGCCATACCCGCGGCGTCCAGAGCTGGGCTCGGCGGCCGGCGTCCGGGACGAGCAGCTCACGGTCGGCGCCCTGGTAGAGCCACCAGGAATCGCCGCTCGGCAGCAGTCGTGCTGCCCCAGGTGGACCCGGCTCGGCAAGGAACGACGGCTCATCGGAGGCCAGGATCCACGCGTCGCCCACCGGCGAGCGCACGGCAAGAAGCTCGGCCGAGATGGCATCGAAGGTGGCGCGGGCGCTGCGCGCCGACACCGCCGCCCAGTCGGCGAACACTTCGGCGCTCGCGGGACCGAAGATGTGCAGGTAGCGGCGAACGAGCTCTGCCCGGGCTGCGGCGGGCTCCATGTCCGGCGCGGCCACGATTCGCACGGTCGGCTGGCGTGCGCCGTCCCACCGAAGGAGCAGGCGCCCGGTGGCTGCGCCATAGCGCAGCGCGTTGGTCCCGACCTGACCGAAGGGCAGCTCACGACCGTCGAGCAGGTCCTCGAGCCGGCTCGCCGTCTCGACCGCCCGGCGCAGTCCCTTCTCGTCCTCCGGGAGCCGTCCGAGCGTGAACACGGCGCGGTCCGCTGCGGCGACTGCGTAGACGCTGTAGCGCGGACCCCACAGCTGGACGAGGGCCGGATCCGCCCAGGCATCCGGGGTCGTGCCGTCGACGCGCGCGTGGATCGACAGCACGGCCGCGCGGGGCATCGAATCCTGGAGACCGGCCCACGCGGCGCGGCGGAGCGATGCCGCCCCGGCGGGGAGCCGCGTGTCCAGCGAACCGGCGCGCCGCCGATGACCGAGGATCTGCGCGCGCGTGAGCGGCAGTGGACCGGCGGGCATCGTGGCAGCGTAGCGCTGAACGCAACCGCACCGAAAGGAGGCGAGCGATGGACCTCGTTCGAAAGCCGCCCACCGAAAAGGCCATGGCCGACCGGTTCGTCGGCGATGCCTGGCTCGACGTCATCGTCCGCGGAGACGAACCGTCGCGCGTCCGGGTCAGCATGGTCCGCTTCGCGCCCGGGGCCCGGAATGCGTGGCACGCGCACGCCGTCGGCCAGACGGTGCATGTCACCGAGGGCGTCGGTCGCATGCAGGCGCGTGGCGGTGAGCTCCTCGCGATCCGTGCCGGGGATACGGTCTACACGCCGCCCGGGGAATGGCACTGGCACGGGGCCGCACCGGACCACTTCATGACCCATCTCGCGATCTGGGAAGCCCCGGCCGTTGGCGAGGAGAGCGAATGGGGAGACCAGGTGACCGACGCCGAGTACCTTGCCCACGGCAGTTGACATGACGGTTTGACACGGTTCCCCCAACTTGGCATAGCATGGCAGTCCACCTGCCCCGGGTGACCGCCGTTGTTGGCGGGCCCACGCGACCCAATCGGAGGAGGAGAGGGCGTGCGGAAGCTGCCTCGCGCATTGCTCATGGGCGCCGTTGTCGGCGTGATGCTCGTCACGTCGGTGGCGCCAGTCGTGGCGGCACCGCCCGCCAATGACCAGGGTCCGGCCGCCAAGGCAGCCCGACCCGACAACCGGCCCGGGCCCTTCACGGCCCGTCAGGAAGCACGTCGCAAGGCTGCACAGGAACTGATCCTGTCCGGCAAGGCGTCCCCCAATGCCGACGGCGTCGTGCCGCTGGCCGACGACAAGTACTTCGAGGCTGCGGTCGCAGGCGAGGGCCGCCTGTTCACCATCCTCGCCGAGTTCGGCTCGGATGCGGAGGGCCGCTACGGTCGCGTCCCGGGCCCGCTGCACAACGAAATCTCCAAGCCGAATCGTGAGATCGTCGACGGCCAAACCAATCCGGACTACGACCCGGCCCTTCCATACGACAACTTCAAGCACTGGAAGGCTGACTTCACGACGGCCTACTACGACGACCTGTTCTTCGGCGACAGCGACTCGATGGCCGACTTCTATTCGGCCCAGTCCTCGGGCAACTACACGGTCGCCGGGGAGGTCAGCGACTGGGTCACCGTCCCGGGCAACGCATCGCTCTACGGCGACAACGCCATCGAGGACTTCGGCGGTGCCTGGCACTTCATCGAGGACGCGGGCAATGCCTGGTACGCGCATGCCCTCGCGGAGCTTGGCTCCAAGGCCGCTGTTGAGGACTTCCTCGCGGACTTCGACGTCTGGGATCGCTACGACCACGACAACGATGGGAACTTCGACGAGCCCGACGGCTACATCGACCACTTCCAGGCGGTCCACGCCGGTGAAGGCGAGGATGCCGGTGGTGGCGCCCAGGGCGCCGACGCCATCTGGTCGCACCGCTGGTACGTCAACGCTACCGATTTCGGCGCGACCGGCCCGAGTGAAGATGCTCAGTTCGGTGGCGCAAAGATCGGTGACACGAACTACTGGCTCGGCGACTACACCGTCGAGGCGGAGAACGGTGGCCTCGGCGTGTTCGTGCACGAGTACGGCCACGACCTGAACCTGCCGGACTTCTACGACACCAACGCGGGCGAGAACGGCACGGCCTTCTGGACCGTGATGTCGTCGGGCTCCTGGCTGGGCGATGGGACCGAGGACATCGGCACCCGCCCTGACTACATGGGTCCGTGGGAGAAGCTCCAGCTCGGCTGGCTTGATTACTCCGTGGTCAACGAGGGCGAGACCGCCTCGACGTCGCTCGACCCGTCCGAGGCCGTCATCGTGGACGTGCCGGATCTGGCGCTGGAGACCGAGTACACGACGCCCGCCTCTGGCGAACAGATGTGGTGGTCGACGAGCGCCGACGATCTCAACACGACGCTCCAGAACAGCTTCGACCTGGGCTCCGTCTCCAAGGCGACGCTCACGGTCAAGGCCTGGTATGACATCGAGGCCGGCTTCGACTATCTCCACGCCGAGTATTCGACCGACGGCGGTGCGGAGTGGATCGCTGCCGACGACCCGCTCAGCGGTTCATCGAACGGTCGCTGGAAGACGCTCCGGTACACGATCCCCGGCGGCGCCGACGACACCCTGTTCCGGTTCCGCTTCCAGAGCGACGGTGGTGTCCACCTGGACAACGTGTTCCTCGATGACTTCGTCCTCAAGTCCGGCGGCACACAGATCTTCACGGACGACGTGGAAGCCGGGGCAGACGGCTGGACCGCCGAAGGCGGCTGGAAGCTCAGCGACGGCGTCGAGGAGGCCCTCGGCGATCGCTACTACATCGCCGAGAACCGCACCTACGTTGGCTACGACGCGGGGCTCGAAACCGGCCCGTACCAGTTCAGCTTCGCGCTGACCGATCCGGACAAGGTCGAGCACTTCGTGCAGCAGGACGGCCTGCTGATCTGGATGGTCGACGAGACCTATACGGACAACAACACCAGCGAGCACGCCGGTCGCGGCCTCGCGCTGCCGATCGACGCTCGATTCACCCCCTTCAAGTATTCGGACGGCACGCAGCCGAGCAATCGTCGGCAGCCGTTCGACGCGACCTTCGGCGTACAGGACGTTCCGGAGGGCCCGACGCTCGATCCTGAGCCCGGGTCCGACGAACTACCGTGCGCCGGCCTCCACAAGCAGGTTGTCGAGGGCAAGGGCAACAGCCAGACCATTGGCTATCTGTGTGCCTGGCCTTCGGAGGACGAGCGCGACGCGATCCCGCTGTTCACCGACAGCGGCGAGGACGCCTACTGGGACTCGACGAACCCGCAGAACTCGACCAAGGTCGCCGGCACGGGGCTCACGATCGAGGTGACCGGCCAGACCGAGAGTGGTCCGATCGACATCGAGGTGGACTACGACGTCGGTCCCTGATCGACGATGAACCAACGCCGAGGGCCCAGGTCATCAACCTGGGCCCTCGGCATATTCGGAATTCTGCCTCGTGGATCGCATGCTCGTAAGCGCTCGCCGAACGCAACCTTCTTTCGCGATGCGACTTCCCGGCATTCTTGATGCCGGGAACGTGCATCACGGTGGAAGTGACATGGCGCGGTTGGCAAACATGACGGTCGCTGACCACCCTGTCGGCGACCATCTCATCACACAGTGAGAGGTTCGAACGTGGCGATGGATCAGCTCGAGGTGGCAGGGCAACCGGTTCGCGCGTATGTCGCGGATCCGGCCGGCGGGGAGGCGCCGGGCGTGGTCGTGTTCCACGCATGGTGGGGCCTGAACGATGACGTCACCGGGTTTGCCGACCGCCTGGCGGATGCCGGGTTCTTCGTGATCGCCCCTGACCTCTACAGCGGAGCGGTGACCGCCGGGGTCGATGAGGCGAAGCGGCTGACCGGCAGCGTCGACGAGGAGCACGCCAACGCGATCGCCCTCGCAGCGCTCGAGCGGCTCGCGCGTCGTCCAGGCGGATCCGGAGCGATCGCCGGTGCCGTGGGCTTCTCCTTCGGGGCCCACTGGTCGGTCTGGTGCCCGACACAGCAGGATGGGCGCGGTGCGTCGGTCGTGTACTACGGAACGACCGGAGGGCCGGTGCTCGGGCAGCCCGGTGGTCCCGTGCTGGGACATTTCGCCGAGGACGACCCGTTCGAGGGTCCCGAGGACATCGCCGCCTTCAAGGAGGGACTGCGTGAGGGCGGCCGCGCATCGACGATCCACCTGTACCCGGGCACGGGCCACTGGTTCGCGGAGCCTTCCCGCGACGCCTACCGACGGGAAGCGTCCGATGTGGCCTTCGAGCGCACGGTGGAGTTCCTGCGCCGCGTGTGACCGGCCCGGTTGTGCGTTTCTGAAATGCGGCACGGCGGGATCGTGACCCTTCCGAATGAGCCTTCCGGCAACCCTGTCAAGCGTGGAAGAGGAGCGGCTGACCACCGCGGACCTGCTGCTGCAGTGGCGCGAGGCGACGCAAGCGGCCGAGCTGGCCGATCGCCTTGCCGAGTTGGCGATGCGTGCCGCCGAGCAGTCGGACGCCAACGCGCTCGCGTCCGAGCAGATTGCCAGGATGGCCGAGAAGGCGGCCGCCGCCGCGGAGCGCGCGGCCCAGAGCGCGCGGAAGGCAGCAACGAAGGCAGCGGCGCTCGCCATGGAGAACCGCGCACAACGCCTGCGGGACGCCGACGCGGCCGTCGTCGCCGCCCGCGCTTCGGAGGTCGAGGCGCGCCTCCGGTACGAGCAGTCCCAAAGCGGACCCGAGGATGGCCACGGAGCCTAGGACGTACCATCCTCGAGATGACGGACGGAGAGCGGATTCGGGCTGCGCTCGAAGCGGCAACGAGCCACTACGCGGCAAACCCGGCCGAGGCGCGCTCCACCGATAGCGTCGCGACTGCCACCCTCCGGAACGGGCTGGTCGTCCAGGTCGAGACTCCGACGGGGGAGCGCATCACCACCGACATGGTCGCCTCGGTCGGTGGCACGGGAACGGCGCCGTCACCCGGTTGGTTGCTGCGAGCCGCCGAGGCGAGCTGTGTCGCGACGTTGATTGCCATGCGCGCCGCGACGTTGGGGATCACCCTGGACTCGCTCGAAGTCGCCGTCGACTCCGAGTCCGACGACCGCGGCATGCTCGGCATGGACGACTCCGTGCCGGCCGGTCCCCTGACGGGCCGCGTCCGGGTGCGACTGACGGCCGACGGCGTCGATCCGGCCACGCTCGACGAGATGGCCCGCTGGGGCGTCGAGCACTGCCCGGTCTGCAACGCGCTCGAGCGTCCCGTCCCGATAACCGTCGAAGTCGCGACGACCTAACGCGGCAATACGACATTTGTCGCGGGCGGGGCCGACGAACGTACGCAACTGGCCCGCGGAACCCTGCATCGTTGAAGAAGCGGCGCTGGCGGCTGCTCATACCTCCTGGACAGGCAAGTCCCCGAGCCCAGGAGAACAACGATGCACCGAACCATTCGTGCCCTTGCCGCCGCAGGCTTCCTTCTCGCCAGCATGGCCGCGGCGCCCGTTGCGGCCGCGTCCCCGGTCCCGGCGAACGACCACATCGCCTCGCCGACCATCATCGGCGCCCTGCCGTTCAGCGACTCGATCGACACGTCCGGCGCCACACCAGACCTGTCCGATCCCGACTCATGTTGGTACGGCGAGTCGGGTAGGGACTCCGCCACCGTTTGGTACAGCTGGTTCGCGCCCGCGAGCGGACCCATGGGCGCCGCCACATGGGGCAGCGACTACGACACCACCATCTACGTTGGCACGCCGGACGGCTCCGGTGGAATCGACGTGCTCGCGTGCAACGATGACACCCGTTACCTGCAGGCCGCTATCCGCTTCGACGCGATCGCCGGCGAGACGTACCTGATCGGTATCGGCGCCGCGCCCTCGTACGACAACCAGGCCGGCAACCTGGAATTCACGTTTGACGTGGGGCCCCTGCCGGCCACCGCCGACGTCGAGCTTGATCCAGCGGGGAACTTCGCGAAGGGCACTGTCAGGTTCGAAGGTGTCGTCAGCTGCGGCTCAGAGGCCGACCTGAGCCACCTCCTCGTCCTCGAACTCGTGCAGCGCAGCGGTACCCGCCAGACGGGGGCCGGAACTGCGTTCCTCGACATCGAGGGGTGCCCGCGGGAGGAGATCCCGTTCGCCATCGAGGTGCGGACGGATTTCGGCCGCTTCCACCCTGGCGAGGCGGCGGCCCAGGTCCTGTGGTTTGCCTGCAACGACTTCGAATGCGCCAACAAGGTCATCGACCGGGAGGTGACCATCGGAATGAAATAGACGTACCTTCCGGAGCCCGGGCTCCGACCGTATCGGTCGGCCCGGGCTTAGCATTGCCGAGCCGTGCCTGCCCAGCCGCCCCGCATCGACCACTCGTACCGCGGACTTCTTCGCGTCCCGGATCTGCGGCGCGTCCTCGCCTCGATGATGGTGGCGCGAGTCGCCCAGGCGATGGTCGGCATCGCCATCGTTCTGTTCACGCTCGACGAGTACGACTCGCCGTCGCTGGCCGGCGTCGTCACCCTGGCGTACCTCCTGCCGGGGATGGTCGTCAGCCCGATCGCCGGGGCGCTGCTCGACCGCCACGGCCGGGTCCGGCTGATCATCCTGGACTATGTCGTGGCGGCCTCGGCCCTCGCCCTCATCGGGGTGCTCGCCCTGTCCGACGGCCTGCCGGCCGGGTTGCTTGTCCTCATCGCCGCGGTTGCTTCCCTGACCTCGATCCTCAGCGCGACCGGGCTGCGCAGCCTGTTCCCGATCATGGTTCCCAGGCACCTCTGGGAACGGGTCAACGCGATCGATTCGAACGGGTACGTGGTCGCCACGATCCTCGGACCGCCGATTGCGGCCGCGCTCGTCGCCGTCGTCGGCGGGCCGACGACCCTCGTGGTGATCGCCGGGTTGATGCTCGTGGCGACCGTACCGCTGTTCGGCGTGCACGACCCCGCCACGCCGCCGACCGGTCAGGCGCCGCTGCTCCGGGAGGCCTGGCAGGGCGTGTTGTACGTGTGGCACAACCGGACCCTGCGCGGCCTGGCCTTCTCGATCTCCACGCTCAACATCGCCGGCGGCGTGTCCACCATCGTGATCCCGCTGCTCGTCCTCCGCCAGCTCGGGTACAGCGAGCTGGCGGTCGGCCTGGCGTTCGCCGTATCGGGCATCACCGGCATGGTGTCGTCGGCGCTGTTCGGGCGGCTCGACACGCGTGGCCGCGAATGGCGCTTGCTGGTGGCCCCGATGGCCCTTACCGCACCTGCCGTCGCGCTGCTCCTCCCGGTGGCGGCCGCCTCGCCACTCGGGATCGATCCCGTGCTGGGCCTCGTGCTCATCCTGGCGTCGCAGGCCGGCTTCGGGCTGCTCAACGGACCGTTGGACATCGCGTTGTTCACGGTCCGCCAGCGCCGCACGGACCCGGCCATCATGGGCCGCGCCTTTGCTGTCTCGATGGCCGCGAACTTCGTCGGCTATCCCGTCGGGTCGGCGATCGCCGGGGTCCTTGCCGCGACCTCGCTCGTCGCGCCGATCTGGCTGGGGATCGTGGCCTGTATCAGCGCCACCGTCTTCGCTGCGGTACTCATCCCGCAACGAGCGCCCGCGGCACCCATGCCGGCATCGTCGCTCAGCGGATCGGCCCGCGGGTCCGAGCCGCTCCACCCGCGGCCGTGACCCGCCGGCGGATCCCGGACGAGATTCTCGGCGCTGCTCATACGCGCGCCGCGGCCCGAGCTGCTCGCGACTGGGCCGAGGCCGACCGCCTGCGGGGTGAGATCGAGGCGGCGGGCTGGAAGATCGTGGACCGAGGCACCGACTTCGCCCTGTCGCCGATAGCGCCGGCCGACGTGCCGGACGAGGGTCGCACGCGCTATGGCACCAGCGCCAACGTCCCGTCGCGCCTCGACGACACGCCCATCGGCCTGGCGACGGTCGTGCTGCTGGCCACCGACTGGCCCGAGGATCTGTCGCGCGCCCTGTCCGGCCTGGCCGACCACGCCCCGGAGGGCACGTCGATCGTCGTGGTCGCTGACGCGCCCTCGCACGAGCAGGCGACGGCGCTGGAGGTGCTCGAGGCGGGTGGCGGTTCGGGCGGCCTGCGAACCGAGGTGGTCTGGACGAGCGAGCGGCTCGGGACGGGCGCGGCCATCAACGCCGGGCTGCGCCGGGCCGAGGGTCCCGTCGTGATCCTGCTGGACAGCAGCGTCGAACCGGCCGGCGACTTCGTGACCCCGCTCGCCGAGGCGCTGGACGATCCGACGGTGGCGGTCGCCGGCGGGTGGGGGATCGTGTCGGGCGATCTGCGTCGCTTCGAGGAGGCGCCGGCAGGCGACGTCGACGCCATCGAGGCGTACGCGCTCGCGTTCCGTCGATCCGATTTCGCGCAGCGTGGTCCGCTCGACGAGCGTTTCCGCTTCTACCGCAACCTCGACATCTGGTGGAGCCTGGTATTGCGCGATGAGGGAGAGGGAGTGGCCCCGCGCCGGGCGCTCGCGCTTGCCGATCTGCCGTTGCTGAAGCACGAGCATCGCGGCTACGCAAGCCTTCCCCCCGAGGAGCGCGATCGCCAGAGCAAGCGCAACTTCTACCGGATCATCGATCGGTTCGGATCGCGGCGCGACCTCCTGAACCGCCCCGGCGGTTGACACGCCGCTGCAAGTGCCGCTGCCCGACACGGGTGGCTGGCGACCCCGCGCGTGGGGCCCGCCACCGGGTCGCGGCGTTGGCGGTCGTGCTCCTTCCGCTGCTTCTTGCCCCCTGCAGCGGCAACGACAACGGCGGTGGCGCGGGCTACTGAACCGCGATCAGTCCGCGGGCCAGCTGTGCGGCCTCGGCGAGCGCAGCGACCGCCTCGGGCCGGCTCGGCCAGAAATGCACGATCAACTCGCTCATGCCGTGATCCGCGTAGCGCGCGAGCATCGGGGCGACGTCTTCGGGCGTGCCACGCATCGCCGTATCGGGCGGGCTTTCGTCGCTGTCGCGGGCGAGGTCCGGGAAGGACACGAACACGCCGGCCGTCAGCGAGAGCGTTGCGATGTCCCGGCCTTCCGCCTCGCAGGCCTCGCGGAGCCGAGCCACGCGCGCGTCAAGCTCCTGGGCTTCTTCGGGCGGTCCGAACCACGCCGCGTTCCAGCGATCGGCGTAGCGGGCGACGAGCCGCATCATCCGCGGGCCCTTTCCGGCGATGAAGATCGGCGGGCCGCTCGGCCGGGGACCGCGCGGGATCAACCGGGTATTTGCCCGGTGCCAGCGGCCCTCGAAGCTGACCGTTCCCTCGCGGACCAGCGGGAGGATGACCTGCAGGGCCTCCTCGAAGCGGCCCACGCGATGATCGAATGGGAAATCGAAGTCGCGGAACTCGGGCTCGTGCCAGCCACAGCCCAGCCCGAGCACGAAGCGCCCACCGCTGATCTCGTCGAGCTCGACGGCCATCTTCGCGGTGAGCGCCGGGTTGCGAAACGGGACGGCGAGAACCAGCGGTCCGACCTCGACACGGTTCGTCACCGCGGCCACGGCGGTCAGGGCGGTCCAGCCTTCGCGGATTCCCTCCGTCCGGTCACCGTGGAAGATGAGGTGATCGGCACCGTAGATCGAGTCGAGACCCGTCTCCTCCGCCGTGACCGCGAGCTCGCGCAGGTGGGCCCACGACGGCACCCGTTGCGTCGCCTCGTCCTCGCCGAACGGGAGCATCACCCCGACCTTCATCGCGTCCCCACCTTCGGCCTCACGGTTGAGCCATCCGGACCGTCGATCACATCCCAACCCCGCGCGGCGAGCTCGTCGCGGATCGCGTCCGAGGTCGCGTAGTCACGCGCAGCGCGGGCGGCTGCTCGCGCTTCGAGCCGTTCGTGGATGTCGGCCGGGATGTCGTCCGCGCCGTCCGTGGCCTCCCAGACCCGGTCGAGGTCCAGCCCGAGGACGAAGTCGAAGTCGAGCACCAGCCAGCGCTTCTCCTCGTCCGGGATCGGCGCGCGGAGCGCTTCGCGGGCGATGGCCACGGCGGTCGAGGTGTCGAGGTCGTCGTCGAGCGCGGCCGCGAAGCGGTCGTGGATGTCGCGGCCGGCCTGGGACAACGACGGCCGCGGCGCGTGCGCCCGGTCCGACAGCTCCGGCACGACGCCGTTCCCGTGGCCGGCGGCATCGGTCGAAATCCCTTCCGGCCGATCGCCCGACGGCGCAGCCCGGACCGTGGGAGGCGCAGCCCACGGCCCGTCGGGGGGAGGCGCACCCAGTGCGCGAAGCCGGGAGCGCAGCGAATCGAGGGCTGCCGCGGCCGCCCCGACCGACTCCTCGCTGTAGTCGAGCTTGTGCCGGTAGCGCGACGTCAGGGCGAGGTAGCGCAGGGCAAGTGGATCGATACCGCGGTCGAGCAGCTCCGTGACCCGCTCGAAGTTGCCCGCCGACTTCGCCATCTTCCGGCCGGACATCAGCAGGTGCTCGCCGTGCACCCAGACCGTGGCCGGCGGTCCGCCGACGAGCGGGGCCGACTGGGCAATCTCGTCCTCGTGGTGCGGGAAGACGTTGTCGATGCCGCCCGTGTGGATGTCGAACCGCTCGCCGAGGTAGCGCAGCGCCATCGCGGAGCATTCGAGGTGCCAGCCCGGATAGCCGTCGCCCCAGCGCGAGGGCCACTTCAGCGCGCGCCGCTCGCCGGCCGACTTCCACAAGGCGAAGTCCGCAGCATCGCGCTTGTCGTGCTCGACGTGCCCTTCCGTGCGGTGTCCGGCACGCAGCTCATCGAGCGTATTGCCCGACAGGCGCCCGTAGTCCTCGAAGGTGGCCACCGCGTAATAGACATTGTCGTGGTCGGTCCGATAGGCGTGCCCGGCGTCCTCGAGGCGCTCGGCGACCTCGAGCATCTCCGGGATGTGCTCCGTCGCTCGCGGGAACACTTGGGCCGGCAGGATGTTGACCAGGGCCTCGTCCGCGTGGAACGCGGCCTCGTAGGCCGCCGCGATCTCCTCGGACGTCTTGTGTTCGAGGCCGGCCTGGACGAGCATCCGGTCCTCACCGCGGTCGAACTGGTCGTCGCGCAGGTGCCCGACGTCGGTGATGTTCTTGACGTGGAATACCTCGAGCCCGTGGTACAGCAGCACGCGCCGGATCAGATCCGCGAGCAGGTAGCTCCGAAGGTTGCCGACGTGGGCGTAGCGGTAGACCGTCGGACCGCAGGTGTACATCCGGACGCGGCCCGGCTCGAGCGGCTCGATCGGCCGGACCTCGCGGGTCAGCGTGTCGCGGATTCGGAGGGTCACGGCGGGCTCCCGGCGGGCCGTCCGCGCGTCGGGCAGGAGCGGGCGGCCGGAGTCCATCCTACTGGTCGCCGACATTCCGCGAGATTCCTCGGCCGTGCCCCTAACGCGGGGGCCACTGGCTCGTTATCGCTGCAGAGGCCCCGCAGCTGACCATCGTTCCCCCGGCGGTGAGGTTGCGGGGTCTCATCTCGTCCGCGATGCCGCCCGGCGAGGGCGTAGCGATCGCCACAGAGTGGTCAATCGGCGACGGGGCCGGGTAGCTGCCACCTATCAGCCCGGGTATTCGAAGTCAGAACCGCGGCCCCGTCCAGGCCGTAACCTGGCGGCCATCCAACAGCCGGGCTGATCAATGGCCATCTACTTGGCCGGTCACGGCCCGACCCGCTGACTTTCACTACCCCGGCTGATGTCTGGCCAGCAAGTGGCCCAGATCCGGCCCCGAAGCCCCGGACCGGACCTCCCCGTATACTCCGGCCCATGCGGCGCTGGGTATGCATCATCGCGCTCCTGACCGGGTTCTCCGGGCAGGGTTACGTGTGGTCCGCACGCGCGCGCGAGCCCGTTCCGATCGAACGACCGGTCGCGCGACCGACGCGCGTCGACGGGATGCGCCTGACGGCCGAGTGGTGGCGCCGAACCTGAACCGCGTCGCCGCCTCGCTCCTCACGGTGCTGACCGCAGCCTGCCTCATCGCGGGTTGCTCGGCGCCCGCCACGGGCGCATCGGGCGATCAGCGTCCCGTGCGCATCCTGGCCGGCGGACCCGCAACGCTGGACCCGGCCGCGGCCGGTGACGCCGGCAGCTCCAACGTCATCGGCCAGCTCTACGAGACGCTGACCTCGTTCGACACGACGCTCACGCTCCGTCCGGCGTTGGCCGAGTCGTGGGACATCCAGGAGGGTGGGCGGCGGATCGTGTTCCGCCTGCGCGACGACCTGACGTTCTCGGATGGCACGCCGCTCACCGGCGACGACGTCGTACGCAGCTGGATGCGGATCATCGACTCCGCCTCACCGTCGCCGCTGGTCGCGCTGATGGCGGACGTCGAGGGGGCGATGGCCTACGCACGTGGCCAGAACGACGACCCGGCATCGGTCGGGCTCCGAGCGGACGGCCAGGAGGTGACCGTCGATCTCAACCGACCCGCCGCGGACTTCGTCACGGTCGTCGCCAGCCCGACCTTCTCGATCGTCCCGCCGGGGATCGACGACGATCCCCGCGCCGTGGCGCCCGGCACGTTCATCGGCAGCGGCGGCTACACCATCGATGCGGCGGGTCCCAATTCGACGACGCTCGCCGCGAACCCGCGCTACTGGGCGGGTGAACCGCAGATCGGCGAGGTGGAGCTCGTCCACGGGCTCAACGGTCGCAGCGCCATCGAGGCGTACGAGGGGGGCGAGATCGACTACATGCCGCTCGCCGACTTCGATGCGTCGTGGATCGCCTACGACCGCTCGCTCGGCCCGGACCTCCGCGAGGTGCCGTCGCTGGCGGTGCAGTACTACGGCTTCGATACGACGCGTCCGCCGTTCGATGACGTGCGCGTCCGCCAGGCGTTCGGTTCCGCGGTCGACTGGCGGCGCATCGCTGCGCTCGGCAGCAGCTCCCCCGAGGACGTCGCCACGTCCATGGTGCCGCCGGGCATCCCGGGTCGGTCCGACCGTGACTACCTGCCGACCCACGACCCGGATGCGGCGCGCCGGCTCCTTGCCGACGCCGGCTACCCGAACGGGGCGAACTTCCCGGAAGTCACGATGCTGACCGGCGGCGGGTTGTTCGACGAGGCCATCGCCAGGGACGTCGAGCGGGAGCTCGGGATCGACATCACGACCGAGACGATGGGCGACGGCTACTTCCAGCGGCTGACCGAAGACCCGCCGCAGATCTGGTCGCTGTCGTGGATCGCCGATTACCCCGGTCCAAACGACTTCCTGGGCGTGCTCCTCGGCACCGACGCTTCGAACAACTACGGTCGCTGGAGCTCCGCCGAGTTCGACGCGGCCATCGCCGAAGCCGGCGCGGCCACCGACCCGGCCGACATCCGCGCCGCGTACGACCAGGCGGAGCAGATCGTCCAGCGCGATGTGCCGGTCGTCCCGGTCACGTACGGAACGGGCTGGGCGCTGTCGCGCGGGGACTTGCTCGGGGCGGATCAGAACGGCCTGGGTTCGATCCGCATGGCGGGGCTGGCATGGGACGACTGATGCGTGCCAAGCCGAGGCTGGCTGCGGTCCTTATGGCTGTGGCCCTCCTCGCGGTGATTGCGTCGCCCGTGCTCGGCGCGGATGACACCTCGGTCACGTTCGGCAAGCCCGAAGGCAGCTCGAAGTACGGCGAGCAGATCGAGTTCACGCAGCCGATCGAGCTGGGTGCCCCCGCCGAGCGGCTGGAGGTCCGGCTCACGTTCGGCGACAGCGCGTCCCCGGTCGTCCAGGAGATGCCGCCGTCCGGCGCGGGCAAGCACGACCTGCGCTACACGTTCGACTTCACGGAAGGGGGCCACCTCTATCCGAACACGAAGATCACGGCACAGTGGCGGGTCTACCAGGGTGCCGGCGACGAAAGCGGGACGGACGGCCCGCCGGTCACGATCACCTACGACGACGACCGCTTCGACTGGAATGTCCTCGAAGGCGACTACGTCCGGGTCCACTGGTACGAGGGCAACGAGGCATTCGGCCGGCGCGTGCTGGAGCTCGGCGAGCAGACGGTCCGCGAGACGGCGGAGCTGCTCGGCGTCTCGACCGGCGAGCCCTTCGACTTCTTCATCTATCCCGATACCGACACGTTCTACACGGCCATCGATCCCGCGACCCAGGAGGGCGTCGGCGGCCAGGCGCTCGCCGACCTGCGCACGATGTACGGCCAGATCAGCCCCGGCGACGAGGGCGGCTCGGAGGTCGGCCGCGTGGTCCCACACGAGCTGGTCCACCTCGTGTTCGACACGGCGACCGACAACCCGTACCACTTTGCGCCGCGCTGGCTCAACGAGGGCCTGGCCGTCTACCTCAGCGAGGGCAACGGGGCCGAGTACCGCCAATCCGTCCAGGGCGCGGTCTCGAGCAACTCGGTCATCCCGCTCGACGGGATCACGGGCCAGTTCCCGCGCACGTTCGATCGCTTCTACCTTGCCTACGCCGAGAGCGTGTCGGCGATCGAGTACCTGATCCGGACGTACGGCCGCGATGCGCTCATCCAGCTGATCCGCTCGTACGCGGAGGGTCGCACGGACGACGAGGCGTTCCGGGACGCGCTCGGCGTCGACGTCAAGGGGTTCAGCGATGCATGGATGGGCGACGTCGGCGCCACGCCGCCGGAACGGTTCGGACCGCAGCCGGCGCCCGCCGGACCGCAGCCGCCCGGATGGGGCGAGGGCGGGGCCGCGCCGCTGCCCGGAGCGCCCGTCGGTTCGGCCGATCCGGGCCCCGGCGCCTCGGCGCCGGCCGCGCCGCCGAGCAGCGTCGGCGGACAGCAGGCGCCGGATCGGCCCGTCCGCCTCGCCGTGCTGCTGATCGTGATCCTGGCCGGTGGCGCGCTCGTGCTCGGCATCGTGCTGCGCCGGCGCCCGGCGAGGGCCTGACGAAGCATGGCCGGGACAGGGCCCCGGGCATGGGCCGGCAACCGGATCCGATCGATCCCGAGCTGGCAGATCACGCTCGGCATCGCGCTGCTCGGGCTCGGTTTCCTGATCGCCGCCCAGCTGGCTACCGAACGGCCACGGATCCGCTACACGACCCAGGAACGGGCGCCGCTCATCGAGACCGCCATCGACCTGCAGGAGTCGCAGGCAAGCCTGTCCGCTCAGGTGCTCCAGCTGCGCGACCAGATCCTTGCCCTCGAACAGCAGGGCCAGGGCACCAACGCCGCGATCCGTGAGCTCAACGACGAGCTCGAGGACGCCCGCCTGGCGGCAGGCCTCATCCCGCTGCGCGGGACCGGCGTCGTCTTCCAGCTCGAGGACTCGCTGGAGCCGGCCGGGGCGGTCGAGAATGAGCTCGACTACCTCGTCACCGCGCGCGACCTGCGGACGATGGTCGAAGAGCTGTGGCTGGCCGGCGCGGAGGCCATCGCGATCAACGGTGAGCGGGTGGTCCCGACCACCTCGATCATCGACATCGGCGGCGTGATCCTGGCCAACTCCGCCTACCTTTCGCCGCCCTACCAGATCTCGGCGATCGGCTCGGAGGACCTGTACGAGCAGGTCGTCAGCTCGCCGGGCTTCGCCGACCTCGTTCGCGCCCGGCAGGACGGGTACGGGATCCGGATCGGCTATCTCGAACCCGAGCAGGTCGACATCCCGGCATTCGCCGGCACGGTCACGCTGCGCAATGCGCGGCCGGCGCCATCCGAAGCACCCGCTGCCGGGGACGGAGGCTGACCCATGCGCCGGATGCGCAACCAGCTGACGATCGCGGCCGTGTCATTCGTCCTCGGGTTGCTGGTCGTCACGCAGCTCCGGGCGCAGGCGTCGGGCTCGGGTCTCGGGGGCATGTCGTCCCAGGACCTGACGGTGTTCGTCGCAAACCTCAATGCCGGCATCGACGAGCGCCGCCAGGAGATCGCTGCACTCGAGCGCGACCTGGCGACGCTGGCCGCCAACCAGGATCGCGGCGTCGTGTCGCTCGGCCAGGTCCGTGACGAACTGCTGTCGATCCGCGCGTACGCTGGCCTGGAGGCCGTGGTGGGCCCGGGCGTCACGGTGTCCGTGGCCGGCCCGATCGACGGGCCGACGCTCGAAGACCTGATCAACGAAATGCGCGGCGCCGGGGCCGAGGCGATCGCGATCGACGGGATCCGCATCGTGGCAGGTTCGGCGGTCACCGGTGGGCCGGGCCAGGTCGAGGTCGAGGACAGCCCGCTCGACGATCCGTTCGAGGTGTCGGCCATCGGCGGTGCGGAAACATTGACCGGCTCGCTGACGCGGAGCGGCGGGATCGTGGCGCAGGTCGCGGCCACCTCGCCGGACGTGACGCTGACGGTCACCCCCGTCGAGCGCCTCCAGCTACCTGCCACAAAACGCAACCTGGTCCCGGAGCACGGCAGCCCGCGCCTGTGACGTCGGCTTTGCTACGCTGACCCGCCGAATGCCGAACCAGCCCGTGCTCGAGCTGCTCCTGGGCGACGTCGTCCGGCTTCGGCGACCCCACCCGTGCGGCAACGACGCCTGGACCGTGGACCGCCTCGGGGCGGACATCGGGCTGCGTTGTCGCCGCTGCCGGCGTCACGTGCTGCTCGAACGCCGTCTGCTCGAGCGCCGCCTCCTCGAGTTCGTCGAGCGTGGCGACCCGGCACTGACGGCCGCCGTTACCCCTGTCACGCCGTCCGAGTCCGCATGACCGCCGCGGAACAGCCGGCCGCGGAACAGCCAAGCGCGATCGACGTCTTCAGGCACGGCTATTTCCTGCGTCTGTGGCTGGCCCAGGCCGTCACCCAGATCGGCGGGAACATGGTCCTGTTCGCGCTGATCGTCATCGTCCGCGACGCGACCGGTTCGAATACGGCCAACGCGCTGCTGATCCTGACCTTCCTCGTGCCGGCGGTGCTCTTGTCGGCCGTGGCCGGCGTCTACGTCGACCGGATCGACCGGCGGTTGATCCTGATCGGGACCAACCTCATCCGCGGGTTGCTGTTCATCGCGCTGTGGGCGGTGGGCGAGAACTTCTGGCTGATCATCCTGTTCAACACGGCGATCTCGGTCGTCAACGTGTTCTTCTCGCCGGCCGAGGCGGCGATGATCCCCGCGGTCGTCCCGCGCAACCTGCTGACGGCCGCCAACGGCATCTTCATCCTCACCCTCAACGCCGCGTTCGCCCTGGGTTTCGCCCTGCTCGGGCCGCTGGTCGTCAACATCACCGGCTCCGCCGAAACGGTGATCCTGGTGGTGGCCCTGCTGTTCTTCGTGGCCACGATCGCCTGCGTCACCCTGCCGCCCTCCCCGCCGAGCGCCGAGCCGTCCGAAGGTGCCCACGGCGGCGCGCTGGGCTCCGTGGTCGATGCCGAGCACGCGGTCGAGTCGACCATCGCCGAGCTGCAGGAAGGCATCGGGTTCATCCGCAACCACCGCAGCATCGGCTGGTCGCTGCTGTACCTCGGCATCACGGCGTCCCTGGTCGGCGTCCTCGGCGTCCTCGGTCCGGACTTCGCCGAGGAGACGCTGGGCCTGTCCGCGAAGGACCTGGCCGTGGTGGTGCTGCCGATGGGGTTCGGGATCGTGATGGGCATCCTGCTCCTCAACGCGTACGGCAAGTACGTGCCACGCCGGCGCGTGATCGAGGGCGGCCTCATCGCGCTCGGCATGGGGTTGCTGCTCCTGTCGATCGCGGGCCCAATCAGTCAGTTCCTGTCGCGGGCCGAGGCTGCGTCCGACCTCATCGACCTGTCGGCGGTGACCTCGCTGCTGGGCATCGTGGTGGTGCTGGCGTTCCTGGCGGGCATCGCCTACGGCTTCGTGGCGATCCCGTCGCAGACGCAGCTCCAGGAAGACCTGCCGGAGGACGTCCGCGGGCGCGTGTTCGGCGTCCTCAACATGCTGGTCTCGATCGCCAGCTTCCTGCCGATCATCATCGTCGGCCCGTTCTCGGACCTCGTTGGGACGACGGTCGTGATCCTTGCGGTCGCGACGTCGATCCTCGTCGCGGGTATCGCCTCGGTCGTGATCCGTGGCCCGCTTCGTCCGGAGGAATCCGTCACCGTTGCGGATCCGCACGCGGTCGACCCGATCGCCGCGGCGCTGGGTGCGGATCGGCCGACGTGGAGGGACCCGGGGCTCGAACGGGAGCAGGTCGTCCAGCACGAATCGCCGACGGCGGCCGGCGGCGCCACCACGCCCGACCCGGACTGACCTCGTGGCCCGGGTACCGGTCGTCTTCACAGGCGGGACCATCTCGATGCGCCACGATCCCGTGGCCGGTGGGAACGTGCCGGCGCTCGACGGGGCCGGGATCCTGGCGCGCACGCCCGGCCTCGATGCGATCGCCGATGTCCTGGCGATCGACCGCGGGCTGACGCCGGCGAGCCACTTCACCTTCGCGACGCTGATCGAGATCGCGGGGCTGTTGCGCTCACAGTTGGCGGACCCGGGCGTCGACGGTGCGGTGGTCGTCCAGGGCACCGACACGATCGAGGAGACGGCGTTCGCCTGGGACCTGCTGCTGGATGGCCCGAAGCCGGTCGTGGTGACCGGCGCGATGCGCACGCCCGAACGGCCCGACTACGACGGCCCGTCGAACCTGCGGGGAGCGGTGGCGGCGGCCGCGTCCCCGGCATTGCGTGACCAGGGCGTGGTGGTGTCGCTGGCCGGCACGCTCGAGGCGGCCGACGACGTCATCAAGCTGCACAGCTCCACGCTCGACACCTTCCAGAGTCCGAACAACGGATCGCTGGGCCGGATAGGGGCCAACGGCGTGTCGCTGGAGCGACGGCGTGGCGGGCGCCGGCACGTCAAGGCGGCCCGGGCGGCAACGCGCGTCCACCTGATCACGGTGACCGTGGGGATGGACGGGTCGCTCGTGGAGGCGGCTGTGGCAGCCGGCGCCGATGCGATCGTGGTCGCGGCCACGGGGGCCGGGAACACCGCGCCGGCCGTCCTCGAGGCGGCCGCGCGCGCCATGGCCGCGGGCATCCCGGTGATCCTCGCCTCGCGCTGCCCGGCCGGGCGGGCGACGACCGATTACGCCTTTCCCGGCGGCGGTGCCACGTGGGCACGGGCGGGGGCCATCGTCGCGGGCACGCTGTGCGCCCCCAAGGTTCGCGTGGCCGTGGCGCTCGGTCTCGGCGCGGGCCTGGATCCGGACGGGCTCGGGGCCCTGCTGGCCGACCCGCTACCCTGAGCCGATGCCCCTCGACGCCCTGGTGACCGGCCGCATCGCGACGCTTGCCGACCATGCCCCTGACGGCTTCGGCTGGGTGGAGGCCATCGGCGTCCGCGACGGCCGCGTCGCCTTCGCGGGCTCCGAGGTGGACCTCGAGACCCGCGCCGATCCGCACACGGAGCGAATCGTCCTCGAGCCGGACCAGGTTGCGATCCCCGGGTTGACCGACGCCCACCTCCACCTTGCGATCGCGGGGATCGCCGCGCAGGACATCGACCTCCACGGGACGCACTCGGTCGAGGAGGGGATGGCGCTGGTCCGAGCTGCGCACCAAACGTTGTCCGACCCGGACGCATGGCTCGAGGGTTTCGGCTGGGACACCGATCGCTGGGGCCGCTGGCCGACCGCGGACGACCTCGAGGCCGTCGCACCGGGGCGGCGCGTGGCGCTCTGGGCGCACGACCATCACGGGCTGCTGGTCAGCCATGCTGCGCTGCGGTCCGGCGGCGTGGATCGCAACGCCCCCGATCCGCCGGGTGGCGTCATCCGTCGGAACGACGACGGGTCATCGCCCACGGGCGTCCTCCTCGAGGCCGCCGCGCGGCTCGTCTCCGTCCATATTCCGCTGCCCGGACAGGCCGACGTTGAGGAGGGGATCCTGGGGGTCGGGCGCGACCTGCTGTCGCTCGGCGTCGTCGCCTGCCACGACCCGGGCTTCGTGTCGCCGGACCCGGAGCTTGCCGGATCGTTCCCGGCCTATGCCCGCCTCGCCGACTCGGGGCGGCTGCCGATCCGTGTCCACGCCTCGTTGCGGGACGATGCCCTCTCGGCCGCGATCGAGCGAGGGATCCGCAGCGGCCAACCGCTTGGCGAGCGTCCGGACGGCCGGGCGCGTGTGGGCTGGCTGAAGCTGTTCGCCGACGGGGCGCTCGGGTCGCGCACCGCCGCGCTGCTCGCGGACTACGAGGACGAGCCAGGCCGTCCGCTCGCGGCGGACCGCCGGCGCGGTGTCTGGATGACCGAGCCGGCCGAGCTCGAGGAATTGGTGCAGCGGGCCGCCGCGGGCGGCATCGTCACCCAGATCCACGCGATCGGCGACGCGGCGGTGCGGGCCGCCCTCGACGTCCTCGAACGGGCCGGCGGGTCGGCGTCCGGCGGGTCGACGGCCCGCGCCGGGATGATGCGCCGCATCGAGCACGCCCAGATGATCTCGCCGGACGACGTCCATCGCTTCGCCTCGGCAGGCATTGCGGCGAGCGTCCAGCCGGTCCACCTGCGTACCGATGCCCCGGGAGCGCGTCGCGCGTGGGGCGAGCGGGCAGAACGCGAGGCCTTCGCCTGGAGCGCGATCGTCGAGGACGGCGGCGTCCTGGCGTTCGGCACCGATGCGCCGGTCGAGCCTTATGACCCGTGGCCCGGGATCGCGATCTCGGTCGCACGTGCCGACGCGAGCTGGGGCGACGACGCGGCTGTCTTCGGCCCACACGAGGCGCTGCCGCTGGCGCGAGCGCTGCGGGCCGCGTGCGTGGATCCGGCGACCTCGGCAGGGGAGATGGACCGCGGCCGGCTCACCGTGGGGCAGCGCGCCGACCTGGTCGTGCTGCCGGCTGCGGCCCTCGCGGAACCGGTCGTGCCCGGCGGGCCGCTGGCGACGGCCCGCCCTGACATGGTCCTGGTCGACGGCGAGGTGGTCTTCGAGCGCTGAGCGGGCGGGTGGCCCGAATGGGCGGCCGAAACTCCCACCTCCCTCCGCGATGCAACTTCCCGGTATTCTGATTGCCGGGAACAGGCATCACCGGGAGGAGTGGTTTTCCGCGGCGCTCAGCTCGCCTTGACGACGCTGCCCGGCGTGTCCAGCTCACGGCGAGCGTCCGCGAAGAGCGCGTTGAAGATGCGCGACGTCGACGGGAAGGCGTGGATCGTTTCGGCCAACGTGTCGACCTTCACGCGCGCCTTGATCGCGAGGACCGCCTCGTGGATCGCGGCCGATGCGTCCGGGACGGCCATCGCGGCTCCCGCGAGCTCCCGTGATCCGCGGTCGACCACGATCGTCACGTGGCCGAACTCCGCTTCGACGGAGTAGCCCTTCGCGGTCGTCGCGAAGTCCGACACCAGCTCGAACGCGTCGAGGCCCTGCTCGCGGGCCTGTTGCAGCGTCAGTCCAACGGACGCTCCCTCGGGGTCTGTGTAGGTCGCGCGAGGCAGCGCCCGGTAATCGGGCGTGATGTTCTCGCCGAGCGCCATCCGGACAGCGAGCTCGCCCTGGTAGTGGCCCTGGTGCGTGTGCAGCTCGGGGCCGGCCGCATCGCCGGCCAGCCACAGGCCGTCCGCGACCCGCAACCGTCCGTCATGTGGAACCCCGTCTCGCTTGGAGGCATCGAGCCCGTAGTGCTCCAACCCGACGTTCTCGAGTCCGAGCTCGCGCCCGACCGCGAGCAGGATCACGTGGCCCTCGACGCTCTCGCCGTCCTCCAGCTCGATGACGTGGGCGCCATCCGCGCCTGCCCCGGCACGTGCCCGCTTCGCCCGGGCGCCGGTTCGAATGGTCACGCCGTCGCGCCGGAGGGCCTTGGTCAGCGTCTCGGCGTTGCGGGGGTGGTCGGTGGGCAGGATCCGCGGACCCGACTGGCAGATGGTCGTGGGCACGCCGAAGCGGGCGAACACCTGCGCCAGCTCCACGCCGGTCGGACCACCACCGAGGATCACCAGCGAGCGTGGCAGCACGCGGGTGAGCGTTGCCCGGCGATTCGTCCACGGTTCGGCCTCCGCCAGGCCCTCGATCGGCGGCACCTTGGAGCTCGATCCGGTCGCGACGATGACGTTGTCGGCGTCGAGCGTGAGGGTCCCGTCCGGGCTGTCTACGTCGACCCGGCCTTTCCCGACGATCCGGGCGCTCCCTCGGAAGGTCTTCGCCCCGGCCTTCTGCAGCGCCTCGACGTGGCGGGTGTCGTCGGGCTCCTCGGCATCGGGAGCTCGGTTGACCATGTAGTCCCGGCGCGCCGAAGCCTCCGACCACGGTTCGTCGCCTCCGCCGGCGTGCACGGCTGCCGAGTGGAGGAGCGACTTCGACGGGACGCAGCCGATGTGCGGGCAACTGCCACCGAACCACAGACGGTCGACGACGGCGACGCTGGCGTCGAGCTCGCGGGCCTTGAATGCGGCCGCTTCGCCGGCAGGGCCGGCCCCGATGACGACGAACTGGAACCGTTCCATGCCTGGGCGCCACCTCCTTCGCGCCGGACCTTACACTGCGGCGCCGGGCCGGCCTCGCTGGCGCCGTGCCTCGTAGAGGAGCACAGCGGCCGTCACAGAGACGTTCAGGCTGTCGGCGATACCGTGCATCGGCAGGCTCACAGCTTCGATGCCGTCGCCGTCCCAGATCGCCGTCAACCCGTCGGCCTCGCTGCCGAGCGCGATGGCGAGCGGCCCGCGCAGGTCCGCGTCGGTGTAGGCGACCGGGGCACCGATGCGTGCCGCGACGATCCGGATCCCGCGCCCGCGTAGCCAGGTGATCACGTCGCCGGCCTCGCCTGTCGCCAGCGGCACGTTGAAGACCGTGCCGGCGCTCGCGCGGATGACGTTCGGGTTGAAGGGGTCGGTTCGTCCGGACGCGACGATGAGGGCATCGGCACCTGCCCCGTCGACGCTGCGCAGCGCCGCACCGAGGTTGCCCGGCTTCTCCACCGCTTCGAGGACAACCACGAGCGGCTCGGATGGCAGCTCGAGATCATCGAGCGCGGTGGACGGGACCCGGACGATCGCCAGCATGCCCTCGGCGCGATCACCGAAGGCGAGCTTCTCGAACACCTTCTCGTTCGTCGTCCGGACGGGGACACGGCGTGCCGCGAGCCAGTCGAGGGCGGCGCGAGCGTCCTCGCCCTGGAGGAGCGGCGCGCACACGAACGCTTCCTCGACCGTGGCTCCCGCTTCGAGCGCGCGGCGGACCTCTCGCGCCCCGTCGACGATCGTGCGGCCGGTCCGCTCCCGTTCGCGGCGATCGCGCAGCCTGGCGACGGTCTTGACCGTGGGATTCGCGGTGCTCGTCAGATCCGGCGCGGGCCGGTCGGTGTCCATGGCGGCCATCATCGCGCCCCCGGCCAGCGCGCGAACGCCCCGAGCTCGAGCGCGGCGCCGTTGGTGGCGCTTAGCCGGAGCGGCCCGCGTTCGATGGCCGATGGCGGCACGCCGATCGCCCGGGCCAGCTCCCCGGCGAGTCGCTCGGGGCCGAAGCCGGGCGTGTGCGCGGTGATCAGGACGAAGCCGTCCGGGCCGCCGCTGAGCTCGGCGCAACCGTCGAGGAGGGGAGCGAGGCCGTCCTCCATTCGCCATGCCCGGCCACCGGCGCCGTGGCCGTAGCTCGGAGGGTCGAGTACGACGCCGTCATAGCGACGTGCCCGTCGGACCTCGCGCGCCACGAACCCCGGCACATCGTCGACGATCCAGCGGATCGGCCGGTCCGCCAGCCCGGACAACTCCGCGTTCCGCCTGGCCCACGTCACCGTTGGCCGCGACCCGTCCACGTGGACGACCGAAGCGCCGGCGGCAGCCGCCACGAGGGTAGCCACGCCCGTGTAGGCGAAGAGGTTGAGCAGGTCCATCCCCGGCGCGACCCGGGCGCGCAGCCATTCCCACGACGGCGCCTGCTCCGGGAACAGGCCAACCTGCCCGGTGGGCGCCGGTCGCAGTTCGATCTGGACCCCGGCGACGCCGGTGATCCAGGAGCCTGCCTCGCCGGTCCAGCCGCGACCCGGCTCGAACACCATCGACGCTCGGCTCCACAGGGCAGGGTTCCTGCGATCAGCAGTGACCGCCGGATGCGGCCGTGCCACGATCCGGGAGCCGAACCGCTCGAGGCGCGCGCCACCGCCGACGTCGAGCAGCTCGTAGTCGTCCACCACCAGATCATCGGCCACGGCCGGCAGACGGTGTGCCACCATCACGCGGTGAAACGACTCCTGGCTGGCAGCCTGCTTCTGGTCGTCGCGATTGCGGCCTGTGACAGCGGCTTGCAGATTCCGTCCGGAGCGACGCCGGTCCCGGGCGGCGCGCAGCCTGTCGAGGCGGCGGGCTGGGCTGCAGCCATGTGCCAGGCGGTGGACCAGCTGGAACAGGCCATCGGCGACCCCACGACCGGTCAGCGCTCGGCGGCATGGCGGGAGTTCGAAACCCAGCTCACCGGGGCCGACGAGGAGCGCCTCAAGGCCGCCGCGAACGGGGTACTCGGACACCTGACCGAGGGCTCCCGGCAGGCATCGAGCGTGACCGGCTTCGAACCCGGCGCGGGTGCCGCGTCGGAGATGGAAATGCTCCTCGAGAACCTTGCGATGGGCGTGCGGACGCTTCGGGACGCGACGCTCGAAGCGTCCCCGGAACGCGTGAACGAAGGCCGGCGCTCGATCGACGCGGCGATCGAACAGCACTACGAGCAGGCGCTCGGACAGATGGCCCAGGTGCCGCTCGGCCCTGTTCCGATGCCCTGCGTCGGGGGCTGAGCCTCCGGGCGCGGCGGCCGCGTGCGGACGCGGCGTACACTGGCGATCGCCGCAGGCCGAGGTCACCCCGGATCCGCTCGTTGGCGCGGACGTGGAACACCCGCGCGATCCACGACGATCGGGACCGAGGAGGCCGAAGCCGGCGACGAACGAACGGCCTCGACACTTCGGTGACGAGGCCGTTTGTGATGTCCTGCCGAACGCAGCGATGGTAGTGTGCGGACCGCATGCCGAGAGTCGCCGCCGCCCTGCTCGCGCTTCTCGTCGGGGGCTGTTCCGTGGGTGCCGGCCCGACGGCCGAACCCGCGACGCCGGTCGTCACCACGGCGCCCGTCAGTCCGGTCCCGGCGACCCCATCGGCCGAGCCGAGCGCGCCACCATCGGGGTCTCCCGTCGCGAACACGACGTTCACCTCGGACGACGAGAAGATCGCGCAGATCGTGACCGTCGCCGTCGACGAGGCGATCCTCCAGCTCAAGGTCCTGAACGACACGGATCCTTCCAAGCTCGAGGACCTGTTCCTGCCGCTCGGCGAGTGGATCACCACCCAACGCAGCGACGTGGCGGCGCTCCAGGCCAGCAGTTGCACGGCGGACGCGGTGGACCTGTTCGAGGAGGGCCTCGCCCAGTACGACGCGATCCGCAAGAAGTTCCTGGCCTGGCGCGATTGGGGCGCCAATGGCAACGCGTTCCCGCCCGGCGCCCCGCGCGAGGCATCCGATACGTTGCAGGCAGCGGTCGATGAGCTCGCCGCCCACTGCTCGGGCTGAGCCCGGTTTACCGAGGGACGATCGGCTGATGGCCGACGACGCCGCCGGACCCGGGATCTCGCGACGGGCGCTGCTCGGTGCTGCGGCCGCGGGTACGGCCGGGCTGGTGGTCGGCGGGATTGCCCGTCCGCTCATCATTCCGCTGCCGACCGGCGAGTCGCAGGCGGTCCCGGCGACGCCCGGTTCGACGACGTCGACGGCGTACCCGTTCTTCGGGACGCGCCAGGCGGGCGTGACGACGCCCATGCAGGAGCATCTCCAGTTCGCGGCCTTCGACATGCTCGAAGGCACCGCCCGCTTCGATCTCGAGAACCTGCTGCGCGACTGGTCCGATGCCGCGGCGCGGATGACCCAGGGGCTGGAGGTGACCGCCGCCGGAGCCCTTGGCGGCGATCCCGAATCGCCCCCAGAGGACACCGGCGAGGCGCTCGACCTGCCGACCAGCGGACTGACCGTCACGATCGGGTTCGGGCCGCGGCTGTTCGAGAACGCCGGTGTCGACCGGTTCGAGATCTCTGCCGCCCGACCGCCTGAGCTCGAACCCCTGCCACCGTTCACCACGGACCGGCTGCAGGAGTCGTTGAGCGACGGCGACCTGGGCGTCCAGGTCTGCGCCGACGATCCGCAGGTCGCCTTCCACGCCATCCGGAACCTGGCGCGGATCGCCGTCGACCGCGCTTCCGTTCGCTGGTCGCTGGCTGGTTTCGGGCGCACCTCCCGAACCAGCGCGGACCAACCCACCCCACGCAACTTGCTGGGCTTCAAGGACGGGACGGCCAACATCCTTGGCGATGACACAGCCGCGCTCGATGAGCACGTCTGGGTTCCCGCCGCGGCGCAGCCCGCGTGGCTTGCCGGCGGCACGTATCTCGTGGTCCGCCGCATCGAGATGCTCATCGAGGACTGGGACCGTGAGCCGTTGTCCTCGCAGCAGTCGATCGTCGGCCGGACGAAGGGATCGGGCGCGCCGCTGAGTGGCGGCGAGGAGTTCACGTTGCCGGACTTCGCCGCCACGGCGGGCGGCAAGGACGCCATCGACGCGGCGTCCCACCTCCGGCTCGCGCATCCGTCGAGCAACAACGGGATCCGGATCCTGCGCCGCGGCTACAACTACGTCGGCGGCCGCCATCCCGACGGCCGGCTCGACGCCGGCCTGATGTTCATCGCGTTCCAGCGCTCACCGGCGCAGTTCGTCGCCCTGCAGCGGGCCCTCGCGACGGACAAGCTCAACGACTACATCCGGCACATTGGCTCGGCGCTCTTCGCGGTGCCGCCGGGTGCGTCCGAGGGTGGGTTCGTCGGGGAGACGCTCTTCGGCTGATCGCGTCGCTACTTGAGGACGCGGTATCGAAGGTGCGTCACGCCGTTCCCCTGGATGACGAGGGTGGGGCCCTCGAACTCGATCGGCTACGACCGTCGTCACGCCGAGCGGATGGCGGCCGTTCCAGGCGTTCGTCAGGTCGTACAGGTGACGCCCGACGACGAGTGCGCCCCATGACGCCTGCTCGCGTCGCATCAGCTCCGCCGTCGCGGGTGCGACACGCGACGCCGGCACGCCCGCGGTCGAGTCCGGCATCGGCACCTCGACGTCGCCGGCGCCGTACCACTTGAACAGCAGGTCGAAGCCCGTATCGTTCGGGCCGGCGATGAAGCCGTCGAGCGACATCGTCGCCCCTGCGCTGACCTTGCCCATCGGTGACACTCCTTTCGCGCGGATCCTCTCGAAGCAAGCGTGCACGATCGTTCATTCGCATCGATGCAGCACGCGAATGCAGGCGACGCCCAGGCGTCACTTTCGGCCTTCTTCAGGGCGAATTGCCTGGCGGCGAGTCACGAGGTGCATGCCCGAGAAGCTCCACGGCGACCCGGGCACTTCGCATTCGCCACCTGAATAGACGCCAAGCCGCTCGGCCGTGAACGACGACCGGTCCGGACGTCTGCTAGATTCACGCCCGCGGGCGGCTAGCTCAGCTGGTTAGAGCACTTGCTTGACATGCAAGAGGTCACTGGTTCGAGTCCAGTGTCGCCCACCACCATCGCCACTCCGATGACCGCCATCACGGTGGTCATTTTCGTTCGTGCGATCACGCCGGAGCCTCCGACATGGGGACGTTCATCCCATGACCGTTGATCGCGGCGATCTGTATGGTCCACCCGATGCTCCGGGCCAGAGTTCCAACCACGCTGAAGCTGCGTCTCTCGCTGTTCGCATTCCTCGTCGTGGCGTGCTCAGCGGCGCCCGAGCCCGTGACGCTGTCCGGCGACCGCGATGGGCTCACGCTGCAGGCCGGCGTCACGAACACCGGTCATTCGATCGCGGTCGACGTCCTCCTCCGCAACGAGCGGGCCGAACCGGTCGCGGTCCTGCCGGACCAGTGCGGCCGTGTCGTCGACGTCGAGTTGGAGCGGACCGAGTTCCGGCCGGAAGGGCGGCAGTGGGTAGGCTCTGTGCAGGCCGTCAAGGACCTGGTCCTGGCGGACCAGTCGTTCCTGGACCGGCCCGACTCCTTCGCGCCGCGCCGGGTCGGTGACAGCTCGACCGCGGTGCCGGCGTGCTCGCGTCCGGATCGCCTGACGACGCTCGAACCCGGACAATCGGTCGCGGAGCGCTGGGAGTTGCCGTACGACGACTCGATGGCGCTCCGGGAGTTGGGATCGGACGCCACCAAGGTGTCCGTCGAGGCGGTCGAGCCACGGGATCCGAACGAGCTCGAGTTCCTCGATATCCTCCCGGCCGACGCCGAGGACGACGCGCGCGACGGCCGGGTCGTCCGCGCCGAGCTCCCACTGTCAAAGGTGCTCCAGCGGGCCGCGTCGGATCCGGTCGAGGGTCCATCGAACGGCGAACTCTTCGACCGGTTGCTGCAGGACGAGTACCTGCGGACGTGGATCGAGAGCCAGCCGGCCGACGCCTGGGGACGCGCGGATCTGCGGCCTGCCTATCCGGGCTACGGGCCCGAGTTCGAGCGCCTGCTCCTCAAGCTGGTCTCGAAGGAGTTCGAACGCGCTGCAGTCGTCACGGCCGAAGCCGATGGCTCTGACGTTGTCCTCGAACTGCCGGACGAGGACTCACGCGTTCGACCGTTCGCGCGGACCAGCGGCACGTTGCCGCCGGGGATCACGGCGATCCCGGACTCCGACTACGCGCTGACTGATGACCTGCACATCGGCGAGGTCAGGCTGCCGAGTGGACGCGTCGTCGTGGGCGAGTACCTGGACGAGGAGCCCCTCCCGTTCACGGTGGCTCCAGGTGCGTATCCGGCCCATGCCACCTTGGCCCGCTACCGGGACTACCCTGATGACGTCGCCTTCCTGACCCTCGTCCTGTCCGAATCGCCGACAGTCCGCTGGCAGCCGTCAGGTGCCATCGCCGTGGACGGTGGCACGGCCACGCTCACATCCGTCGAGGGGCGGGACGAATTGCTGAACGCCCAGGAAGCGGGGCCGCTCGAGCTGAGCGAGGCCATCTTCGACTCGATGGTGGCGCACGACTACCTCGCCACGGAGTGGGAGCTGACGCCCGAAACGAACCTCGTGCGGGTCTCGAGCGGGGTCGGGGATGGCGGATATCCGGTGTACGTCGGGTACGACGCAGACGGGAAGCCAACCCGGGTTGTGGTCGACTTCTACCTGCTGCACCTGTCCTGGCCCGACGCCTGAGCCACGGCCTCGACCAGCGGCGAGTGCGTCGTCCTCCCGTCGGCGGTCGCAAAGGTGATTGCCGCATGCATGGGGTAGCATGCTCGCAGAAACGCATCGATCGGGATGCGCTTCGTTCGAACGGCGTCACCAGAGAGCCGGGCCACGGCTGGAAGCCCGGCGACGAACCGAGCGAGGTACCACCCGTGAGCGGCCGGTGAACCGGCCCGGGTCCGCCCGTTAGCGCGGCACGAGCGCGTGGCAGCGTCCGAGTTGCCACGAAGGCGGGTGGAACCGCGGGAGCGCCGATGAGCCTCTCGTCCTGTCGCAGGACGAGAGGTTTCGTGATTCACGGAGGCATCGAATGGTCGAGCATGACGTCGCGGTCGCTGAAGAAGTGGAAGAGGAGTTCGTCGCGCCCGAGCGCGGCTCCGCGGATGAACTGCTCGACGCGGGCGCCCATAGCGAGCTCGATGCGATGCGCCACTCGGCGGCACACGTCATGGCCGAGGCGGTGCTCGCCCTCTTCCCCGGTACGAAGCTCGGCATCGGTCCGGCGATCGAGGACGGCTTCTACTACGACTTCGAGGTACCCCGGCCGCTGACGCCCGACGACCTGCCGGCGATCGAAGCGCGGATGACGGAGTCGATCAACGCGAACCAGCCGTTCGTGCGGCGCGAGCTGCCGCCCGAGGAGGGGCGGGCCTTCTTCGCCGAGCACGGTCAGCCGTACAAGGTCGAGATCCTCGACGATCTGGCGGCCAGGTCGGAGCGCGACGGCACGCCGATGCCGCCAACGTCCGTGTATGAGCACGGGGCGTTCATCGACCTGTGCAAGGGGCCGCACGTTGCGAGGACGGGCAGGATTGGCCCGTTCAAGCTCCTCGGGGTCTCGAGTGCCTACTGGCGCGGCGACTCGTCGCGGCCCGCGCTGCAGCGGATCTACGGCACGGTCTGGGAGACGCAGGAGGACCTCGACCGCTACCTGTGGCGTCGCGAGGAGGCGAAGAAGCGCGACCACCGCAAGCTCGGCATCCAGCTCGACCTGTTCTCGTTCCACGACGTGTCGCCCGGCGCCGCGTTCTGGCACCCGAGGGGCTGGACGCTCTACCAGACGCTGCGCGGCGCGATGCGAGAGCTGCAGGCGCGGCGCGGCTACCAGGAGGTGTACACGCCGCCGCTCGTCGCGCAGAAACTGTGGGAGCGGTCGGGCCACTGGGAGCACTACCGCGAGAACATGTTCCTGTTCGAGGCCGAGGGGCAGACGTTCAGCCTCAAGCCGATGAACTGCCCCGAGTCGACATTCATCTACCGCTCGCGGGTGCGCTCGTACCGGGAGCTGCCGCTGCGCTTGTCCGAATACGGCGTGCTCCATCGGAACGAGCTGTCCGGTGTGCTGTCCGGCCTGACGCGGGTCCGCCATTTCGTGACAGACGACGCGCACATCTTCGTGCGGCCCGACCAGATCGGGCCCGAGATCCAGGGGTTGATGGGCGAGATCCGCGAGGCCTACTCGTGGTTCGGCCTCGAGCCGCGGCTGACGTTCGGCACGCGCCCCGACAAGGCGCTCGGCGACCCCGAAGTGTGGGCCGAGACCGAGGCGTTGATGCGTGCCGAGCTCGAGCGGTCGGACATGCACTACCGGGAAAAGCCGAAGGACGGCGCCTTCTACGCCCCGAAGATCGACATCCAGATCGAGGACGCGCTGGGCCGCGAGTGGCAGACCGCGACCATCCAGGTCGACCGGGTCATGCTGCCCGAGCGGTTCGACCTGTGGTACGTCGACGAGCACGGCCAGCAGCAGCGGCCCGTGGCCATCCACCGCGCGGTCTACGGCTCGCTCGAGCGGTTCATCGGCGTGCTCACGGAGCATTTCGCGGGCGCGTTCCCGCTGTGGTGCTCGCCGGTCCAGGTGACGGTCATCCCGATCGCCGATCGGCATGTCGCAGCGGGCGAGGAGCTGGCTGGGGTGCTGAGGGAGCGCGGCCTCCGCGTGGACGTCGATGCATCCGACAACCGGATGCAGAACAAGATCCGCATGGCCCAGGAGCAGAAGGTGCCGGTCATGCTGGTGCTCGGCGATCGCGAGGTGGAGGCGCGGTCGGCCACGGTTCGGCGACGTGGTGCCGCGAAGGACGCGCCCCAGGAGACGGTGGGCTGGGAGGACCTGGCCGAACGGCTGGCGACCGAGGTCGCCGAGCGGCGCGTCGAGTAGGGCATCCGGCATGCCAATGCCGCTCTGGCTCGGGAGATTCAATACCCGCTACACGAACCGGATCATCGGGCCGATCCTCGTCCGGTTGCCTGGCTTCGGCTGGCTTGGGCACGTTGGCCGGATATCGGGTCGGGCATACAGGACGCCGATCATGTTGTTCCGCCGCGGTGATCGGGCCGTCATCGCGCTGACCTACGGCGAGCGCACGCAGTGGCTGAAGAACGTGCTTGCGGCAGGCGAGTGCACGTTCCAGTCGCCGCGCTCCGATCCGATCCACCTCGCGTCGCCGGAGTTCCTGCACGACCCGTCGCGGCGCCTCGTGCCGTGGGTGATCCGGCTGCCGCTGTGGGTCATTCGGGTGTCCGATTTCGTGGTCTTTCGCGTGGTGCCCTGATCTGCAACGGGACTGGTAGCCGTTTCGGACAGGTTGAGGCAGCAGCGCGCGGTCGTTCGCGCATGCTCGGTTTCGGCTCGAACCGTTCGAAAGGCGCACCTCGATGGAAAGCCGGCTCAAGCTCCTTGGTCACCCGATCCACCCGATGCTGGTCGTGCTGCCGCTCGGCCTGTTCGCGTCGGCGGTGCTGTTCGACATCGTCTACGTGGCGACCGGCGACGAGACGCTGGCCG
>DASTYU010000092.1:0-3495 GCA_035764655.1 Candidatus Limnocylindrales bacterium
CTCGTCGGCCAGCACTTCATCCCGCACGCCGTGGAGCACGGATTCAGCCAGGCCGCGGCCGCGTCGGCGCTGGCGCTGATGGGCATCTTCAACTTCATCGGGACCATCGCGAGCGGCTGGCTGACGGACCGCTACGACCCGCGCAAGCTCCTGCTGGTCTACTACACGTTCCGCGGCGTAAGCCTGCTGTTTCTGCCCTTCGTCCACGACACGATGACCATCGGCGCGTTCGCGATCCTGTTCGGCCTCGACTACATCGCCACGGTTCCGCCGACCGTCGCGCTGGCCGCCGACCGCTTCGGGGCACACAACGTGGGCGTGGTATACGGCTGGGTCTTCGCGGCGCACATGCTCGGCGCCGCGATCGCCGCGTGGGTGGCCGGCATCGTCCGCGAAAGCGTCGGCGACTACGCGGCCGCGTTCGTGGCGGCCGGCTGGATCGCGATCGTTGCAGGCTTCGCGGCGCTGATGATCCGCCGCCGGGAGCAGGCCCCGGCCGTCCTGCAGGCGGCGTGACCGGCCGCTACTCCGCTTCGATCAGCTCCAGCGCCCGATCGAGCTGGGCGTCGGCGACGGCCTTGACGCGCGCGGGTCCGACGTCCCGGAGATCGTCCGGCAGGGTCGGCAATGTCTGCGCGGCACGGGCGAGAGGCACGTCGGGCTCGATCCCTTCATGCCAGATTCGGCGGCCGTCGGGCGTCAGCCACTCCACCGTGCCGATGCGCAGCGCCGAGCCGTCTTCGAGCGCGAACTCGCCAAGGACGGTGCCCGTCCCGAACGTCGTCGCACCGACGACCTGCGCCCGGTCGTTGTCCTGCAGCGCCCCCGCGACGATCTCCGACGACGAAGCGCTGCCCTCGTCGACGAGCACGATCACGGGAAGGTCCGTCCACGCGCCATCGGGCGAGACGGGAGTTGCCTTCTCCTTGCCCGCCGCGTCGCGCTCGACGTAGACCGTGCCCGACGTGAGGAACTGGCTGGCGATCCCGACCGCTTCGCCGACGTAGCCGCCCGGGTTGCCGCGAAGGTCGAGGACGAGGCGGTCCGCGCCGTCCTTCCGGAGCTGCTCCAGGGCCGTCCGCACGTCATCGGCGGCACCATTGGAGAACTGCTCGATTCGAAGCAGGCCGGTTGTCGTGCCCGGCACGACCGTCGACGAGACGGCGTCGATCTCGACCTCGCCGCGCACGATCTTCAGCGTCCGAGGCGCGCCGCCCTCGCCCGCTCGCACGGTGAGCTCGACCTCCGTGCCGGCCTCGCCGCGGATCTGTTCCACGACATCGCTCGTGCTCCTGTCAGCCGCCGGAACGCCGTTCACCTCCAGGATGATGTCGCCCGTTCGGAGCCCGGCCTTGTCGGCGGGGCTGTCGCGGAACACCGTCACGATCAGGGGCTCGCCGGTATCGGTCGCGTCGAGCTGGACACCGATCCCCACGTAGGAGCCGGACAGGGCATCGTTGCGCGACGCGCGCTCCTCTGGCGTCATGAAATCGGTGTGTCCGGTGTCGCCGACGGCCTCGGTCAGGCCGTCGATCGCGGCATATGCCAGGTCGCGATCGTCCAGCGTGTCGCGTCCCACGTACTTCTCGTGAAGCAGGTCCCACGCTTCGCGGACCAGGCCGAAGTCGTCGATGGCGCCGCCGGTCGGACCGGCAGCCGCGTCCGGGCTCGCGGCCGGCGAGCCGACGTCGTTCGCGACGGGCACGAACCGGCCGACTCCGACGCCTGCCACGAACACCCCGGCGATAAGCAATCCGGTCGCAGGGCCGCGCAAACCGGGACGCCGGCGTTTCGGCGCGGGCGAAAGGGCGGGGGTTGACGGGGTGGGCGGATCTTCGGCGGCATGCATGTCCGTACAAGGATGCCCGCTCTGTGTTGCGGACCGGCTATCGGGGGATGAAGGTTCATTCGCTCGACCGCGTCGGGCTGCGGTGGTACAGTCGCCAATCCCTAGTGGTTCACTCGGAGATAAGGTGCCCGTGCCCGACACCGCCACCGGGACCATCGGCCTCGGGCCGCTGCGACCCGCGCCGCCCGGCCTGCCCGACCCGTCGATCAGCCCGCCGACCCTCGCCGAAGCCGGCGATCCGTTCACTGCGGTCCGCGTGATCGACCTGCTGGCACGCATCGAGCGGGGGCGCCCGGCCCGCATCGCCGATATCGCCGACCGGCTCAACGCGACGTATCTCGACTGGCTGTTCCCGCAGGACGCGGTACTCGCGGTTGCGGTCCAGCTCCAGGCGAACTGGATGGCCGACTACCGCAACACTTCCGGAATCGTGCTCGAGGACGGGCAGCATGGGTCGACGCTCACCGTCGAGGACTCGAGCCGGGTCGATCCGTGGATCGTCCGCCAGGCGCAGCGCGAAGCGGAGTCCTGTCGCCGGCGGCTGGCCGAGTTCAGCCGACGGGACCACCCGACGGCCGATGGCTGAGCCGCGAACGACGTCGTAAAGGGTCTTCGCCGCTGAAAGCAAGGCCTCAGCGACCGAGATCCGTGCGATCCCCGGATCCGATCAAGCCCACTTCCCACGTAGCGTCACCCGTCGTCACATCGCAAGGAGGTCACCTGTGGGTCACCACGATTACGCGAACCCGAGCGCGCTCGTCGACGCCGACTGGGCCGAGGAGCATCTCAGCGACCCGAACGTCCGCTTCGTCGAGGTCGACGTCGACACCACCGCCTACGAGCAGAGCCACCTTCGCGGGGCCGTCGGCTGGAACTGGACAAGTCAGCTCGCTGACGGTATCCGCCGCGACATCGCCACGAAGGAGGACCTCAGCGAGCTGCTCTCGCAGAGCGGTATCGGTCCCGATACCACGATCGTGCTTTACGGCGATAACAACAACTGGTTCGCCGCCTGGGCGTACTGGCAGCTGAGGTTGTTCGGGCTGCGCGACGTACGCATCCTCAACGGCGGGCGCAAGTACTGGCTCGACAACGGCCTTCCCGTCACGACCGACGTCCCGAGCTACTCGCCGACCGGCATCCAGCTCGGCGATCCGGACTTCAGCCTGCGCGCGTTCCGGGACGACGTCCTGCCCCGACTCGGGGACCCGAACCTGGCCCTGGTCGACGTGCGCTCGCCGGCCGAGTTCAACGGCGAGGTCATCGCCCCGCCGGGCATGAGCGAGACGGCTCAGCGCGCCGGGCACATTCCGGGCGCCGCGTCCATCCCGTGGGCCCAGACGGTCCGCGAGGACGGCACGTTCAAGAGTCGCGAGGAGCTCGCCGCCCTGTACGAGGGCAAGGGCATCACCGCCGACAAGGACATCATCGCCTACTGCCGGATCGGGGAGCGCTCGAGCCACTCGTGGTTCGTCCTCCACGAGCTGCTTGGCTACCAGCGCGTCCGCAACTACGACGGCAGCTGGACCGAGTACGGCAGCCTGGTCGGGGTTCCGATCGAGAACCCCGCGGCGGCGCAGGTCCCGGCCGGCGCGGCCTCCTGACCGCCTCCTAGAGCAGACCCGGGTTCGGCAGGATCCGCTCCG